>DATDJN010000033.1:0-15847 GCA_036520515.1 Rhizobiaceae bacterium
CGAGCCGGTTGAAATCGCGCAGATACTGCTGCGTTTCACCCAGGATCCGTGGATCGTCGTCATTCTCGGGAATCTTGTGGCCGGCAACGACGGCGCGTGGTTCCAGCGCTGCAAGACGGTCGAGAGCCGCGATCCATTCGACCCTGCTCTCTGTATTGGTCTCGCTGAGATAGGGATGGATGCGGTTATAGACCACGTCGCCGCCGACGATCAGCCCGATCGAGGGCACATGGAGGACGGTCGAGTGAGCGGTATCTGTACGACCCGTCTCCACGACCCGCAGTTCATGCCCCTCAAGCTCCAGCACGTCTCCCTCGATGGGGTCGGCGATCCGAAGCCCTTCCGGGATCTGACCGGGAAAGAGCCGTCGCCAGAATCCATCCAGGCTTGCCTGCGTGAGCTGGGTCCGCATCGCTTCCACCACCGCCGTGGTGGCGAGCGCCCTGGCCCGCGGGAAACGCGCAAGCAGGGCCGCCAGCCCGAAGAAGTGATCGCCGTGGCCATGCGTCACATAGATCGCGGTGAGCCTCTTGCCGCTCGCCGCGATCCAGTCGATCAAGGTCTGCGATTGTTCGGTGGTCAGAAACGTATCCACCAGCACGGCATCCTGCGAACCCTGGATGAGCGTCGCTGAATTCGCCACCCACATCCGGTCCTCGTTGCCCGGCGGCAGGTCCCGATTGAGTCCTGGCCGCCTCGCGCAAAGGACATCCCAGCTGAGGCCGACTTTGGACGTTGCAATAATGGTCATGCACATGTCCTCCTACAGCCGGCGCTGCCCCGTGGGACAGCAGTCTCTTCGGCCATGAGCTTCAACATGCAATCCGGCACCTCAACCCATTGGAAATGCGACGCCGGGGCCGCGGATGGTCAACGGGACGTGCGCGTGGACTCATAAAGGAACCAGCTGCGCCGCTCAGCCTCATCGATCCAGACCTCGATGAGACTGGTGGAGGCGACATCGTTGTAGGTCTCGCAGACCGTATGCGCAGCGCGCAGGAAACTGGTGAGCCGCCGATTGTCGTCGGCAAGCTCGGCGAGCATGTCCTGCGGAGTGACATAGTCCGCGTCGTTGTCGAGCAGGCGCTGGACACGGGCGATGTGACCGATCGAGCGGAGCGTCGTGCCGCCCACCTTGCGGGCTCGTTCTGCCAGCGCATCGGTCATCGCGAAGATTTGGTCGCCGTGCTCGTCGAGCATCAGGTGGTAGTCCCGGAAATGCGGGCCGGACAGGTGCCAGTGGAAATTCTTGGTTTTCATGTAGAGCGCGAACACGTCGGCCAGCACGCCGGTCAGTGCGGCGGCGATCTCGGTCGAGGCCTGGGCACCAAGGTCGGTCGGCGTGTGGAGGGGCGCGGTCTTGCTGACGTGGAGCGATAGCTGGTTCATGATGGTCTCCCTTGCCTTGCGGTCGCCGGTTTGGCCGGATCAGACGATTGGCCTGACGAAGGAGAGGGTAGGGGCAGGAGGCGGCGCCTTGAATCGGCGCTAAGGCTGTCTCGTTCATACGTAGGTGTGAATGCGTCACGGCAAACCTTAACCCTACGTATGATTTCCGCGACGCCGATCCCGACATAGCGTGCCGGACGATCGACTGGAAAGAACCGAGGGATCGAAATGCCGGCGCAAGAGGCAGTCGCCAATGCTGCATACCTCGCAATGGCGAGGATCATGGCGGTCGCGGGCCACGACCTGAGGCAGCCCCTCCACGTAGCGATGATGTCCATGGCGCGCGCCGTCGAGGAGGGCACGACGGAAGCGGGCGCGGAGCGTCTGCACGTCGCGCTCGATGCGATGAAGCGGCTGGACCGCGAACTCCAGGATATAGCCAAGCTTTCCCAGATCGGCGGCGCGTTGCGGCCAAACGTCGAGGTCGTATCGATGGCGCACGTCATGGCGCGCCTCGAGCGGGACTGGCGGTTCTACGCAGAGGCTTGCCGGATAGAGATGAAGCTTTGCCGGTCGGACCTTCTGGTCGAGACGGACCCCGACATGCTGCATACCATCCTGCGCAACTTCGTCGGTAACGCGTTGAAGTATGCCGGGCCTGGCGGCCACGTCCGGGTCGCTTGCCGGAGTGAACCCGGCCGGTTGTCGGTCGAGGTGGAGGATGACGGTTGCGGCATCGCCGCCTCCCGTCTCGAAGATATCTTCGCGGCGTTCGAGCGAGGCAGCCAATCAGGCCGGTCGGACGGCCTCGGGCTCGGCCTTGCCATCGTTCGCCAGACGGCCGACCTGCTTCGCCACCCGGTTTCGGTGCGCTCGGTGGAGAACGAGGGCTCCGTCTTCTCGATCGAACTCCCGCTCCACCAGCCGGGCCTCAGCCGGCTGCCGACCAACGAGGTGGCCTGAAGAACCGCCTATGCAGTCGTCCGCAGCCGGCTCTTCCAAATCTCCGCATCGCCGTGCAATCCTGCCGCGATACTCCCTTGCGCGATCAACCCCGCAACGACCTGGAGCGTGAAGCATCATGAGCACCGCGATGTACCGTATCGTCGCCGCGTTGCTTGCACTCGGCATCTTCCTGGTCGATGTGCTGTTGCCGCTCGAAGGAGCGGTGGCAGTGTTTTATGTGCTCGTCGTACTCATCGCCTCGCGCACCTCGTCGCGAAAGGATGTCTATGTCGCGTCTGCCGTTGCGGTCGTGCTCACCCTGATCGCCTATCACCTCCAGCATGGCGTCGAAGAATGGGCTTCGGCGGCGCTGCGGGCACTCGTAAGCATTGCAGCCATAGGGATCGCCACGGCGCTGGCCCTCCAAAGCCAGGCGGCGACGGCCACGCAGGCAGCGCAGGCGCGGCTGCTGAACCTGTCGCACGACATGATCTTCGTGCGCGACATCGGCGGCGTCATCAGCTTCTGGAACGACGCCGCCGAACAGGTTTACGGCTGGTCGGCCGAAGAGGCGATCGGCCGGGTCGCGGACGAGCTGCTTCGTACCCGCTATCCCGAAGAGCGCGCCGCGGTGGAGGCTCAGCTTCTCGACAGCGGGCGTTGGGACGGCATTCTGGAGCAGGAAACCCGATCCGGCGCGCGGCTGGTCCTCGACAGTCGATGGGCGGTGCAGCGCGATCGGCAAGGAAAGCCGGTAGGCGTGCTGGAGACCCATACCGACATAACCGGGCGCCAGGCGGCCCATGCGGCCCTGGTCAGGAGCGAACGCCGTTACCGCCGGATGTTCGATTCGAGCCGGATCGGGGTCATCGACGAGGACTGGAGTGACGTCAAAGCCGAACTCTCGACGGCGGCTGCGAACGGCATTGCGGTCGAGCGTCTGGCGAACACTCCCGAATTCCTTGAGCGGGCCAGGCGACTGATACGGGTCGTCGACGTCAATCCGGCTTTCCTTTCCATGGTGGCGGGGGAAGGTTCCACCCAGTTCGTGACCGCCCTCGAAAACATCCTGAGCGATACCGACACGACGCTTCCCGACGCCTTGGCGGCGTTCGTGCGAGGCGATCCTTTTTTCGAGGGGGAGACCGAGATACTGGCCAGCGACGGCAGGACCATCCCGGTCCTCTTCGCCATAACGTTCCCCTCCTCGTCGGACGACGGCGACCATGTCCTCGTCTACATCGTGGACATCACCGAACGACGGCTGGCGCACGACGCGCTTCAGCAGGCGCAGGCGGAACTCGCCCATGCGACGCGCGTCGCAACGCTGGGCGAGTTGACCGCCTCGATCGCCCACGAAGTCAGTCAGCCGCTTATGGCGGTAGTGACCAACGCCGAGGCCGGGATGCGGTGGCTGCGCCGCGATCCGCCCGAACTCGAGGAGGTCGAAACGGCATTGGCCCGCGTCGTGTCGGAGGGGCGTCGAGCAAGCGATATCGTCAAGCGCATCCGCGCCTTTCTCAAGAAGGCGCCTTCGCAGCGAGGCGAGCTCGCCTTGTCGGCCCTGGTCGAGGACGCGGCTGCGCTGGTCGCGCGGGAGCTTGCCAAGGCCAACGTGCAATTGCGGGTCGATGTCCCCGCCGACCTGCCGGCGCTGCAGGGAGACCGCATCCAGCTCCAGCAGGTCCTCGTGAACCTCATGATCAACGCGGCGCACGCCATGGCTGGACAATCGGGGCAGCGCCTGCTTTCCATCGCTGCGACGCAAACCACGCCGGAGAGCGTCGAGATTGCAGTGCGCGACACCGGACCGGGAATTTCAACCGAACACCTGCAAAGGCTTTTCGAGCCATTCTTCTCGACAAAGCAGGATGGGATGGGAATGGGCCTTGCGATATGCAGAACGACGGTGGAGGCCCATGGAGGGAGGCTGACGGCCGAAAGCGAGGTCGGCAACGGCGCAGTCTTTCGAGCGACACTCCCCGCATCCGGTGAAAGCGCAGCCCAAGAACGAGTGGCGAGGGCACAATCATGAAAGTTGCTTCAGCTCCTCAGGAACCATCGCCATTCGTCGCAATCGTCGAGGATGATCCGGGGGTACGCGACGCCCTCGACAGCCTGTTCCGCTCGGTCGGCATGGCGACGCTGCAGTTCGGCAACGCGGCGGACATGCTCCAGGCGAAACTACCCCAGGCTCCGGGGTGCCTCATCCTCGATGTCCGCCTGCCGGGGCTGAGCGGCCTCGACTTCCAGTCGCAGCTCGCCGAGCATGGCATCGACCTTCCCGTCGTCTTCATGACCGGGCACGGCGACATCCCAATGACAGTCCGCGCGATGAAGGCAGGCGCTGTCGACTTTCTGTCTAAGCCGTTCCGCGACCAGGACATGCTCGACGCCGTTACCGCCGCGATCGAGCGCGACCGCAAGAGCAAAGCCGCGCGCGCCGAGACAGACAACCTGCGCGCCGAATACCAGACGCTGACGCCCCGGGAGCGCGAAGTGATGCGACATGTCGTGGCCGGGCTGATGAACAAGCAGGTGGCCGGCCTGATCGGCCTGTCGGAGATCACGGTCAAGATCCATCGTGGCAACGTGATGCGCAAGATGAACGTGCGAACCCTTGCCGACCTGGTACGCAAGGCGGAGGCGCTCGGCATTTCGGGACGCTGACGGTCCGCCTGCAAACCTCCGTATGATTTCTTTTGGCAGCAAGCTCCTCCATTAGAAGGTGTACAAACTGGAGAGCCCTTGCCGCGAGAAATCCGGCACGACCGCCGATCATGCCCCACACGCACACCATTGCAATAGTCGACGACGACGACGGGGTGCTGAGCTCCCTCACCAGCCTGCTCAGATCCTTCGGCTACGAGGTCCGCGGCTATTCGTCAGCCTTGGAATTCCTCGACGACAGCACGGCTGGCGAACCCGACTGCATGATCACCGACGTGCAGATGCCGGGCATGACCGGAGACCAGCTCCAAGCCGAGCTGATCGCCGCCGGCCGCCTGTTCCCGACGATCTTCATGACGGCCTTTCCGACGGAGGCCACGCGAGCACGCGTGATGGCAGCGGGCGCCATCGCTTTTCTGGACAAGCCCGCCGACAGCGACGCCATCCTGCGTTGCGTCGAAAGCGTCTTCAGCAGATAGCCCCGACATCCCAGGTTCAAAGAACAGCGCGCGGCCAGATGTCGGATGACGCGTGAAAGCCGCCGTACAAACCTTCGTATGAGCGTCCGAGCCGGGCGTACAATTCTGCCCTTGTCCGCTACCGGCTACTTCCTTCTCGTCAAGAAAAACGATGGAGGGGCCGCAAGTGGGTGGACAAAGACTCGTATCGGCATTCTGGTTGAACCGCCGCGACCTGATGGCGGGGTCGGCATGGGTGGCGGCGGCGAACATGCTTCCGGCCATTGCATCGGCGCAGACGACCCCCAACCTTTCAACAGGAGAACTCGACATGGGCAGCGGTTACGTAACGACGAAAGACGGAACGCAGATCTTCTACAAGGACTGGGGCGACAAGAATGCCCAGCCGATCGTCTTTCACCATGGCTGGCCGCTCAGCGCCGACGATTGGGACAACCAGATGCTGTTCTTCCTGGCGAACGGCTATCGTGTCGTGGCGCACGACCGGCGCGGTCACGGGAGGTCCACACAAGTCGACACTGGCAACGACATGGACCACTATGCGGCGGACGCCTCGGCGGTCGCCGAGCATCTCGATCTCAGAAACGCCGTTCACATCGGCCACTCCACGGGTGGCGGGGAGGTCGCGCGGTATGTCGCCAAGTTTGGCGAGCCCCAAGGGCGCGTTGCCAAGGCCGTGCTGATCAGTGCGATACCGCCGCTGATGGTCAGGACCGCGTCCAATCCCGGCGGGCAACCGGTAGAGGCCTTCGACCAGTTGCGCGCGGCACTCGCCGCCAACCGTTCCCAGTTCTACCTCGATCTGGCGGGCGGCCCGTTCTACGGCTTCAACCGCAAGGACGTGAAGCTCCAGGAGGGGCCTGTACGCAATTGGTGGAGACAAGGCATGATGGGCGGCGCGAAGGCCCACTATGACGGGATCAAGGCGTTTTCGGAAACTGACCAGACCGAAGACCTGAAGGCGATCTCGGTGCCGACCCTGGTCATGCACGGCGAAGACGACCAGATCGTGCCGATCGCCGATTCCGCGCTTCTTTCTGTCAAGCTGCTAAAGAACGGCAAGCTGAAGACTTACCCCGGCTATCCGCACGGCATGATCGCGACCCACGCCGACGTCATCAACGCGGACCTGCTCGCCTTCATCAAGGAGTGACGTGCGAGGGCACCGGGGACGCGGGCCGCAACGCCCGACCCCCGGTTTCCGCCCTTGGACGGGCGTGCCTGAAAGCAGAAACTACACGCGGAACGATTGAAGTGCATTCTCGTCAATGGTGACCCCGAGCCCCGGCTTGGTCGGCAGGGGAATGCGGCCGTCGACGACCGGCAGTTCCTCGGAACAGAGTTCCTGCCGAAGCCTCGAATCGGCAAGCGCCGGCGGCAGGAACTCGATGTGAGTGCAGGTCGGCGACACGACCGACAGGTGCGCCGAGGCGGCGATGCCGATCGCCGATTTCCAGCAATGTGGCACGACGAGCAGGCCATGGTCAGCCGCGTGCTGCGCGACGCGCCGCGCCTCGGTCAGGCCGCCGACGCGACCGACATCGGGCTGCGCCACATCGAGCGCGCCGGCCCGGAAAAGCTCCAGGAACTCAAAACGCGTGTTCAGCCATTCGCCTGCGGCGACCCGCACCGGCGAGGCGTGCACCAGTTTGGCATAGCCCTCGAAGTCGTCGGAAGGCAGGGGCGTCTCGATGAAGAAGATGTCCTGGTCCGCGAACATCTCGATCGCGCGCAACGCCTCCTTCCAGTCGCGCCAGGCATAGGCGACGTCCACCATCACCGTCATCTCGGGACCGATCGCCTTGCGGCAGGCGCCCACGATCCTGGCGATCTCGCGATCGTCCTCGATCTGCAGCGAGTTGTGAGAATACGGCCCCTTGGTGCAGACTTCGAGCTTGACGGCCCGGAAGCCAAGTTCCTTCGCCTTTACCGCACGCTCGACCAGTATGCGCGTGTAGGTTTCGACGTCGTCCCCCTCGGGCAGCAGCGAGGCGTAGGGCGTTATGACGGGATTGACCGCGCCGCCGAGAAGCTGCCAGCACGGCTTGCCCTCGACCTTGCCGCGCAGGTCCCAGAGCGCCATGTCGAGCGCGCCGATGGCGCAGATGCCAAGCCCGCGCCGGCCAGTCATCGCCGACCCCCGGTACAGCTTCTCCCACAGGCCCTCGACGTCGCTTGGATCGGCGCCGAGCAGCATTTCGGTCAGGCCTAGACCCATGGCGTGCGTGCCGCGCGCCTCGATCATTGCGCGCGCGACCCAGGGATTGGTGTCGGTCTCCCCTATGCCGACAAAACCTTCATCCGTGTGGATCTTCACCACGAGGTTGTCCTGTGCCGACGAATTGGCATCGACGCGATAGTCCGGCACCAACAACACAAAACACTCGATCTTCGTGATCTTCATAAAATCGCCCTTTGGTCCTGCGTTTCTGTTGTCGTCCCCGGCCATGTCGCGCGCCGCGTGAGTTCTTCCAGCGAATGATGGCAGCGTATGCGCAGGCCTTCGTCCGTCTCGCGCCACGGCGGCCGTTGCTTTTCGCAGACCTCGCCGATCTGCCATGCGCACCGCCCCGCATAGGCGCAGCCCGAGTCTGGCGGCGCCTTTGGCGCGTCGCGGACTGGCTCGCGATGCGGGCTTGGCTTCAAAGGCGTCGGCACCGCTTCGAGCAGACTGTGGGTATATGGGTGGAAGGGCGCGGCGAATATCTGGTCGCGACGGCCGATCTCCATGATATCGCCGCGGAACAGCACGCAGACGCGGTCGGCGAGCATCCGCACCACAGCCAGGTCGTGCGAGATGAACAGCATGGCAATGCCGCGCTCAGCCTTCAGCCGCTGTAGCAAGGCGAGAATGCTCGCCTGCACGGAGACGTCGAGCGCCGACAGTATCTCGTCGCAGAGCAGCAGCGTCGGCTCGGCGATCAATCCACGCGCGATGGCGACCCGCTGGCGCTCGCCGCCCGACAGCTCGTCGGGGAAGCGGCCGGCATATTTGCCGTCGAGCCTGACGTCTGCGAGCGCCGCCTTGACGTCCTGCGGCGTCGCCTTGCCGAAGAAGAACTCCAGCGGACGCGACAGCGCCTTGGCGATGCGCGCGCGCGGATTGAGCGAAGCGTCGGGGTTCTGGAATACGAACTGGACCAGCCGGCGCTCTTCCGGCGTACGGCGCTTGACCAGGCCCGAAAGCGCCTTGCCGGACAACCTGATCTTTCCACCGGCCGGTGCGATCAGCCCCGCGACTGCTCGAGCGAGCGTCGACTTTCCGCTGCCGGACTCGCCGACCAGCGCCACCGTCTCGCCCTTACCGATGTCGAGGCTGATGTCGCGCAGCGCGACGAACGCATTCTTGCCTGCGCCATAGATCACGCTGACATTCTCGATCGCGAGCAACTGCTCGGCATGCTCGACCGTCGCTGCCTCCGTCACCGCGCGCGCGTCGGCGGGGACGATGATCTCGGGCCAGCGCCAGCAGGCGACCTCGCGCGCCGCGCCGGCCGTCTGCAATTCCTGCCGCTCCTCGAAGCATTCCTCCATCGCCCAGTCGCAACGCGGCGCAAACGGACAGCCCTTCGGCAGATCGTGGCGCTGCAGCAATCCGCGCAGCGGCCGCGCCGGCAGCCCGGAGCGGTCCTCGATGCGCGGGATCGAGCCGATAAGGCCGCGGGTATAGGGATGCTTCGGGTCCGTGAACAGCTCGGCAGTGGGCGCAATCTCGACCATCTTGCCCGCGTACATGACGCCGACACGGTCGGCGATCTGCGACAGGAGGCCGAGATCGTGCGTGACATAGAGCATCGACATCTTCAGCCGCGCCCTGAGATCGATCAGCAGGGCGACGATCTGTTCCTGCGTGGTCACATCGAGGCCGGTGGTCGGCTCGTCGAGCACGACGAAAGCCGGGTCGCAGGCGAGCGCCATGGCGATGCAGACACGCTGCTGCTGGCCGCCCGAAAGCTGGTGTGGAAACCTCCGCAGGAAGTCGGCCTTCGCCGGCAGACCGACCAGCGCGAACAGTTCCAGCGTCCGTTCAAGCCTTCTGTCCGGACCGCCGCTGCCGTGGGCGCGCAAAATCTCGTCGATCTGCGCGCCAACCCGAATGCCGGGGTTGAGCGCGGTCGTCGGGTTCTGCGGCACGAAGGCAATGCGTGCGCCGCGCACCTTGTCCAGGCCGGCACGGTCGAGCGTCAGCAGGTCGCTTCCATCGAAACGGATCTCCCCGCCGTCGGTTCGCATCGCCGGGGAGCGGTAGCCCAGTAGCTGCAGCGCGATGGTCGACTTGCCGCAGCCGGATTCGCCGACCAGTCCGAACACCTCGCCTGGCGCGACCGAGAAACTGACACCATCGACGACCCGGCTGAAGCCCACGCCCTGACGATAGGACACGGACAGGTCCTCGACCGAAATCACGGGCTCGACGCTCATTTATTGCGCCCCGATCTTGACGGTGCGGCCGAGTATGCGCGCCAGCCCCTCCGTGAAGAGGTTCAACCCGACCACCAGCGAAGCGAGCGCCGTGCCCGGCCCGAGCACGGCCACCGGCGTGACCATGATGAGCGCGCGGTTTTCGCTGATCATCAGGCCCCATTCGGGCGTAGGGGGTCTCAGTCCGAAACCGAGGAAGCCCAACGAGCCGATCAGCACCGGCGCGTAGCCCGCGCGCAGGGCGAACTCGACCAGAAGCACGCTGGTGGCGTTGGGCAGAAGCTCGCGCCGCATTACCGACCAGGCGCTCTCGCCGCGCAGCCGCGCCACCGTGACGTGGTCGCGTGTGGCGATGTCCACCGCGACCGAACGCGCCATGCGGGCTATGCGTGGCGCATAGACAAGCGCCACCACCAGCACGATCAGCACCGGGTTGCCGGAGAGCTCTGGCCCGGCCGACGCGATGGCTATCAGCGCCAGCACGAGGAAGGGTATGCTGATCAGCGCTTCCAGCAAGCGCTGCAATATCTCGTCGAACCACCCGCCGATGTAGCCGGAGAGCAGACCGAGCACTGCCCCGATGAAGAGGCCAAGCAGCGTGCCCGACAGGGCCAGAAGGATGACGATGTGGCTGCCATGCACGACACGTGAGAAGATGTCGCGGCCAAGCTGGTCGATGCCAAACGGGTGCGCCCAGCTCATGCCGGAGAGCGGTCGTCCCGTGCCCATCTGCGAGAAGCCATAAGGTGCCCAGAACGGTCCCGTCGCCGCAACGATGAGATGGATCGTAAGGATAATCAGGCCTATGCGAAAACTGAGCGGCGTCTGGCTCCAGAGGGGCAACAAGCCCGTCCACCGGCGCGGCGGGGCGGAAAACATCTCTGTGCTCATCTCAGCCGGTCCTGAGCCGAGGATTGAGCAGGATCGCCGCGACGTCCGCTATGAGGTTCGCCGCCACATAGACGAAGGCCGCGATCATCACAGTCGCCTCGATCACCGGCAGGTCCCGAAGCTGCAGCGAGTCGACCAATAGACTGCCGAAGCCCGGGTAGGAGAAAACCTTTTCCACCACGACCACGCCGCCGACCAGATAGGCGAGGTTGAGCGCGGTCACGTTCAGCGTGGGCACCAGCGCGTTGGGCAGTGCGTGGCGCAACAGCACGCGCCGCCGCGACAAGCCCTTCAGCTCGGCCATGCGGATATAGTCGGAATCCAGAACTTCGACCAGATTGTCGCGCAGCATGCGCACCGCGTAGACAGCCATGACGATCGCGAGCGTAAGGGCCGGCAGCGTCATCGCACGCAGGTA
Source organism: Rhizobiaceae bacterium (assembly GCA_036520515.1). GTDB lineage: Bacteria > Pseudomonadota > Alphaproteobacteria > Rhizobiales > Rhizobiaceae > Mesorhizobium_K. Next base: position 11,215 of record DATDJN010000033.1, read on the forward strand.
TTCCCAGGCCGTGGAGGTTTCGTCGACCAGAGAAATCGCCGGCAGGATCGGAACCATGACAACGAAGGTGAGCAGCAGGATCGTTGCCAACAGGAAGTCTGGCAGTGACAGCAGCACCAGTGTCACCACAGAGAAGGCGTGATCGGTCGCGCGGTCGCGGTTCAATGCCTGCAAGAGCGCCGGGACGATTGTCAGCGGCAGGTAGATCAGGAAGGCATAGGCCGACAGCATCAACGTGTTGAAGATACGCGGCGCCAATATCTCGGAGACCGGCCGGCTCGACGCCAGGGACTGTCCGAGATCACCGGTGACAAGCGCGCCCAGCCAAGCGAGGTAGCGGACGGGCGCGGGCCTGTCGAGGCCGAGTTCGGTACGCAGCTGCTCCAGCGTCTCGGGGGTCGCGTCGCGGCCGAGTATACGCGAGGCGACATCGCCCGGCAGCACTTCCAGCATCGAGAAAATGATCAGTGACACCAGGAGAAGTGTCACAATCGACATAAGCGACCGACGGATTACAAGTTTGAAGATGGTCAAGCCGGCTCCTCGCAAGTCGGCAGAAAACGGAATGCGCCCCGGGCGTCGCCCAGGACGCACAGTCCATTATTTGCAGCTCAGGTCTTCAAAGTTGAGGTTGAAATTCTGGGCCCGTGGCGTGTAGCCGTCGCAGTTGGCGCGCAGCGCGAGCACCTGGTGCACGAACATCGGCAGCACCAGCCCGCCTTCGGTCGCCAGCAGCTTGCCGGTTTCCTGGAAGAGCTTGTTGCGTTCGTTCGTGTCGACCGTCGTATTCGCCTTCAGCAGCAGCGCATCGTAGTCGGGACGCTCCCAATGCGTCTCCTTCCACTTGGCGGTCTGCGTGTAGGCGGTGGCGAGGCCCTCGCCCGGCGGCCGCATCGACCAAGCCGAGGTCACCGCCGGCTTCTTCAGCCAGACATCGTCCCAGAAACTTTCCGCCGGCGTGACGATGACGTTGACATTCATGCCCGCAGCCTTGGCCATCTCGGCATAGACCTGCGCCATCAGCACCATGCCCGGCACGCCTTCGGCGGTGTAGAGATCGAAGCTAAGTCCATCCTTGTAGCCTGCCTCGGTGAGCAGGGCCTTGGCTTTCTCGATGTCCTGCCTGGGGGCTTCTTTCACATAAGAGGCCGGGCTGCCGACCGGTACCGGATTGTCGGCGCCGGGCTCGCCGAAGCCGAGCAGCACGGTGTCGACCATCGCCTGGCGGTCGACCACCAGCTTCATCGCCTCGCGCACCTTCGGGTTGTCGAAGGGCGGCGTGTCGACCCAAGCCGACACCGTCATCGAGTTCGACGCGCCGGTAGAGAGCAGCTTCACCGACGGATCGTCCTTCAGGGTCGGAATGACGGACGGATCGACGTTGAGCATCAGGTCGACCTGCCCGGCCTTGATCGCCGAGACGGCCGCCACGGGCTCCTGAGCCACGGTGATGCGGAGGCATTCGGACTTGGGCTGGCCGGCGTTCCAGTAGTTCGGGTTCTTGCGCAGGATACGCACAGGCGCGTTGGGCGTGAACTGCTCCTGCATGAACGGGCCGGTGCCGTCGGCCTTCAGCCGCAGCGTCTCGCCCGTGGCGCCGTCCGGCACGATGTTGGTGAACTTGTTTGTGATCAGCACCGGCAGTTCGACCACCGGGTTCTTCGTCTTGAACACGACAGTCGTCGCGTCAGGCCCGCTGATGCCTTCCGGATCGAGGAACTCCAGCACCGCGAGGGCGCCGGACCCGGTCTTCTCGTCGAGCAGCCGCTTGAAGCTCCACACCACGTCGGCCGAAGAAAAGTCCTTGCCGGAATGGAATTTCACACCTTCGCGCAGCTTGAACGTCCAGGTCAGCCCGTCTTCCGACACTGACCATTCGGTGGCGAGTTCCGGGCTTACGTTGAAGTTGTCGTCGATATCGACGAGGCGGTTGTAGACGGCGAATGTGTGATAGGCATCGTCGCCCGAATGCATGTCGGCGGGATCCATCGACTGCTTCTCGCCACTCCACTCATATCCCAGTATCTTGACGCACTCGTCGCCAGCGGCGGCAAATCCGGCCGTCGCCGAGCTTATCAGGCCGAGCGCCGCCACCGCAGCGCCGGATAACCATGCGGATTTTCTCATCGTCCTGTTCTCCCTGCCAGACACTTCCCCGTCGCGCATTTTCCGAAATACCGGATGCGCGTACATTTATGTAGACTGGCACATTATCCGTGTTAGCATTCGAGTCAAGAAACGGAGGCGTGCCCGCGGCGCATTTTCCGGCTGACGATCTGCAGGAGGAAACGTCCGGATGACGCATGTGACGCTGCGCGGGATGACATGGGCTCATCGCCGCGCCATGGATCCGCTGACGTACACGATGGCGAGCTTCCGACAACGCCGTCCGGACGTGGACATCCAATGGTCGGCGCGGCCCCTCGCCGGCTTCGAGTTCACCTCAGTCGACACGCTCGCCGAGGAATACGACCTGATTGTCCTCGACCATCCCTTCATGGGTGCGGTCGCCGCTTCCGGGGCGCTTGCACCGCTGGATGGAATAAAGGGGCTGTCGGACGACCTTTTCGTCGGGCCGTCGCTCGCGACGTACCGAATGCAGGGACACCTGTGGGCGTTGCCGATCGACGCCGCTTGCCAGGTCGCCGTCTCTCGCCCAGACCTCATGTCGGCGCTCGGCGTGGTGCCGCCGCGGACCTGGAGCGAACTCGTCGCGCTCGGCGACAAGGCGAGGCGCAGATCACTTCGCCTGGCCATCGGGCTCGCAGGCGTCCACAGCCTGATGACGTTTTTCACTCTCATGGCCAATCTTGGCGCGCCCTGCGCGACCCGGCAGGAGGAACCTTTCGCCGACAGGGCGACCGCGCGGAGCGCGCTGGGTCTTATGCGCGAACTGCTCGAATACTGTCCGTCGGAGGTGCTCGACTGGAACAGCATCCGGCTGCATGACCAGATGGCCGCGTGCGACGACCTTGTCTACTGCCCTGCCGTTTACTGCTACGCCACATACGCCGAGGCCGACCAGGGCAGACCGTTGCATTTCCATGAACTGCCCGGTCCAAACGGCCCGTCCGGCTCGACGATCGGCGGCACCGGCCTCGCCGTCTCGGCGAAAAGCAGGCATCGTGAGGCCGCGCTCGACTATGTACGCTTCGCCGCCGAACTCTCTACCCAGCGCGCCTTCGCAGAGCATCACGGTCAGCCGGCGCACCGCGCGCTTTGGCTTGATGACGCAGTCAACGCGCGCTTCGCCAATTGCTACCGTGACACCTGGGCTACGATGGAAGGCTGCTGGATCCGCCCGCGCTACGACGGCTACCTCGCCTTCCAGGAAAAGGCCGGCGACCTTGTCGAGGCGCACCTGCGCGGCGACCTCGCCGAGGAGACGCTGCTCGACACGCTCGATCGGCTGCACGCGCGCCACTAAAAGCAGGGGAGGGACTGCATGAAAATCACGGACATCGAGGTGATCGAACTGCGCGTGCCAGGCTGGGCAGGCGACACGTTCGACGGGTCGTACGACGATTGTCTGGTTCTCGTACACACCGACGAAGGTGTATCCGGCATTGCGGAAGTGGACAGTGTTCCGTCCGTGATCCGCGCCATCGTCGAGGCGCCGCGCTCGCACACCCATGCCATGGGCCTGAAGGAGGCGATCGTCGGGGCCGATCCCGCGGACGTCGAGGGGCTGTGGGAACGCATGTACGATCTCACCAGCTACTATGGGCGGCGCGGCGCCGTCATCCATGCCATTTCCGCTGTGGACATTGCGCTCTGGGACCTGCGCGGCAAAGTACAGGGAAAAAGCGTGGGCGCGCTGCTCGGCGCCCGCCAACGCGACCGGGTCCTCGCCTACGGCACCGTCTATCCGCTTGGCGAATCCCCGGACGAGGTCCGCCACAACATCGACCGCGGCCTGAAGCTCGGCCTCAAGGCGATCAAGATCGTCGCCGATCCGTTCTGGCGCGACGACCTCGACAAGACGGCGGCGCTCGTCCGCGCCGCGCGCGAGCATGTCGGACCGGACATCCGACTGATGGTCGACGCCGCGACCGCCTGGACGAAGGCCGATGAAGGCCTGCCGCTGATGCCGATCTTCGCGGAATACAATTTCTGCTGGGTGGAAGCGCCGCTGCCAATTGACGACCTCGACGGCCATGCGCGCTTCCAGGGTTTCGGGGTGCCGATCGGCGGCGGCGATCTTGGGCTGACCACCCGCTTCGAATATGAAGAAGCGTTCTTGCGCGGCAGGATCGATATCGCCCAGCCCGACGTCACCATGGCCGGCGGGATTACCGAGTTGATGCGCATCTCCGCACGGGCCAAGAAGCTCGGCAGGCGCGTCGTGACGCATGGCTACAAGTCGAACATCACGATCGCCGCGAACCTCGCCTTCCTGTCGCAGCATTGGGCGGACGAGCCCTGCGAATATTCGACGAGCGAGTCGCCGCTGCGCTGGCAGCTCACCAAAGAGTCCCTCCCGATCGAAGCGGACGGCCGGATCACGGTCCCCGACGCGCCCGGCCTCGGCGTCAGCCTCGACCAGACGACGATCGAAAGATATCGCAAAAGCTAGCCGCGCCGGCGGCGGATACTGTTTATCTATTTATCGAGCCAGAATATGGAGGCAATT
>DATDJN010000034.1:0-8063 GCA_036520515.1 Rhizobiaceae bacterium
GCTCGGGGCAAATCCGGCCAACACCTTCGTCATCGAGGATTCCGTCCACGGCATCGCCGGCGCCAAGCTGGCCGGCATGCGCGTCATCGGCTTCACCGGCGCCGCACACAGCTATGCCGGGCACGCCGACGTGCTCACCGAGGCCGGAGCAGAGACGGTGATCAGGCGCTGGGCGGATTTTCCGGGAGTGCTAGCCGCGCTGTCCGAATGGTCGGACGCGTAAATCGGACAAGCGCTAGAAGAGTTCTTCGTCTTCCCGCTTCTTCTTGGCCGGGCCGGTGTCGAAGCCCGCAACGACCTGCAGCGTATTATTCTCCGGGATCGGAACGACCACGTTCGAATCCTTGACAAGGAACTGCTGCGCCTGGTTTCCGCCAAGCCCGACCTGATGGTTCTGGGTCTGCGAATAGAGAACCTCGCCGTCGCCCCTCAGAACCGTGATCCTGATGGGCAGGGTGACCGTCCCGCCGGCGCCTGCCGGGCCGGGCACCACGCGGCCAGCGAGCGCCACCTGCATGGCCAGCATGCCGGTCTGGCGACTGCAGCTACGCGTCACCTCGTTGATCGAAGCCTGCCATGACAGCTTGGCCGGATCCTCCTCGCCGCCCTTGGCGTACCTGTTGATGTAGCCGGTGTCTTCCTTGAGGGTGACCGTGGGGCAATAGGCGCGCAGCTCGCTCGCCAAAACCTTGCCTTCTTCCGGCTGTCTCTGCTTGTCGCCGCCTCCGAAGCCCAGCAAGCTTCCGGCATCGCCGGACTGACAGCCCGTGGCGGCAAGCACGAAGCCCACAAGCGCAATACCCGCCAGAAAACGACCGTTGTTAGACCGAGACGCCATAAAACCGCACTTCCCTCAAGCAGAGCCGCTGCTCTATAGCAACCGCGAGGCGAAAATGCGACTGACCAGAGCGCGAAAATTAACGATCCGCCGAATAGACCGGATGACGAGAATGGACGAAAAAGCATGAAATATGTGAGCACGCGGGGGGAAGCGCCGGTCCTCGGTTTTTCGGATGCGGTGCTTGCAGGGCTCGCCCGCGACGGCGGGCTCTACCTGCCGCAGGAGTGGCCTGAATTCAGTGCGGCTGAAATACGGGCCATGCGCGGCCTCACCTACCCCGAACTCGCGATGCGCCTGCTTTCGCCCTATCTCGGCGGCGAAATCTCTCCCGCCGTTTTCGAACGGCTGACGCGCGAGGCCTATGCGACATTCAGGCACGAAGCGGTTTGCCCCATCGTGCAGTCAGGCCCGAACAGCTTCGTGCTGGAGCTCTTTCACGGCCCCACATTGGCCTTCAAGGACGTCGCAATGCAGTTGCTCGCGCGGCTGATGGACCATGTGCTCGCAGAGCGGGGTCAACGGGCCACGATCGCCGGTGCGACCTCCGGCGACACGGGCGGGGCGGCGATCGAAGCCTTCGCCGGACGCGACCGCACCGATATCTTCATCCTCTTCCCGAACGGCAAGGTGTCGCCGGTGCAGCAGCGTCAGATGACGACGCCGACCGCGGCGAACGTGCACGCGCTCGCCATCGAAGGCAATTTCGACGATTGCCAGGGGCTGGTGAAGGACATGTTCAACGACCACGCCTTTCGCGACCGCGTCGCGCTGTCGGGCGTGAACTCGATCAACTGGGCGCGCATCATGGCCCAGATCGTCTACTTCTTCTCGTCGGCGCTCTCGCTGGGGAGCCCCGACCGCCCCGTATCCTTCACTGTTCCGACTGGCAATTTCGGCGACATCTTCGCCGGCTACGCGGCCAAGCGCATGGGCCTGCCCATCGAGCGGCTGGTCATCGCCACCAACGACAACGATATCCTCGCCCGCACGCTGGCGACCGGGGAATACCGGATGCAGGGCGTGGTCGAAACAACGTCGCCGTCGATGGACATCCAGGTGTCGTCGAACTTCGAGCGTCTTCTGTTCGGGGCAGGCGGGCGCGATGCGGCCGCCGTGCGCCGTTACATGAGCGGCCTGAAGCAGTCCGGCGCGTTCGCCATCGAGCCGGACGCGCTTTCGTGCATCCGCGCCGAGTTCGACGCAGGCCGCACAACGGCGGAAGAGGCGGCCGAAACGATCCGCTCCACGCTCAAGACCAACGGCTACCTGCTCGATCCGCATACCGCGACGGCAGTCCACGTTGCCAGGCAAAAGGCGTCGGGCGAGACGCCAATGATTGTGCTTTCGACCGCCCACCCGGCAAAATTCCCGGCTGCCGTTGAGGCAGCTTGCGGCGTCCGCCCGGCTTTGCCAGACTGGCTTGCTGGGATGATGGACGCAGCGGAAAGATATACGGTACTTCCATCCGACCTAAAAATGGTGGAAGATCACATAAACCGTCGTGCACGAGCGGCGCGGTAGGGAGTCAAGTCTATATGGGTGTTGAGGTAAGCCGTCTGTCGAACGGCCTGACAGTCGCGACCGAAACCCTCCCAAGCATCGAATCCGTCGCCCTCGGCGTCTGGGTCAAGTCGGGCGCCCGGAACGAACGCGACGACGAGCATGGGATGGCGCATCTGCTGGAGCACATGGCGTTCAAGGGGACGTCGCGGCGCAGCGCCTTCGAGATCGCTTCGGAAATCGAGAACGTCGGCGGCGAGATCAATGCTGCCACGAGCGTCGAGACGACCTCCTACTATGCCCGCGTTCTCGCCGATGATGTCCCGCTGGCGATCGATATCCTTGCCGATATCCTGACCGAGTCCAAGTTCGACCCGGTTGAACTCGAGCGCGAGCAGCACGTCATCCTGCAGGAGATCGGCGCGGCTCACGACACGCCCGACGACATCGTCTTCGACAAGTTCACCGAGACGGCCTACCGGCACCAGACGATCGGCCGCTCGATCCTGGGCACACCCGAGACGGTGAAGTCCTTCACGTCACGGCAAATCCACGACTTCATCAACCGGCAATACGGCGCCGAGCGGATGGTGGTTGTCGCCGCCGGCGACGTCAAGCACGAGAGCTTCGTGCGCGAGGTCGAGAAGCGGCTCGGCTCCTTCCGCAGCAAGGCGGACAGCCAGGTGCCCACTTACGCACAATATATCGGCGGTGACTTCCGCGAGAACCGCGACCTGATGGACGCGCAGATCATACTCGGCTTCGAGGGTCGCGCCTATCACGTGCGCGATTTTTACGCCTCGCAGGTTCTGTCGATGATCCTCGGCGGCGGCATGTCGTCCAGGCTGTTCCAGCAGGTGCGCGAGAAACGCGGCCTCTGCTATTCGGTGTACGCCTTTCATTGGGGCTTCTCGGACACCGGCATCTTCGGCGTTCATTCGGCGACCGGTCAGAGCGATATCTCCAAGCTCATTCCGGTCATCGTCGACGAGCTCCAGAAAGCCGGCGAGAACATCGCACAGGACGAACTCGAAAGGGCCCGCGCGCAGTACCGTGCAGGCCTCATCATGTCGGCAGAAAGCGCCTCGTCGCGCGCCTCGCAGATCGCCCGCCAGCTTCTCCTGTTCGGTCGACCGATCGCCAAGGAAGAGCTGATGGAGCGGCTTTCGGCGCTTACCGTCGAGCGACTGCGAGACCTTGCCTCGCGGCTCTTCTCCACCACACCGACGATTGCGGCTGTCGGTCCGGTCGGCAAGCTCGCCCCCTACGAGGCGATCCGCGACGCGCTTCCCGGACAAGAGACGAGCCTGCGCCGCCTCGCGGTCTGATCGCGGCGGACCACATGTTAGCCTTTCGGTCCTTCTTGCGCGAACCTCCAGCGCTGAAGGGCGAACGGGTCACTCTGAGGATGCCGGTTTCCGGCGACTATCGGGAATGGGCGAAGCTGCGCGGCGACAGCCGCGCTTTCCTGGAACCCTGGGAGCCAAGCTGGGCGCCGGACGAACTGGAAAAGTCCGCCTGGCGCTATCGGCTCAGGCGCTACCGCGAGGATTTCGCCCGCGGCACGGCGATCGCCTATTTCATCTTCGAGGCGAAAACCGGAAAATTGCTCGGCGGCGTGACGTTGGGAAACATCCGCCACGGCGTCGCGAAATCCGGCCACATTGGCTACTGGATCGGTGAGAAACATGCCGGCCAGGGCTACATGGTCGACGCGATCGACCTGCTTGCGCGCCACGCGTTCGAAACGATGCGGTTGCACAGGATCGAAGCTGCTTGTATTCCGGGAAACACGAGGTCGATCCGAGTGCTTGAAAAAGCCGGATTCACACGCGAAGGGCTGTTGAGATCCTACCTGAAGATCAATGGGGGGTGGCAGGATCACTATCTCTACGCTCTGATCGTTGGCGATCGGCGCGGCGTCGGGGCAAAGGACTGATATTGGCGATCGATTTCCTCACAGCGCGGCTTGCCGCATTTGCCTTGGCAATTGTCGCCCTGCTTTGCGCGGCGACCTTCGCGCAGGCCATCGAGCCTATCAAGATTTCGCCCGACGACGTCGCGCTCGACCTGTCACGCGCTGTCCAGACCTATCAGAATCAGGGCCAGAACTTTCAGGTCTCCACAGCGCCCGGTCCCGACGGCATCGTGCGCCGCATCGAGGTGGAGGCGAATGACGAGCGGTCTTCAGGCGACTGGGCCGTCTTCGCGCTGGCCAACACGACGGACGAGCAACTCGACCGGCTGATCGTCGCACCGCATTTTCGCCTCGTGAATTCCGGGCTGTTCTGGCCCGACCTCGGCTCCAGCCGCATCGCGGCGATCACCCCAAGCGAGGGCTTCGCGCTCGACCGGCAGGCGAGCCCCGACGCCGACGTGTTCCTGGTTACGCTGAACCCCGGGGCGGTCGTCACCTTCATCGCCGAACTGGCGTCGCCCAACCTGCCGCAGGTCTATCTGTGGGATCCCGAGCCCTACAAGGATTCCGTCAACTCCTACACGCTCTACCGTGGCATCGTGATCGGCATCGCCGGGCTGCTGGCGCTGTTCCTGACCATCCTTTTCGTGGTCAAGGGCACCTCGATGTTCCCGGCGACGGCTGCCCTCTCCTGGGCGGTGCTTGCCTATATCAGCGTCGACTTCGGCTTCCTCAACAAGATCATCGAGATATCGCCCGGCAACGAGCAGATGTGGCGGGCGGGCACCGAGGTCGGCCTGGCCGCCACCTTCGTGGTCTTCCTCTTCGCCTATCTCAACCTCAACCGCTGGCACGGGCATTTCAGCTACGGCGCTTTCGTCTGGATCTGCGGTCTGCTGCTGATCGCGGGCGTCGCCATCATCGATCCTGCGGTGGCGGCCGGCATCGCGCGCCTCTCCTTCGCCGCGACTGCAATCACCGGCCTCGGCCTCATCGTCTTCCTCGGCCTGCGCGGCTACGACCGCGCGATCATGCTGATCCCGAGCTGGGTCATGGTGCTTATCTGGCTGACCGGCTCGTGGATGGCGATCACCGGCATGATCGACAACGACGTTGTGCAGCCGGCACTCGGCGGCGGACTGATCCTGATCATCCTGCTGATAGGCTTCACTGTCATGCAGCACGCCTTCGCCGGCGGCGCGTTGCATCAGGGCCTGTTCAGCGACATGGAGCGGCAGGCGCTGGCCGTGGTCGGCTCCGGCGACATCGTCTTCGACTGGGACGTGTTGCGCGACCGCGTCGTCACCAAGCCCGACATCAGCCTGCAGCTCGGCCTGCCGCCGAACAGCCTCGGCGGCCCCGCCCGCACCTGGCTGCCGGCGCTGCATTCGGACGACCGCGACACCTTCCGCACCACTCTCGACGTCGTGCTGGAGCATCGCCGCGGCAAGGTTGCGCAGAGCTTCCGGCTGCGCGGCGCGGACGGCCACTACCACTGGTTCTCGCTGCGTGCGCGACCTGTCGTCGGCTCCGACGGCGAGGTCATCCGTTGCGTTGGCACGATGGTCGAGGTGACCGAGCAGAAGAAGGCCGAGGAACGTCTGCTGCACGACGCCGTGCACGACAACCTGACCGGCCTGCCCAACCGTGAGCTGTTCATGAACCGGCTGGAGGCGATCATCTCGGTCGCCAAGTCGGAGGACAAGATCCAGCCGACCGTCTTCGTGATCGACATCGACCGCTTCAAGCAGGTCAATGACGGGCTGGGCATTTCGGCCGGCGATACGATCCTGCTCACCATCGCGCGGCGCCTGCACCGGCTGCTCAAGCCGAAAGATTCGCTGTCGCGTTTCGCCGGCGACCAGTTTGCGCTGATGCTCTTGTCCGAGCAGGACCCATCCCGCATCGCCGGCGTGGCCGATGCGATCAAGCAGGCGATTCGCGCGCCGATCAATTTCGCCAAGCGGGAGATCGTGCTGACCGCGTCGATCGGCCTGATTACCTGGACGAATTCGCAAAATACCGCCGAGGACATGGTCAAGGACGCCGAACTCGCCATGCATCAGGCGAAGCGTTTCGGCGGCGACCGCATCGAACCGTTCCGCCCGGCCTTCCGCTCAGTCGGCACCGACCGGCTGCAGCTCGAATCCGACCTGCGGCGGGCAGCCGAGCGCAAGGAGTTCACGCTGGCCTACCAGCCGATCGTGCGACTGGAGGATGGCACAGTCGCCGGATTCGAGGCGCTACTGCGCTGGGACCACCCGCGCCGCGGGCAAATCCCGCCGGCCGACTTCATTCCCGTCGCCGAGAGTTGCGGGCTCATCGTGCAGCTCGGCCTTTTCGCCATGCAGAAGGCGGCCGAGGATCTGGCCGGCTGGCAGAAACAGATCGGCGACACGCCGCTTTCGGTTTCGGTCAACCTCTCGAGCCGGCAACTGATCCGCCGCGATCTCGTCAGCGACGTGCGCTCGGTGATCGCCCGCGCCAATTTGAAGCCGCGCTGCTTCCGGCTGGAACTCACCGAATCGCTGGTGATGGACAATCCCGAGCAGACCAACCACGTGCTGACCAAGCTGAAGAAGCTCGGCATCGGCCTGTCGCTCGACGATTTCGGCACCGGCTACTCGTCGCTCGCCTATCTGACAAGGTTCCCCTTCGACACGATCAAGATCGACAAGAGCTTCGTCGATGACACCACGCCGAAACGCGCGGTTCTGCTCAAATCGATGGTCAACATGGCTCACGAACTGGGGCTGTCGGTCGTTGCCGAGGGCGTTGCCGACGAGAGCGACGCGCTGGAGCTGCGCCAGATGGGCTGCGAATATGTGCAGAGCTACCTTTTCGGCGCTCCGATCCCCGGCGATCAGGTGCTGAAGATGCTCAGGGAACAGTACCCGCTCGCGCAGGCGTAAGGCACGACCGTTAGGAACCTGTGGAGGAAACCGGCGGCGTCAGGCGTGCCCGGCGGTCTGGCTGAGATGGGCGAGGTCGATGCCTATCGAAGCGAGGATGCGGTCGTATTTGCGGTCGATGTCGGTGTCGAAGAGCATTTCGGTGGTGGCAGGGCAGGTCAGCCAGCCGTTCTCGGCGATTTCGTTTTCGAGTTGGCCCGCTCCCCATCCGGCATAGCCGAGCGCCATCAGCGCGTGGCGGGGCCCGCGGCCGGCCGATATGGCGCGCAATATGTCGACGGTGGCCGTCAGGCAGATGTCGTCCGACACCGGCAACGAGGATTCGACCGTGTAGTCGCCGGAATGCAGGACAAAGCCCCGGCTGCGGTCGACCGGCCCGCCGTTGCGCACGACGAAATCGCGCGCCTTCTGCGGCAGGCGGATGACCTCCTGCTCGTCCATGATGCCAAGCTGCACGAGAAGGTCCGGGAACTGCATCTGCTGCGCCTGGTTGATGATCAGGCCCATGGCGCCCTCATCGCTGTGGGCGCAGACGTAGATGACCGAGCGAGCGAAACGGTCGTCCTTCATACCGGGCATGGCGAGGAGGAACTGATCGTCCAGGAATCCGCCGACTGCGGATTTTTTCTGCCGCAAAAGGTCCATACCCTCAAAATAACGCGTTTCCGCCTCGCATGAAAGATGCGTTTCGCTGCCTGTGGCGCTGGCAGTCACGCGAAAATGATGCAAAACGCTGCGGGGCGGCGTTGCGGAGCCGATTTTCGGAGTTCAAATCTCGCGCCATGAAATTGCTTCTGGGCATCCCGGCAACCATCCTCGCCCTGGCCACGAGCGGGAGCGCGTGCGCTTCCTCCAGCGATTGGTTCGAGGTCGAGGGTGCACGCATGCGGCT
>DATDJN010000035.1:0-8393 GCA_036520515.1 Rhizobiaceae bacterium
CGCGCGACGGCAAGACCAACGGCGTCTTCTTCCGCACCATCACCTCGGATGCGCTGCAGGGCACGGCGGCGGCGAAGTACGCCATTGACCAGGGTCTGAAGAAGCTCGCCATCGTCCACGTCAACAACGACTTCGGCGTCAACATGGTGCGCGAATTCGCGTCCGCCTTCGAGAAGCTCGGCGGCACCATCACCTCGACCACGCCCTACAACGAGAAGCAGGCGAGCTATTCGTCCGAGGCGAGTGCTGCCATGGCCGGCGAGCCCGAGGCGCTCTACCTCGTCAGCTATCCGGTGGACGGCGCGACCATCGCGCGCGCCTGGATCTCGGGCGGCGGCCCGGCGAAGTTCCTGCTCAACGACGGCATGAACGCGCAGGAGTTCATCGACGCGGTCGGCGCGCAGTACCTCAACGAAGCCTACGGCACCTCGTCCGGTACCTCGAAGACCGCCTCCACCGACTATTTCTACGGCAATTACGAAGCCTTCTCCGGCGGCATCAAGCCGGACGCGCCGGCCGCCGACCGTTCCTATGACGCAGGCGCCATCGTCGCGCTGGCGATCGCCAAGGCCGGCAGCGGCGACCCGGCCAAGATCAAGGCGGCGATCCCGGAAGTCGTCGCGGCTGACGGCGAGAAGATCTTCGCCGGCAAGGACGAGTTCGCCAAGGCGCTCGGCCTGATCAAGGAAGGCAAGCCGATCAAGTACGAAGGCGTCATCGGCCCGGTCAGCTTCGACCAGTATGGCGACATCACCGGCCCCTTCCGCCTGTGGAAGGTCACCGACGGCGCGGTCACCACGGTCGGCGAGCTGAGCGCGGCCGACGTCGAGGCGATCAAGTCCGCGAAGTAAGCGCCCAGGCGCAAAGGAAAGCCGGCCGTTTCGCGACGGCCGGCTTTGTTTTTTGGACGCTCGCCTACAATCAGATGACGCGCCCGGGCCGCGAAGCTATTCTGCGGGCATCCAGCAGGAGGGCCCATGCAGAAAACAGCTTTCGCAATTCTCGCCATCGGCCTGATGGCCGCCCCCGCCCTCGCCCAGGATGCGCCCGCCGGCATCAAGCGCACGCCGCTGCAGTCGATCGACTTTCCCGAGGGCTACAAGACCGTGACGGGCCTCGCCGAAGTCATGCCCGGCCACGCCTCCGGCCCGCACACGCATCCCGGCATCGAGACCGGCTACGTGCTCGACGGCGAGGTGCTTATGATCGTCGAGGGTGAGCCCGACCGGACGCTGAAGGCCGGCGACTCCTTCGTCATCCCGCCCGGCGCCAGGCACGACGTGCAGAGCATCGGCAGCGTGCCGGCCAAGGCCATCAGCGTCTTCGTGGTCGACAAGTCCAAGCCGCTGGCCAGCCCGGCGAAGTAGGGGCGGCGACGCCTACCCTCCCCCTTGCGGGTAGGGTCGCGAACGAAGTGAGCGGGGTGGGGGTGGGTGACGCAGTGCTCGGCCTGCCTTCGACATACTTGCCTTAGCCGCCCCCTCCACCACGCTACGCGTGGTCCCCCTCCCCCGCTTCGCAGGGGAGGAACCAGCGGTGCGCCCGTCCGCGCCCTGGATCCTCCCCCGTTTACGGGGGAGGGGGACCGCCGAAGGCGGTGGAGGGGGCGGGCCAACCTGCCCTACCCCCGATACCCAGCTTCCCTAAGTAACGGCAGCACGCGGTCGCAGAAGAAGGGCAACTCCTGCGTGTAGTTGACGAAGGACAGCGCGATCCCCTCGTAGCCCTGCGCTGAGATCGCCATCATCTCCTCGGCGATCTTTTCGGGCGAGCCGACCAGTGGATAGCTACCCGCCCCGCCGGCGAAACGCTGGCGGTAGCGGTCATAGGCATGCGCGTCGTGCGACTGGGAGAATTCCTTCTTGCCGGCCATGTGCTGGTCGACCGCCGCGTGGTCGGCCATGGTCACCGCGTAGCGCGTGTAATAGGCCTCGGCCTCCGCATCCGTCTCGCGGCACACGACATGCGCGACCGTATAGCAGCCGACCTTGCGCCCGATCCTGTCGGCACGCTCGGCCATGTCGGCGACATGCCGTCCAGCCTCCGCGATCTCGGAAAACGTCGTGAAAAGATAATCGCAATAAGCCGCGGCAAAATCCCTGCCCGGCCCGCCGAACGCCGCATTCATCGTCACCGGGCGCGGCGCCTGCAGGCTCGCCGGCCGGCTGACAGCTTCCTTAAGCTGATAATACTCGCCGTCGAAATCGATCGGCTCGTCCGACGCGTAGAGCTTCTCGACGATGCCGATCCATTCCGCCGCCTGGTCATAACCCTTCTCGACCAGCGGCGTGCCGAACATGCCGAACTCCTTCGGGTTCCAGCCGCAGACGATGTTCAGCCCGGCGCGGCCGTGGCTGATGTGGTCGACGGTCGCCAGCGCCTTCGCCGCGTAGAGCGGATGCACCAGCGGCACGTGCACCGTCATGAACAGGCCGATGCGCTGCGTCGCGGCCGCCAGCCCGGCCGCCCAGGTGAAGGTCTCGAAGGAATGCTCGCGCACACGGTTCTTGCCGCCGAATCCCTTCCAGCGGGCGATCGGCAGGAAGAACTCCAGCCCGGCGCGGTCTGCGATCTCGGCGGCCGTCAGATTGTCGTCCCAGCCGGCCTGCCAGCGCTCCGGCACGTCGGTGATGGCGAGCCCGCCGTCGGCATTGGCCGAGAAGACGCCGAGCTTCAGCCGGTTTGGGCCCTTGAGCGGATGGTCCTTTATCATGCTGGTCCTCCCGACCGGCCTCCACGCTACGGCCGCAGGCGGATATTTCAAGCCTGAAATAGCGCTTCGCAGACATATCGTTTGCCGCTATGCCTTGGTCCATCCTGTGGGAGGCAGCATGAAGAACTTTCGCGATCGCACCGTTTCGAACGAGCACCTGGTCGGCTCCTTCGCCGAGATCCCGCATCCCGTCGCGATCGAGGTCATGGCGCAGGCAAACCCCGACTTCATCTGCATCGACTGGGAGCATGGCCAGATCGCCCGCGACCAGATCGAGAACCTCGTGCGCGCCGCCGATGTCCACCAGGTCGCCGCCATGGTGCGGGTGCCCGGCCACGCTGCCGAGGAGATCGCCGCCGCGCTCGACAGCGGCGCGAGGGGCGTCCTTGCGCCGCGCGTCTCGACCGCCGCGCAGGCGGCCGCAGTGGTGGAGGCCGCGCGCTATCCGCCGCAGGGCAAGCGCGGCGTCGGCCCCGGCCGCGCCACCGGCTACGGCTATCGCATCTTCGACCACCTCGCCGAGGCCAATTCCTCCGTCGTCGTCGCCGTGCAGGTGGAAACCGCCGAGGGCCTCGCCAATGTCGACCAGATCGCCGCGACGGAGGGCGTCGACGTGGTCTTCGTCGGCCCCGGCGACCTCTCCGTCTCGCTCGACGCATACCGGCCGGACGGCGCGCAGAAGCTGGCGAAGGCCATCGAGAGGATCATCGCCGCGACGCTGAAGCACGGCAAGGCGGCAGGCATGTTCTGCGGCCGGCCGGAAGACGTCGGCCGATGGGCGGCGAAGGGCGCTTCCTTCTTCCTCGTCGCCAGCGACACGATGTTCCTCGGCGCCGCCGCGGCCTCCGGCCTCGCGGAGTCGCGCGCCGGCCTGAAGCCGCCAGGCAGGAAGCGGAGCGCCAGGGGCTCACTTTTTAAGCTTAAAACTTTCGCCTTGAAAAGCGCCCCGGTTCGGATAGCATCCGGGATTGAAATCGCGTGGGGCCCAGGCCAAGGGGGCGGCCGCACGCTGCGTGAGTCGAATACGCGCGAAGGGTCCGGTCTTGTCGTTCCTGCCACCCCAGTCGTCCGCCGCGGCGAAATCCAGATACGCTTTCGACGGCATCCGCGCGCAAATCCGCGATCTTCACACCGAAAACATAGCCAGGCTGGCGGTCCGCGCCAGGGAGCTCGGCGACGTCATCGCGCTGTGGTACGGCGAAGGCGACATGGTGACGCCGGCCTTCATCCGCGACGCCGCCAAGGCGGCCTTCGACGAGGGCCTCACCTTCTACATCCCCGACATGCGCGGCTACGGCCCGCTCAACGAGGCGCTGTCGGACTACCAGTCGCGCCTGCACGGCCAGCCCATCCCCATTTCGCGCACCACGGTCACGCCGAGCGGCATGCAGGCGCTCTACATGGCGCTGGAACTCATCGTCGACGTCGGCACCAACGTCGTCTACGTCGCGCCGCAATGGCCGAACATCCACAACGCCATCCATCTGATCGGCGGCGAGCCGCGGCCCTTCGCGCTCGATTTCGACGGCGACTGGAAGCTCGACCTCGACCGTCTCTTCGCAACCTGCGACGCACGCACCCGCGCCATCTTCCTGTCGACGCCGTCCAATCCGACCGGCTGGACCGCCAGCCGTGCGGAGATGGAGGCGCTGCTCGACTTCAGCCGCAGGACCGGCGTCTGGATCATCTCCGACGAGGTCTACAACCGCCTCTATTTCGACGGCCGCTGCGCACCGTCCATCCTCGCAATCGCCGACGACGGCGACCGCGTGATGTCGGTCAACAGCTTCTCCAAGGCATGGGCGATGACCGGCTGGCGCGTCGGCTGGCTGACGCATCCCTCGGGCGTCGCCGACCAGCTCGGCGCGATGACGCAATACATAAACAGCGGCACCGCCGGTCCCCTGCAGGCCGGCGCCGTCGCCGCGCTCACCCGGGGTGAGCCGCTGGTGGAAGAAATCCGCCAGCGCATCAAGGCCGGGCTCGACCTCGCCTACGACAAGCTCGCGCAGATCCCCGGCATCATCCTGCCGACAAAACCGCGCGGCGGCATGTACGCCTTCTTCGCCATGGAGGGCGAGGCAGATTCGCGCCGGCTTTGCGCCGACATTCTGGAGAAGTCGCATGTCGGGCTCGCGCCCGGCTACCTGTTCGGCAGCGCGGCGAACGCTTTTGTCCGCATGTGCGTCTATCGCGATGCCGGCCAGATCGGGACGGCGCTCGAGCGCATGCTCGCCATGGAGAATTGACGCCGCGAGGAGAGTGCGGCGGCATGCAACGCCGGCGGGAAGCCGGAACAACCAGAGGGAATGAACATGAACTTCACCCGTCGCAAACTGCTCATCTTCGCCGCCGCCGTCGGCATCGTCTCGGCGCCGGCGGCTGCCTTCGCCCAGGACGTGCTCAACGTCGGCTCCTATCCGAACAACCCACCCTTCGAGTTCAAGGCCGAAAGCGGCAATTTCGAAGGTTTTGAGGTCGACATCGTCACCGAGGCGGCCAAGCGCGCCGGGATGACCGTCAACGTCGAAGGCTACGATTTCCAGCCGCTCTTCGCCGCCACCAGCTCGAAGCGAATCGACGTGGCGATCTCCTCGATCACCATCACCAAGGAACGCCTTGGGTCGCAGTCCTTCACCCAGCCCTATTACGATTCCGACATGGGCGTCGCGGCGAAGACGGATGGCGCCGTGAAGGGCCTCGCCGACCTCAACGGCAAGGTCGTCGGCGTGCTCTCCGGCTCGACCGGCGAGAAGTGGTCGAAGGAGAACCAGGAGAAGTACGGCTTCTCGGAGATCAAGGGCTACAACACGCAGCAGGATGTGCTGCTCGACCTCGCCGCCGGCCGCGTCGATGGCGTGGTAAGCGACGTCCCCGGCATGGAGTACGCCTTCACCAAGATGAAGGGCCTGGGCGTCGTCGAGCGCATCAAGACCGGCGAGCAGTACGGCCTGATGATGACCAAGGACCACCCTATGCTCGGCAAGATCAACGATGCCCTGACCGAGATGAAGAAGGACGGCACGCTGCAGGCGATCCACAAGAAGTGGTTCGGCACGGAGGCGCCGGCCGACTCCTCGACGGCGAAGGAAGCCCCGATTCCGCAGGCCTGACGGGCGCACAACCTAGCCAATCCGACGATCGTGCCGGCCCCGGACTCAAATGTTCTGGGCCGGCACGATTCTTGGAGCGAACTCCAACCTAACTTTCGGGCGCGCCGATGACCCTGGTCGAAACCTTCTTCAACGTCGATGTCATGGTCTCCGCCATACCGGCGCTGATGCGCGGCTTCCTCAACACGCTGCTGCTCGGTCTGCTCGCCTGTGGCATCGGCATTCCCGTCGGGCTGGCGATCAGCCTGATCCGCCTCTATGCGCCGAAGCCGTTCCAGTGGCTGGCCATCGGCTACATCGACATCTTCCGCGCCTTGCCGGTGCTGGTGGTGCTGATCCTGATCTACTATGCGCTGCCCTTCGTCGGCATCCGCTTCTCGTCCTGGACGTCGGCGACGCTGGCCTTCGTCTTCATCATGTCGGCCTATTCGGCGGAGGTGTTCCGCTCCGGCATAGAGAGCATCCCCAAAGGTCAGTTCGAGGCGGCGCAGGCGCTTGGCCTGACCTTCCTCCAGACGCTCTACAAGGTCATCCTTCCGCAGGCGGTGAAGGTCGTCATCCCGCCAGCCACCAGCAACTGCGTGTCGATGTTCAAGGACACGTCGCTCGCCTCGACAGTCGCGCTGCCTGAGCTTCTCAAGGAAGCCAATGACGCGCAGGCGCTCTACGCCAATCCTTCGCCGCTGATCGGCGCCGCGCTCGTCTACCTCGCCTTCCTTTGGCCGATGGTGCGCCTCGTCGGCTATCTCGAGAAGCGCAGCAAGGCTGCCACCGCGCGCTGACCATCCAGAACCAGACCACCCGAGGACTAAACGTGAACCAGCATCAATCCGCATCCGACGCCTTTCCGGTCGACGAGATCAGGGCGATGTTCCCCGCCCTCCAGAAGGCCGGCGACTTCATCTTCATGGACAACGCCGCCGGCGCGCAGATCCCCCAGAGCGTGCTCGACGCGGTGACCAACCATCTCGTCTCGCACAATGTGCAACGCGGCGGCCGCTATGGCCGCAGCGTCACCGTCGACCAGGGCGTCGCCGACGCGCGCGAGAGCGTGGCGCTCCTGATCAATGCATACAGCCCGGCAGAGATCTGCTTCGGCATGAACGCGACGTCGTTCATCCGGCTTGTCAGCCTCGGCATCGGCCAGATGATCTCCCGGGACCGGACGCGCGACGAGATCATCGTCACCGACATGGACCACGATGCCAACATCGCCACCTGGCTGGCGCTGGAAGCACAGGGGGCGAAGTTCATCTGGTGGCGGATGCGCGAGGACGGCAACCTGCACGTCGATGACCTGAAGCCGCTGGTCGGCAGCCGCACGCGGCTCGTCGCCTGCACGGTGACGGCCCACTCCATCGGCTCGATCGTCGACGTGGCGTCTGTCGCGCAAATCGCCCATGCCGCCGGCGCGGAAGTCTTCCTCGATTGCGTGCATTACGGACCGCACGGCCTGATGGACGTGCAGGCCTGGGACTGCGACTACCTGGTCTGCTCGGGCTACAAGAACTTCTCGCCGCACATGGGCTTCCTCTGGGGCCGCTTCGACTTGTTGAAGCGCCTGCCCACCTTCCGCGAGGACTTCATCCCGGACGAACCGCCCTACAAGGTCGAGGCCGGCACCTTCGTCTACGAGAATGTTTCCGGCATGGACGCCGCCGTGCGCTACCTGGAATCGATCGGCCGCAATTTTGCGCCCTCGAACAACCGCACGCGCCGCGAAAACATCGTCGCCGGCATGGGGGCGATCCGCGCCTACGAGCTGGTGCTGGCCCGCGCCATGATGAAGGTGCTCAAGGATTGCGGCGCGACCATCTACGGCGTCGCCGACGAGGCCCGCCTCGACGAGCGCGTGCCCACCTTCTGCTTCAACATCGGAAAGCTCTCTCCGCAGGCGATCGTGGAGGAGATGGCCAGGCGCGACATCGGCATCCGCGACGGGCACATGTACGCGCCACGCCTGATGAACCGCCTCAACCTGTCGATGGATTCCGGCGCCGTTCGCGCCTCGCTGGTCCACTACAACACGCTGGACGAGGTCCGCCGCTTCGGCGAAGCGCTGAAGGCGGTGATCGCGAAGTTGGGCTGAGACCGGCGACCTCCGCCGATCGCCAGCGTCGACAATTGGCCGGACCGCTCAACGCGACCCGTCATTCAGACTTCGAGAGCGGATGATGTCGGGAATCCAGGCTGCGGGCTCGAAGCTGCAGGGCCTATGCAGAACGAAGTGCCTTTCCTCGCCGTCGCCGGGGCGGCGAAGGCCGAACCCGAAATGACGAAGCGTGGATAAAATTCCCGCTCAACACATTGATATCATTCGAATGTAAAAAAATTCTGGCCTTTTCATTCACACCCATTTGGCCTGGGCGATACTTGGCCCATCGCTCTCGCGGGGACCTGGTGCGCACCGGGTATCAGGGAGGGCGGCGGTGTCCGGGTCGGCCGCGCGACGGTAGCGCGGTTTAGGGAGTCGATCCCCAAGACCTGGGCCAGGCGGCATGTCCGGCCGGCGGCGAGCGATAGCCCCGATCCGGCCCACTGTCGCTGTGGTGAAAACACCGGCGGGG
>DATDJN010000036.1:0-2625 GCA_036520515.1 Rhizobiaceae bacterium
GCCGGCGAATCAGGGGGCGAGGCATCGCTTGTGCTCCGGCTGGTTCGGGAAATCGGCATCACCGAAGCGCAGGCCATCGAGCTCGTTGCGCTCCTCGGCGCGAACTGGTCGTCGCTCGTGCGCGAGGCCAGGATCATCCGCCGGGATGACGCCCGCGCACAGGCCCGTGGTCCCGCTTGAAGGTTGTCGGCAGCCTCGATTCCGCTTATCGAGGCCAATCGCCCCTCGGATCGGGGCATTTGGGATCTGGCCATCCGGCCGGGCGAGCGTGCCATCTCATAGGCATGTGGGCAGCCAAGGGGAAAGTCTGATGCGGCGAGTTGTCATTCTGGCGATCGTTCTGGCGCTGGCCGGGTGCCAGGCCGCCACCACCGATTACAACGCAAAGCCGAAAGCGTGCGACCAACGCGCCGTCGAAAGCGGCTTCTGCGTCCCGGGCGAATATGAAGGCGAGTGACGGCCCGCAAGCATCCACCGCCACTTTCTGCCATGGCGACGAGAATCGGCGGCGCCGGACTTGGTGATCGCGCGGGCTGCTGCTATCTTGGGATCAACTGAAGAACAAAGCGCGTGCAGCGTCCATTAAGGTTCGCGCGGCGCATCGAAGGGTAGCAAGGTGGAAGACCGCGACACCGGCGCCGAGGCGCTGGAAGCGGGTGCGTCGGGAGCAATTCCGTTGCCGTCTAGCGGCGCGGCGGCTTCTGCAGCCGGCAGGGGGGCCGTTTCGGCGTCCGGCAAAGACATCGGACCGCACCCGAAAAGCAAGGGCAAGAGACGCCGCAAGCGCCGGCGCGGGCGTAAGGGTTACGCGCGCGACGACGCGACCGCGGCGCAGAAGCCTGGCGCGGAATCGAACTCCCGTCCGCCGCCGCCGGCCGTGAAAGCTGTTCCGGCGGGAGCGGCCGCCGCCGAGGTCCCGGCGCCGGTCGCCGATAAGCGCGAGACCCGTCAGCCTTACGATCTGCCGGTCTTCGCGGCGCTCGATCTCGGCACCAACAATTGCCGCCTGCTGGTTGCGGTGCCCGCCCGGCCCGGCCAGTTCCGGGTCATCGACGCGTTCTCGCGCATCGTCAGGCTCGGCGAGGGGCTGGCGGCGAACGGACGCCTGTCCGAAGCGGCGATGGACCGCGCGGTAGACGCGCTCAAGGTCTGCGCCGACAAGCTGCGCAACCGCACGATCGAGAGCGCGCGGCTGGTCGCGACCGAGGCGTGCCGGTCGGCGGCGAACGGCGAGGCGTTCCTGGCGCGGGTGAAGGCCGAGACCGGCCTGACGCTGGAGATCATCGACCGCCAGACCGAGGCGCGGCTCGCCGTTTCCGGCTGCGGCTCGCTGGTCGAGCGCGACACGGAGGGCGTAGTGCTGTTCGACATCGGCGGTGGCTCGTCGGAGATCGCTTTGATCGAGGTCAGGGGGCAGCGCTCGCCGCGTCTTGCGAGCCACATCGTCGCCTGGACTTCGCTGCCGGTCGGCGTCGTGTCGCTGGCCGAAAAATTCGGCGGACGCGACGTCACCCGCGAGACCTTCGACGCCATGATCGGCCATGTAAGGTCGCTGCTCGACGGTTTTGCCGAGCGCAGCCGGCTCGACCATGTGATGAATGGCGGCAGCTTCCACCTGCTCGGCACGTCGGGAACGGTGACCACGCTGGCCGGCGTCCATCTCGATCTCGAGCGATACGACCGCCGGCGCGTCGACGGACTGTGGATGGACGGCAGCAGCGTCGACAAGATGGTGGAGAAGCTGCTCGGCTGGGATTTCCAGCAGCGCGTCGCCAACGCCTGCATCGGCGCAGACAGGGCCGACCTCGTGCTGGCCGGCTGCGCTATTCTAGAAGCGATCCGCAGTATCTGGCCGTCCGACCGGCTGCGCGTGGCAGACCGCGGCCTGCGCGAAGGCATATTGTCCGAGTTGATGGGCGACGCCGGCGTGTGGCGGCGCGGCTGGCGGGGAGGAGTTCGGCCGTGACGAAAAAGTCTGTCAAGCCAGGTGCGACGCGCGTGCTGCGCACCAAGATCAAGAAGAACAGCCGCCTGAAGGAATCGTCGCGCCGCTGGCTGGAGCGGCACATGAACGATCCCTATGTGCAGCGCTCGAAGGCCGAAGGCTACCGATCCCGCGCCGCCTACAAGCTTATCGAGATAGACGACCGCTACAAGCTGCTGAAACCGGGGATGAAGGTCATCGATCTGGGCGCTGCGCCGGGCGGCTGGAGCCAGGTCGCGGCGGCCCGCACCAAGTCGGACCCGGAGAAGCCGCATGTCGTCGGCATCGACTATCTGGGCATGGATCCGGTGTCGGGCGCCGTCGTGCTGGAGATGGACTTCCTCGACGATGCAGCGCCCGCCAGGCTGGTCGAGGTGCTCGGCGGCGAGCCCGACATCGTGCTCTCCGACATGGCGGCCCCCACCACGGGCCACCGGCGCACCGACCATATCCGCACCGAGCACCTGTGCGAGGTCGCGGCGGATTTCGCCATCTCGGTTCTGAAGCCCGGCGGCCATTTCCTGTCGAAGACCTTCCAGGGCGGCACCGAGCACACCGTGCTCGACCTCCTGAAGAGGAACTTCCGCTCGGTGCACCACGTCAAGCCCCCGGCCTCGCGCGGCGAATCGGTCGAGCTTTAT
>DATDJN010000037.1:0-11113 GCA_036520515.1 Rhizobiaceae bacterium
CAAACAAAGCAGCGCCGCAAGGCCAGTCAGGTATTTGATCATCGCTCCGCCCACGATGGATCGCGGCGCGGGCCCTGGAAGCGGACCTTGCGAAACGAACAATCCACAACGCTTACAGCATAGGCGGCTGCAGATTAACAAGGTGAAACGGAAATAACGCGTAGTTTCGAGTTCAGCGCCCAAAGTGGGCGCAAGGTGCAATGACTTGCCCGGATCGAACAACGACGGCAAGATGGCCACCGAAATCGAGGAGGAGCGATGCTTGCCGGTTCGTCATCGAAGGCGGGTCTGACTCTCCTGACGACCCTGGCGATCTTCTGGAGCGCCTATGTCGGCTATGCGTTCCTTGCGCCGCTGACCCTGGCCTTCTTCCTTGTCGCGATGGTCTGGCCCGTGCAGTCTGTCCTGCAGGGGTGGATGCCGAAGACGATCGCCGTCGTCGTCACGTTCCTGATCCTCGTCATGACGATCGTCGTGATGAGCACGATCGTGCTGTGGGCCCTGGACAGCATATGGCGGACCCTCGCCGCAAACGTGCAGCGCTACCAGCAGCTCTACCAGGCGATGGCGGATTGGCTGGAAGAGCACGGCATCGTGCTGGCCGCGCTGTGGGCCGAGACTTTCAACGTCAACTGGATGCTGCGCATCGGCCAGCAGATGCTGGCCCGGGCGGGCCAGACGATGACCTTCTGGGCGGTCGTCATCGCATACGTGCTGACGCTGCTGGTGGAGATCAGGCACATCGGGCAGGGCGTCGAGCGATACACGCGGCCCGACATTGCGCGCGTCATCCAGGCAGGCTCCGCCGAAACAGCGCGCAAGCTCAGGCTCTATATGGTCGTGCGCGCAGTTGTCAGCCTGGCGACCGGCGTCTCCATATCGTTCATCGCCTTTGCGCTCGGCCTGCCGCTGGCCCTCGAATGGGGCGTCATCGGTTTCTTGCTGAACTTCATCCCCGTCATCGGGCCGCTGGTGGCGACGGTGCTGCCGAGCGCCTTCGCCTTCGCGCACATTGGCGATCCCTGGTCGGCCGTGCTGCTGTTCGGCGGGCTGACGGTGCTGCAGTTCGTCGGCGGCAGCTACATCGAGCCCAAGATTGCCGGAGACGCGCTGAGGCTCTCCCCGTTCATCGTGCTGGTGGCCGTCT
The DNA here is from genome assembly GCA_036520515.1 of Rhizobiaceae bacterium. GTDB lineage: Bacteria > Pseudomonadota > Alphaproteobacteria > Rhizobiales > Rhizobiaceae > Mesorhizobium_K. The sequence continues at coordinate 1,148 of DATDJN010000037.1, forward strand.
TCCTGTGGACGTTCATCTGGGGCATCTACGGCACGTTCATCGGCGTCCCGATCGCCATCGCAGTCGCATGCTTCGCGGCCCAGTCACCTTCCAGCCAATGGGTGCTGGGAATCCTGGGCGGCACCGCGCCTTCGAGGAAGGATGCGGAGCCATGAGCAAGGGCGTCGGCGTTTCGGCCGGCGGGGCGCACTATTTAACGATGAGGACCGGCACCTCCGACAGGCCGACCACCTTCGAGGCCTGGCTTCCGAGGATCAGCCTGCTGAGCGGACTGCGGCTGTGCGAACCCATGACGATGAGGTCCGCGCCGATGTTGTTGGCAGCCGTGAGGATGCCCTCGTAGGCATCGCGGGATTCGACCATCTCGGTGCGCGCGTCCGGACCGGCGGCTCCAGAGGCTGTCGCCAGGATGGCCGCGCATTCGTCGATCGTGGCGCGGCGTATCTCGTCGAAGACGGTCTGCGATAGTGTGCGGCTGCCCAGCACGCTGTCGACGACCGGTCCGAGCAGGGCGACCGTGACGATGGTCAGCTGGGCGTCGAAGGCGCCGGCGATGCTCGCTGCGTGCTTGACGGCCGATGACGCAATGTCGGAACCGTCCGTCGCGACCAAGACGTTTCGATACATTGTCAGATACTCCCGGAGGCGGCTTCGAATCGCGAACCCATACAGGCGTGGCCGCCTGCGCGCCTGCCGGTTCGAAACCGGCATCCTACCCGGGGTTCCGACCGCCGCAAGGCGGCCGTCTCCCGCTTGCCAAAAGCTGGCTTGTCGAACAATGCTTTCGTGATCGTATCGGGATGTTGAACGATGAGTCTCAAGACACGCGACCGGCTGAATGCTTTCCTCGACTATCCGGAGGTGGCGGTGGAAAGCGCAGCGGCCGGCCCGCTCGCCGGACTGACGCTCGGAGTCAAGGACATCTTCGACGTAAAGGGCGTCTTGTCCGGCTGGGGCAACCCCGACCGGTACGAGGAAAGCAAGGTCGCGCAAGCCACGGCGCCGGCGGTCCAGAAGCTGCTGGATGCCGGTGCGCGCTTCATCGGCAAGACGCAGACGGAAGAACTCGCCTTCTCGATGATCGGGCAGAATGTGCATTTTCCGCATCCGGTAAACCCGGCCGCGCCGGACCGGGTGACCGGAGGGTCGTCCTCGGGCTCGGCCGCCGCCGTCGCCGGAGGACTGGCAGACATTGCCACGGGATCGGACACGGGCGGCTCGGTGCGCGCGCCGGCAAGCTTTTGCGGGCTGATCGGCCTGAGGACGACGCACGGGCTGATATCGCTGGAGGGGACGATGCCGCTGGCGCCGTCCTTCGACACGTTCGGATGGTTCGCCAGGGATGCCGGATTGTACGAGCGGGTAGGGGAGGTGATGCTCGGAAAGGGCAGTGCCTATGAGATCAAGCCCCGCCTGATATCGCTGCCGGCGCTCGATGAACTGGTGTCGGGGCCAGCCGAAGCGAAGGCCTATGGGCGCATGAAGAACGCGGTGGCGAATGCGCTGGGCCTCGTGCGCGCGGCGAAGCAGCCGCCCTTCTCAATCGACGAGCTCTACTGGGCGACGCGCAAGCTGCAGGCTTACGAAGCCTGGGCCGGGCACGGCGAATGGATTTCCGCGAAAGGGCGGCGGATCGGGCAGGCGATCTACGACCGTTTCGCCTTCGGCAAGACGGTGGGCGCGGCCGAGATGATCGAGGAGACGAAGAAGCGGGATGCTTTCCGCGCCGCCTTCGGCGACCTGCTCGGCGAGGACGGCATATTGGTGCTGCCGACCGTGCCGTGCGCGGCGCCGCTGGCGGCTGGCTCCAACGAGATGAAGGACGCGTTCCGCGAGCGGGCGATCCGCCTGCTGTGCTGGTCGGGTCTATCGGGCTTTCCGCAGATCAGCCTGCCGCTCGGCTCTGTCGACGGCGCGCCGTTCGGCATCTCGCTGCTCGGCCCGGCCGGAAGCGACCTGGCGCTGATAAGGCTGGGACGCAAGGTGCTCGACGCCGCGGAAAAGGCCTGAGCGATGGACACGCTGACGCGCATGCGCGCCTTCATCGATGTGGTGGAGGCTGAGGGGTTCTCGGCCGCGGCGCGCAAGATCGGCCGCTCAAAGGCGCTGCTGTCGAAATATGTGCGCGAGCTGGAGGACGACCTCGGCGCGCTGCTGCTCAATCGAACCACTCGGCAATTCTCGCTGACCGAGGCCGGCCACACCTACTACAAGCGGGCGTCGGAGATCGTGCGCGAGGTGGACAACCTTGCCGACGTGGTGCGCGAATCCTCCGGCGACGTGCGCGGGAGGATCAAGCTGTCGGCGCCGCGCACATTCGCCGACGCACCGATCGGCCAGGCGCTGATCGACTTCGCCGTGGCGCATCCCGAGATCGTGCTGGAGATCCAGCTCGACGACCGCTTCGTCGATCTTGTCGAGGAGGGGTTCGACCTCGCCATCCGCATCACCCGCCTGGAGAGCTCGTCGCTGATCGCGCGAAGGCTGTCGCCCTTCGCGATCCGGCTCTGCGCTTCGCCGGTGGTGATCGAGAAATACGGCGTGCCCAAGCGACCGCAGGACCTGGCAGGCAGGCCATGCGTGATCGACACCAACGGCCGCTGGCTCTCCAACTGGCCCTTCGTCGGCGAGGACGGACAGATGTTCACCGTGTCGGTGACCGGGCGGATCGAGGTGAACAGCCCGATGGCGGCGCGGGCGGCCGCCGTCTCGGGGCTCGGCTTCGTCGTACTGCCGGACTTCATCGCGCAGCCCGACATCGAAGCCGGCCGCCTGGTGCCGATGCTGGACGAGGTCATGCCCAGCGGCGGCGGCATCTTCGCCGTCTATCCGCACCGCCGTTATCTGCCCGCCAAGGTGCGCGTCTTCGTCGACTTCCTGGTGCAGTGGTTCAGGAAGGCGGGGGAGGGGTGAGCGGAAAGGTCGCGACTTTATGAGCGGCGCGGTCCTACTTTCGCCCGCTTCCTGATAACGCTACACCCCGACGAAAAACAGGCTAGGAGACGATGCGGACCGCAACCACGGCTTTGGGGATTTTTGCCCTGCTCGCCTCGACAGTTCCGGCGAGCGTTCATCCGCATGTCTTCGCGGAGGCGCGGCTCGACGTCGTCCTCAATAGCGACCAGACCGTGAAGTCCCTCCGGCACCTGTGGCGCTTCGACGATCTTTTCTCCTCGACGGTGCTGGTCGAGTTCGACAGGAACGGCGATCTTGAACTCGACGACGCCGAGTTGCAGGAGGTGTCGCAGACGGTCCAGGATTCGCTTGCCGAGTACAATTATTTCCAACTCGTCTCGGTCGACGGCAAGGATGCGGCGATGAAGCCGCCGCCCGCGCTGATGACCAATTTCGAGAATGGCCAGTTGATCATCCTGTTCGAGTCCGAGCCCCAGCAGCCACTGGCCCTTAAGGGCAAGGTCGATTTCGGCATATACGACCCGACCTTCTACACGGCGATCGACTACACGGAGGACGAGAACATGGCTGTGACGGATTTGCCGGCGAACTGCACGCGTGCGGTGATCCGGCCCGATCCGGACGAGGCGATCGCACAGAACCAGGCATCGTTGACCGACGCCTTCTTCAACGACCCCACAGGCACCGACCTCAGCAAGATTTTCGCCACCAAGCTGGAACTGACCTGCACGGGATGACCGCAGGCGAGGGAGACAGGATTTGAAAAAGACCTCGATCCGGATCGTCTTCGGGCTGATCGCGCTTTCCTATGTGCTCGCCCATTTCATCGGGCACGCGCATGCGCAGAGCTCGCTTGGCATCGGCACCAACGAGGCGATGGTGCCGTCCACCGGCCTGTTCGGTGGCTGGATGGCCTGGATCAACCTGCAGCAGCAGCATTTCTACCGCGCGCTGACCGGCGCGCTGAAAACCATGCGCGGAGACGGCAGCGGGCTCTGGGTGCTGATCGGGCTCTCCTTCGCCTACGGCATATTCCATGCGGCGGGGCCGGGCCACGGCAAGGCGGTTATCTCCTCCTACATGCTCGCCAACGAGGTGGCGCTGCGGCGCGGCATCATGCTGTCCTTCGTGTCGGCCTTCCTGCAGGCGATCACCGCGATCCTGGTCATGGCGCTGGTGTTCCTGGTGTTGCGCGGCACCTCGGTGTCGATGACCGACGCGACGTGGTTCCTGGAGATCGCGAGCTACGTGCTGGTCACGCTGTTCGGCGCCTGGCTGCTCTGGCAGAAAGCCGGATCGCGGGTCCTTTCCCTGTTCGGGAGAAACCAGGCCCACAGCTTGTCGGCGGCGCATTCGCACCCTGCGCACGAGCATGATCATCGGCACGGTCATCACGACCACCACGGCCATTCGCATCCGCATGACCACGGACCTGACCAGATGTGCGCGGCCTGCGGCCACAGCCATGCGCCGGACCCGGCGATGCTGTCCGGCGACCGCTTCAGCTGGAAGACGGCGTGGTCGGCGGTGGCGGCGGTCGGCCTGCGCCCCTGCTCGGGCGCGCTGATCGTGCTCACCTTCTCCTTCCTCAACGGGCTCGTCGTCGCCGGCGTGCTGTCGGTCTTCGCGATGGCGGTCGGCACGGCGATCACGGTCTCGGTCCTCGCCACCATGGCCGTCACCGCCAAGAACTGGGCGGTCGCCTATGCCGGCGACGGGCGGATGGGCAACCGCGTGCACGCGACGATCGAGATCGCGGGAGCCTCGCTCGTCTTCGTGCTGGGCCTGCTGCTGCTTACGGCGAGCCTGGCGGCCTGATCAGCGGCCGTCGCGCCTGCGCTGGCTCCTGCCGCGCAGCCAGAAGACCAGGAAGAACGCCGCGACGAAGAGCACGGCGATGACGCCGGCGGCGACGGTCGAGACGTTGCCGACCGCAATCATCACGGTCGGCAGATAGAAGGCCCCCAAGCCGAAGACCAGGATCAGGATGGCTGCGGCGATTGCCGCGTTGCGGTTCTCGGGGGTCACAGCGCAAATCCGCCGTCGACGTTCATAACGGAGCCGGTGGTGAAGGCGGCTTCGTCGGACGCAAGATAGACGACGATCGGCGCGATCTCTGAGGCCTCGGCGACGCGGCCCATCGGCTGGCGCTGCACGAACATCTCCAGCGCCTTCTCCTTGCTGCCCCACTCCTTGCCAAGCGTCTCCACGCGGTCCTCCCAGGAAGGCGACTTGAAGGTGCCCGGCGCTACTGCGTTGCAGCGCACGCCGTCGCGGATGAAGTCGGCGGCCACAGCCTTGGTGAGACCGATGACGGCCGCCTTGCTGGCGCCGTAGGCGTAGCGGTTGGGAATGCCGCGCACGGATGAAGCGCCGGACGCGATGTTGACGATGGAACCGGTCCTGCCGGTTTCCTTTGCCCGTTCGAGCATGCCGGGCAGGAAGGCGCTGATCGTGCGATGCATGGACTTCACGTTGAGATCAAAGGAGAAATCCCAGTCCTTTTCGCTGGTGGTGAGCACCGTGCCATGATGCACATAGCCGGCGACGTTGACCAGTATGTCGACGGGCCCGATCTTGGCGGCATAGGCCGCCACCGCCTTGGCGGAGAGCACGTCGAGCTTCGCCTTCCTGGCGCGCGCCAGCCCGTCCAGCTTGTCGCGCGAGACGTCGGAAGCGTGCACGGTCGCCCCTTCGGCGACAAAAGCCTCGGCGATCGCCCGCCCGATCCCCTGACCGGCCGCGGTGACGACCGCGACCTTGCCCTTCAGCCTGCCTGCCATGATGTTTCCCTGTGACCTCTAGTGAAGATGTGCGGGCGATGCATCCGCGCAGGCGCCGTATTCGGGCTCGACTGTGGCATGCTCGATGCCGTGCGTCCTGGCAAGCCGCGACTTGATGGCGGCAACTGCGACATAGGCGTCGGTGCCTTCGGTCAGGCAGGCGTGCAGCGTCGCCATGTTCCTGGTGCCGTCCATCGACCAGACATGCATGTGGTGGATCTCGCGGACGCCGGCGACATTCGCAGCTATGTCGTTCGCGATGCCGTCACGGTCCATGCTTGCCGGCACGCCCTCGAGGAGCAGGTTGCCGGATTCGCGCACCAGCGACCAGGCGCTGCGGAAGAGCAGTACCGCGACCAGCGCCGAGAGGATCGGGTCGATCGGCATCCAGCCGGTGAAGATGATGACTGCGGCGGCGACGAGCGCCGCGACCGAGCCGAGCAGATCCCCCAGCACATGCAGAATGGCGCCGCGCATGTTGAGGTTTTCGCGGTCGCCGCCGTGCAGCACGAAGAAGGCGGCGATGTTGACGAAAAGCCCGAGGACGGCGATGACCGCCATGGGCGCGCCGAGCACCGGCGACGGCTCGTTGAGGCGGTGGAACGCCTCGACCACGATCCAGGCGCCGACGGCGAAAATGGCGATGCCGTTGGTGTAGGCGACCAGCGTCTTCACCCGGTCGAAGCCGTAGGTCATGCGCGACGTCGCCTGTCGGTCGGCAAGATGGAACGCGTACCATGCAAGGCCGAGAGAGATCGAATCGGTCAGCATGTGGCCAGCGTCGGCGAGCAGCGCCAGCGAGCCCGTGAGGAAGCCGCCGATCGCCTCCGCCACCATGAAGCCGCCCGTCAGCAGCGCGGCGATGAGGACGCGCTTCTTGTCGGTGCCGCCATGGACATGGCCGAGGCCATGGCCGGAATGATCGTGCCCGGCGTGGTCATGAACTGCATGATCATGATCGTGCTGGTCGTTGTCGTGGCTGTGGCCGCCACGACTGGAAGAGGAAGCCACGCTAGACCTCTCTGGTAACGAAATAACCTTTCACCCCAAAGACTTACGAAAATCCTCGAGGCGTCTTTTCTGGTTTCCGTCACTATCAAAATTGTCGGGGCTGAGCCAGCCCTCATATGCCTGCCGGAGCGCGGGCCATTCCTTGTCGATCATCGAGAACCAGGCAGTGTCGCGGTTCTCGCCCTTGACGACCATGTGCTGGCGGAAAACGCCCTCGAACTGGAAGCCGAAGCGCTCGGCGGCGCGTTTGGAGGGTTCGTTGCGGTTGTTGCATTTCCATTCATAGCGCCGGTAGCCCAACGCGTCGAAGACATAGCTGGCAAAGAGGAACTGCGCCTCGGTGGCCGCAGGCCTTCTGGCGATGAGCGGCCCCCACAGGATGTTGCCGATCTCGATGACGCCGTGGGCGGGATCGATGCGCATAAGGGTCTGGCGGCCGGCGACCTTGCCCGACGCCTTGTCGATGACGGTGAAGAAGAGCGGGTCCTCGCTCACCTCGACCTTCTCCAGCCAGGGCTGCAAGGCAGCGCGGCTGTCGGGGCTTGTCTCGAAGAGCCAGCGGAAACGCTCCGCCTCCGCGGTCGCCGCCTCGTAGAGCCCGTCGCCATGGGCGGCAGCCGACAGCGGTTCCAGGCGGACATAGCGCCCGTCGAGCACCTTGCGCTGGGGGCTCGGGCGCGGCGTCCAGTTTTTTAGATCTTCGGTCACGTCCCACTCCATTGACAATCCTGCGCCAACGCTTCCACAAGACGCGCACCCGCTATTAGCACCAGATGGGGAGGAAAAATGCTCCAAACGATCGCCGCCTTCGACCGGCTGGGCGAAGAAAACGCCTTCGCCGTGCTCGCTCGCGCCACCGCGCTGGCCGCGGAGGGCAAGGACATCATCAACCTCGGCATCGGCCAGCCGGACTTCAAGACGCCTGCCCATATCGTCGAGGCGGCGATCAAGGCGCTGAAGGACGGCCACCACGGCTACACGCCGGCGACCGGCCTGCTCGCCACCCGCGAGGCGGTTGTGCGCCGCACGCTGACGACGACCGGCGTCGAGGTGTCGCCGGAGAACGTGATGATCCTGCCGGGCGGCAAGCCGACCATGTACGCGGCGATCATCATGTTCGGCGAGCCGGGCGCGGAGATCATGTATCCGGATCCCGGCTTCCCGATCTACCGCTCGATGATCGAGTTCACCGGGGCGAAGCCCGTGCCGATCCCGGTCCGCGAGGAGAACGGCTTTGCCTTCTCGGCCGACGAGACGCTGGCGCTGATCACCGACAGGACCCGGCTGATCATCCTCAACTCGCCCGCCAACCCGACAGGCGGCGTGACGCCGAGGGCCGAGATCGACAAGCTGGTGAAGGGGCTGGAAAGGCACCCGGACGTCGCAATCCTCTCGGACGAGATCTACGACGTCATGACCTATGACGGCGAGGCGCACACTTCGCTGCTCCAATATCCCGAAATCCGCGACCGGCTGATCGTGCTGAACGGCTGGTCGAAGACCTGGGCGATGACCGGCTGGCGCATGGGCTGGTCGATCTGGCCGAACGGACCCGAGAGCGCCAACCTCTACGACAAGGTGAGGAAGCTCGCGGTGAATTGCTGGTCGTGCGTCAATGCGCCCAGCCAGTTCGCCGGCATCGCGGCGATCGACGGGCCGCAGGACGAGGTGGAGAAGATGATGAAGGCCTTCGACCGGCGCCGCAAGGTCGTGGTCGAGGGCCTGAACGACCTGCCGGGTGTCTCCTGCATCACGCCGAAGGGCGCGTTCTACGCTTTCCCCAACGTGTCGAACACCGGATGGAAGGCGAAGAAACTTGCCTCCGAGCTGTTGGAGAAGGCTGGCGTCGCGCTGATCGGCGGACCGGATTTCGGCATCCTCGGCGAGGGCTATATCCGCCTTTCCTACGCCAATTCGGAGGAGAACATCCTGCGGGCGCTGGAGCGCATGAAGAGGTTCCTGGACAAGGCGCCGAACTGAGCAGTCAGGCTCAGTCTCTTTCTAGCATTGCGGCAGGAAATTGCTGGCGTAGGCATAGTCCATTGTGATCAGCCGACGGGTCATGCCGCCTTTCGAGGCGATCCAGTTGCGAACCCAGCCCGGGTAACTCGCATACATGAAGCGGTGCGCGGCCAGTGCCGCCTTTCCGGATCTGGTGTAGGGGGCGTGGAAACGGAACGACGCTTCGCGGGTGATGCACATTTGGCTCTTCGGAAGACCCAAGTATAGAGTGCACGCTGAATCACATCTTCCGGAAAACCGGACAATAGTTCCCTTCTTTTTCAGCTGAACCGCGCGCATGGCAAAGCGGGCTACGTTGCCACCACGACTGTTCCGGACAGTGAAGTATTTCCCGTTGTTTTTTAGGGCTTTTTCGAGGCCTGGCCCCGACGGATAGCCCCTGTCCGAAGATGCGGCCGCACTATTTGCACTCATTAAACAAGCAAATAGAAAACAAATAAAGCTTAACCTTGTCACCAGTTACGCTCCCGCCCCCGCGCTCTCGTGGCAGGAAGATAAATCGATTTTTTCTACAGTCGATTACAGACTCCAGTAAGTTTTTAAATTATAAAATAATTTTAGGTCGCATATTGCGCTGAAAGAAAATCTTTCGCCCTGCGGCTGCGCGCGCCGATCCTGCGCAAATAAACCATTGATTCCTAACATTTTTATTTCTCCCAGGCAGGGGGTAGTTAGCAACCTATTGCTATGGGATGATAAATCTATATTCTTGCAGTAGGGCTTTTTTAAGAAATCGGACTGGGCTGATTTCTGTTTTGGGTGGGAGTGGAGCATGCGTTCCTTGGGGCGTATCGCGGGGTTCGGCGCGTTGTTTGTGCTGGCCGGCGTCAGTACTGCGATGTCGGCGCCGTCCGAAAAGGACGGAAAGCTAACCGTAAATCAATGTATGGCGGCGGGCGGCGATAAACTCGACTGCCTTTGCGACGCGACGATCAGGTCCGGTTCAGAGCTCGCCCTGCAGCGGTTTCTCCGCCGCTACCCCGATGCCGACACCATCTGCAATGCACTCGCGGCGACTGCACCGGAAGCTGTGAATGAGCACGGCGACGGCAGCAGGATCGCGCGCAAAGGCATGGATATGAGCGGCATGGACATGGGCATGTCCGGCATGGACATGGATACGGGCATGTCCGGCATGGACATGGATATGGGCATGTCCGGCATGGACATGGATATGGGCATGTCCGGCATGGACATGGATATGGGCATGTCCGGCATGGACATGGATACGGGC
>DATDJN010000038.1:0-6036 GCA_036520515.1 Rhizobiaceae bacterium
CGAGAAATAGATCGCATCGTGGGTTTTGTCGGGAAGGGTATCCTGTCTGAGGAGGAGGTCCAGCAACAGCTTCCTCCGCTCCGGGTAGAAAAGCTGCAGCTACAGCAGGAACTCGACAGCGTACCGAACGAAGTCGAGACTGTCGTACTCCACGACCGTGCGCTGTCGCAGTTCGAGGTTAAGCTCGCTCGCCTGCGGGATGAACTCCAGCGCGGGATTGATGACGGTAACAGTGAGGGGTCGAACGCCCTGCGAGAACTGGTGGATTGCGTCGTTGTTTACCCCGACCGCCAAGGTCGGGTGAGCATTAACATTCGTGGAAAACTCGATGCTCTGGTAGGAGCGAGAGGCTTTGGAAACCTCGGTGTTGTTAACGGTGGTAGCGGAGGAGGGATTTGAACCCCCGACACAAGGATTATGATTCCTCTGCTCTAACCAACTGAGCTACTCCGCCACAGGCAAAACTTGATCCGACAGCCAAAGGCTTGTCGAAGCGTCCGCCAAGGTCGGGCGGATATAAGGTTCGACCGGCGAAGCTGTCAAGCTTCCAGCACGACGGATTTCCGCGAAGTTTGGACGGTGGCCGAAAGGCGGGGCAGCACCCCAACCCATGGCGGGCAAAGGGCCGCCGTGTCCGCACAGCGTCCAATCGCGGGCGCCAATGGGTATGTGGAGGACAGCGGCAAATCGTCCGCCATCCCGTCGTCCCCGACGCCCGGCTTGAGTTCGATCCGGCCCGCCGTTATGTGTCCGTCACATTTCTCCTGAGCTGGCAAGACGATGAAACCGCGCATAGCAGTCCTGGGATGCGGATACTGGGGCTCCAACCACATCCGCACGTTGAAGGCGCTCGGCGCGTTGCACGCCGTGTCCGACGCCAACCGGGCGCGGGCGGACGGCTTCGCCAGCGAGCAGGAGTGCCTCGCCATTGATCCGGACGCGCTGTTTGACCGCGACGACATCGACGCCATCGTCATGGCGCTGCCGCCGCAGTTCCATGCCGATGCCGCCGTGCGTGCGGTCGAGGCCGGCAAGGACGTGCTGGTTGAAAAGCCGATTGCGCTGACGGTGCCCGATGGAGAGCGGGCCGTGGCTGCGGCGGCCAAGGCCGGCCGCATCTTCATGACCGGCCATGTGCTGCGTTTCCATCCCGCCTTCGAAAAGCTCAAGGAGCTGATCGACGCCGGCGAACTGGGAGAAGTGAAGTACATCCATTCGCACCGGCTGGGCCTCGGCAAGTTCCACACCGAGAACGACGCGCTCTGGGACCTGGCGCCCCACGATCTGTCGATGATCCTCGCCATCACCGGCGAGGCGCCCGTCGAGGTGCGCGGGGAAGGCGCTGCGCTGCTCGATCATCTCAGTGACTTCGCCCATGTTCACATGCGCTTCCCGAACGGCATGCGCAGCCACCTGTTCGCTTCGCGGCTCAACCCGTATCGTGAGCGCCGGCTGACGGTGGTCGGCACCAAGGCGATGGCGGTGTTCGACGATGTCGAGCCGTGGGAGCGGAAACTCGCGGTCTACCGCCACGCGGTGTGGCAGGACAGCGGCCAGTGGGCCTTCACCGCCAACGAGCCGTCCTACGTTCCCGTCGAGCAGGGCATGCCGCTGACGCGCGAGCTGGAGCATTTCCTGCATTGCATCCAGACGCGGGAGGCGCCGCGCACCAGCGGCGAGGAGGCGATCACAGTGCTGCGCATCCTGACCGCCGGCACTGTCGTGCACGACTAGGCGCCCCAAGTGGCGGCCTCGGGCCACAGCCACCACAAGAAGAGTCCCGCCGCGGCGACCCACAAGGCGACGATCAAGAGCGCGCCGGCACGGCTGACGGGCCTTGCTTCCAGCCGTTCTGCCTCCGCGCGAAACTCCTGCATCAGATCGTTCGGCACGAGCCTGGCCGCGAGCCAGATGCCGAGCGGGACGATCAAAAGGTCGTCGAGGTAGCCGATGACGGGGATGAAATCGGGAATGAAGTCTATGGGGCTGAGAGCATAGGCGGCAACCAGGCCGGCGATGACCTTGGCGTACCACGGCGTGCGGGAATCGCGAGCCGCAAGGAACAGGGCGACAACGTCGCGCTTGATCGGTTTCGCCCAGCCCTTCAGGCGGACAAGCATGGGCTGGGGTTATTCTGCAGGAACCTGCGCAGGCGTTGCGGCGAGGCGCGACAGCATGGCCTCGGCCTCCTTGCCGCGCTCGGAGCGCTCGACGAAGCCGCCGCCATAGACGCGGGCATCGTCGCCGTCATCGCTATAGAGGACGCAGGCCTGACCCGGCGCTATGCCGGCTTCTCCCTCGCCGAGCTCGACCCAGACGCCGCCGGCGCCGCGATGAAGGACGGCAGGCCGCGGCGGACGTGTCGAGCGAACCTTCGCGAAGAGCTCCATGCCTTCCGCCGGGATGTCGGAAAGCGGGCCGCCGCCCAGCCAGTTGACGTCGCGCAGGTAGACCTTGTGCGTCTCCAGCGCCTCGCGCGGGCCGACGATGACGCGCGCGCGATCGGCGTCGAGGTGGACGACATAGAGAGGCTCGCCCGAGGCGACGCCGATGCCGCGCCGCTGGCCGATCGTGTAGCGCAGGATGCCGTCGTGGCGGCCGAGAACGCGGCCGTCGATGTGGACGATGTCGCCAGGGTTCGCGGCGGCGGGCCGGAGCTTGGCGATGATGTCGGAATATTTGCCCTGCGGGACGAAGCAGATGTCCTGGCTGTCGGCCTTGGCGGCGACGGTCAGCCCCATCTCTTCGGCGGCCGCGCGGACCGCAGGCTTCGACATGCCGCCCAGCGGAAAGCGCAGGTAGTCGATCTGCGCCTGCGTTGTGGCGAAGAGGAAGTAGCTCTGGTCGCGCTCGGCGTCGACGGGGCGGTAGAGGGCGCGATGGGCGCCATTCGCCCGACTGCGGATATAGTGTCCGGTGGCGAGCGCATCGGCGCCAAGCTCCTGCGCGGTCGCCAGCAGGTCGGCGAACTTGACGGTCTGGTTGCAGGATACGCAGGGGATCGGCGTCTCCCCGGCGACATAGCTCGCCGCGAAGGGATCGATCACCGCCTTGCGAAAGCGCTCCTCGTAGTTGAGCACGTAGTGGGGGATGCCCAGCGTCTCGGCGACGCGGCGCGCATCATCGATGTCCTGCCCGGCGCAGCAGGAGCCGGTGCGGTGAACCGCGGTGCCGTGGTCGTAGAGCTGCAACGTCATGCCTATAACGTCGTAGCCCTCGCGCTTCAGAAGGCCGGCGACGACTGACGAATCGACGCCGCCCGACATCGCCACCACGATGCGGGTGTCTTCGGGCCTTCCGGGAAGGTCGAGGCTGTTCATCGGTCTGTCGTTCCGTTCCGTGACGGTCGTCGGGGCGGGGGCGGATGCCACTGAAGCCAACATATAGGTCAAGCCATGCCACCCCGCCACCGCATGTCCGCGTGGCTCTCAGGGACCAACAGGCGGTTCCGTCAAATTCAACCGAAATCCCTAACGGCCCGTTCAGGAACGTTACTTACGCATTAGGAAGAGCTTAGGCAATTTTTAAAGCTGTGGCGTTATTGTGACCGCGATTGCGTCGTAGCGTTTTTGTGATTGTGTAGAGAGTAAGATGACCGATCTGATTAGACCGCGCGTCAAGTATGTGATTGGCCCGGACGGCAGTCCGCTGACCATCGCAGATCTCCCGCCGTCGAACACGAGGCGCTGGGTCATCCGACGCAAGGCCGAGGTGGTGGCCGCGGTCCGGGGCGGCCTGCTCAGCCTGGACGAAGCCTGCCAGCGCTACAAACTCACCACTGAGGAGTTCCTGTCCTGGCAGGCCTCGATAGACGAATACGGCCTCGCCGGCTTGCGCACGACGCGCATCCAGCAGTACCGGCACTGACGCCGGGACAGCGGCGGGCGTTCTTCCGGCCGCGACCCCAGGACGATTCCTTCAACATCACGAGACCGCTGCCCGTGCGCAGTTGCCGAACGGTCAGGCGTTCTCGCGCTTCAGAAGGGCGGACGCGGTGACGGTCAGTACGGCCGACGCCGCGAAGAACCACAGGCCGGACTGCGTGAGCGCCGTCGCCAGGCCGCTGGTCTTGGCGGCGAAGACAACCAGCGCCACCAGCACGACATCCAGCATCGACCAGTTGGACAGCGCCCGCAGCCAGGCGGGCACGCGGTGGTGCGCGTCCCGGCCGCCATAGGCGGCGACATGCAGCAAGCCGAGCTTCAGGCAGGGAAAGACGGCCGAGAACATCAGGATCACCAGCGAAAGCGGCTTTTCGCCCTCGTCCCAAAGTCCAGAGACGATGGCAAGCAGCGACGGCTCGTCCGTGAAGAGGAGCAGGCGGTCGATGCGAATCAGCGGTAGGGCGAGACCCAAGCCTAGCGAAAACGTCGCGGCAAAGAGGACGAGCGGGAGTAGGGAGCGCATCGCCGTGCCATAGCCGAACCTTGCGGCCGGCGGAAGGAGGCGATAGCGGCGGCGTCAGCCGATCATGGCGCTGCGCATGGGGGCCTCGGTCTCGCGGCCGCGGGCATCGCGCGATTCCAGCGCTTCGGCCTTGGAAAGCTCCGCTTCAGCTTCGGCGAGTAATGATTCGGCCACGTTTCTCTGCTGCAGCAGGTCCTGCTGTGAGTTCATCAGATTGTCGCGGCGCAGACGCGCAGCCTTGGCGAAGGTCGGATAGGCGAAATGGTTGATGTCGGTGATGCCGGCCTTCTTCTCCTCGGCGGAGATCTGGAGATCGAGCTCGCCGGCCATGCGTTCGAACTCGGCGATCATCATGTCGAGCTGCAGCAGTTGCCGGCGCTTGTCGTTCACCTGGAACTGCTTCAGCCGAACGAGATTCTCACGTGCCTTCATAGTCCGAAACTCCCGGAAACGCTGACGCTCTTAACAACACACTAACTGCGCAGACGGCGGCCGGCTGGCTTGAAAGGAAACGAATTCCTAAGATATTTCGCCGGCGGTAACCATTCGTTTACGCGCATTGTTAATCATACGCGTCAGGACTTAAGGCAGGGTAAAAATTCGATCTCGCATCTGCGCGGTACCCATAATATCCGCAGACTGGTTTAGGCCCTGCCGTTCAAGCGGTACGTTAAGGATTTGACGCTGGGATTTGGCTTTAGATTCAAGATGGTGCTCGAAACGGTTGAAGGACGGATTTACGCTTGCCAGACCGAATTAGGTTTTGTTAACCATTTGATGGCAGCTTCTGATTCAGGCACAGACTGCTCCGATACCGGGTGCCCGTGTGAGACGGTCCGGCAGCAGAAAAGGGGAATAGAATGCGCGTTCTGCTGATAGAAGACGACAGTGCAACGGCACAGAGCATCGAGTTGATGCTCAAGTCGGAAAGCTTCAATGTCTATACAACGGACCTTGGAGAAGAGGGCGTCGACCTCGGCAAGCTGTACGACTACGACATCATTCTCCTTGACCTTAATCTTCCCGACATGTCGGGCTATGAAGTCTTGAGAACGCTTCGCCTCTCAAAGGTGAAGACGCCGATCCTCATCCTCTCCGGCATGGCCGGCATCGAGGACAAGGTGCGCGGCCTCGGCTTCGGCGCCGACGACTATATGACCAAGCCCTTCCACAAGGACGAGCTTGTCGCAAGAATCCATGCGATCGTCCGTCGCTCGAAGGGCCATGCCCAGTCGGTCATCACCACCGGCGACCTGATCGTCAATCTCGACGCCAAGACCGTCGAGGTCGGCGGCCAGCGCGTGCATCTGACCGGCAAGGAATACCAGATGCTCGAGCTGCTCTCGCTGCGCAAGGGCACGACGCTGACCAAGGAGATGTTCCTCAATCATCTCTATGGCGGCATGGACGAACCGGAACTGAAGATCATCGACGTCTTCATCTGCAAGCTCCGCAAGAAGCTCGCGAATGCCGCAGGCGGCGCCAACTACATCGAAACCGTCTGGGGCCGCGGCTATGTGCTGCGCGATCCGGAAGAGAAGGCGGCGTAATTCGCAGATATATTGGCTTTGGCGCCGCAAGGTGTCGGGGGCAGAGCGGGGACTAAGGGGCGCGAGATGCGCCCCTTAT
>DATDJN010000039.1:0-6538 GCA_036520515.1 Rhizobiaceae bacterium
CGCTTGGTCGACCGCTCGATGGGAGCGCGCCCGGCATGAACCGCTTCAGTCCCTCCTGGCAGGCCCTGGCCGCGCTGGTGCTTGTGGCGCTGGCGATCCTGCTCGGCCCGCTGAGCCAGCCTGAGGTCGACGCGCTGGCAAACCCCGCGGCGACCGTCGACTACCCCCTTGCCGCCACAGGCAAGCTCGTCGCCGGGCTGCTTGGTTTCGCTGCGTTGCTGTCTCAGTTCAGCCTGCCTCGACTGGTCGAGGCGATGGTGCTTTTCGTTGCCGCCCATGCCGCTGCCTGGCTGCTGCTTTCCGGCATCGCAGGCTACGAGGGAACGGCGCTCGCTCCCTATTACGTGCTGCTCGCCGCCGCCTGGCTGCTCGCCTGGCGGTGCGTGACCATCCTGTCGGAGCTGAAGCCTGCAAACCGCGTCGCCGACGCGTTCCTGCGCCTGCTCATCCCGTTCATCTTCGGCGTGTGGATTCTGGTCATCTGGGAAGCGGTCGTGCGCGGCGCGGGCATCCCCTTCATCCTGCTGCCGCCGCCCTCGGCAATCGGCGCGCGCATCGCCAGCTCGATCCCGATCCTTGCCGCCGACGTCAACCAGACCATCTTCAAGTCCGTCATCGCCGGCTATGCCATCGGCTGCAGCGCCGGCTTCCTCACCGCCATCCTTGCCGACCGGGTAGCCTTCCTCGGGCGCGGCCTGCTGCCGATCGGCAACATGGTGTCGGCGCTGCCGATCATCGGCGTCGCGCCGATCATGGTGATGTGGTTCGGCTTCGACTGGCACTCCAAGGCCGCCGTCGTCGCCATCATGACCTTCTTCCCGATGCTGGTGAACACGGTGACCGGCCTGACTGCGTCGGGGCACATGGAGCGCGACCTGATGCGCACCTATGCCTCGGATTACTGGCAGACGCTGGCCAAGCTGCGGCTGCCGGCAGCTGCGCCCTTCATCTTCAACGCGCTGAAGATCAACTCGACGCTGGCCCTGATCGGCGCGATCGTCGCCGAATTCTTCGGCACGCCGGTGGTCGGCATGGGCTTCCGCATCTCGACCGAGGTCGGGCGCATGAACATCGACATGGTATGGGCCGAAATCGCTGTTGCGGCGCTTATCGGTTCGGTCTTCTATGGCTTGATCGCCCTCGTAGAAAGGGCGGCCACGTTTTGGCATCCGTCTGTCCGTGGTGGATAGGCGTCACTTCAGAGGGTAAGAAACATGAAAAGACTGATGGTCTCCATGCTGGCGGGCGCCATGTCGCTTGCCGCATTCCAGGCGCTGGCTGCGGACAAGGTGACGCTGCAGCTCAAATGGGTCACGCAGGCGCAGTTCGCCGGCTACTATGTCGCCAAGGACAAGGGTTTCTACGAAGAGGAAGGGCTTGACGTCGAGATCAAGCCGGGCGGTCCCGACATCGCGCCCGAGCAGGTGATCGCAGGCGGCGGCGCCGACGTCATCGTCGACTGGATGGGCGGCGCGCTTGCCGCGCGCGACAAGGGGGTCGGCCTCATCAACATCGCGCAGCCGTTCAAGAAGGCGGGCATGGAACTGGTCTGCCCGAAGGACGGTCCGGTCAAGACCGAAGCCGACTTCAAGGGCAAGACGCTGGGCGTCTGGTTCTTCGGCAACGAATATCCGTTCTACGCCTGGATGAACAAGATCGGCCTGCCGACCGAGGGCGGAGCCGACGGCGTCACCGTGCTGAAGCAGAGCTTCGACGTGCAGCCGCTGATCCAGAAGCAGGCCGACTGCATCTCGGTCATGACCTACAACGAGTACTGGCAGCTGATCGATGCCGGCTACAAGCCGGAAGACCTGATCGTCTTCAACTACACCGATATGGGCAACGACCTCCTGGAAGATGGCCTCTACGTGATCGAGGACAAGCTGAAGGACCCGGCCTTCGAGGAGAAGATGGTGAAGTTCGTCCGCGCCTCCATGAAGGGCTGGAAATATGCCACCGAGCACCCTGACGAGGCGGCCGAGATCGTCGTCGAGAACGGCGGCCAGGACGAGAACCACCAGAAGCGGATGATGGGCGAGGTCGCCAAGCTGATCGATAACGCCGACGGCAAGCTGATCCCGGCGGCCTACGACCGCACCGCCAAGGCGCTGCTCGACCAGAAGATCATCTCCAAGCCGGCCGAAGGCGGCTTCACGACGGCAATCACCGACAAGGCGATCCGGTAAGGCCCGCCGCCCACGACATGCGAAAGGGGCGGGCGACCGCCCCTTTTGTCGGCTAACGCTTTTCCCTGATATCCGTCAGCGTGCGCGTCGGCGTGATCGCCTCGGGGTCGAGCTTGACCTCGATGATCGCCGGCTTGCCGCTTGCACGCGCGCGTTCGAAGGCCGGCGCGAAGTCCGCCGTCCTGGCCACCGTCTCGCCATGGCCGCCGAAGGCGCGCGCATAGGCGGCGAAGTCCGGGTTCCTCAGGCTCGTTCCCGATACCCGGCCGGGATAGTCGCGCTCCTGGTGCATCCTGATCGTGCCGTAGATGCCGTTGTTGAGGATCACGACGATGATCGGCAGGTCATACTGCAGCGCCGTGGCGAACTCTTGCCCGTGCATGAGGAAGTCGCCGTCGCCTGCCCAGACGATGACCTCGCGGTCGCGGAAGATGTGCTTGGCGGCGACGCCGGCAGGCAGGCCGTAACCCATCGAGCCGGAGGTCGGCGCGGACTGCGTGTTGAAGCGGCGGTGGCGGTGGAAGCGGTGCATCCAGGTCGCGAAGTTGCCGGCACCGTTGCAGATGATCGCGTCCTCCGGCAGCACCTTTTGCAAGTGCTGCATGATCGGTCCCATGTGCACGTCGCCAGGTCCGGTAGCCGGCGGCGTCGACCATTCGAGATAGCTCTGGTGCAACTCTTCCGTGCGGTTTGCCCAGACCGGCGCCCGCTCGGGTGCGGTTTTCGCGAAGGCTTCGGCAAAGGCCGCCGGCGTCGCGTTGATGGCGACCGTCGGGCGGTAGACCCGGCCCAGTTCGTGCGGGTCGGGATAGACATGCACGAGTGTCTGGTCGGGGTAGGGGCTCTTCAGCAGCGTATAGTCCGATGACGGCATTTCGCCGAAACGGCAGCCGACCAGGAGCACGAGATCGGCCTGCTTGATGTAGGCGCCGAGTTTCGGGTTGATGCCAATGCCGACATCGCCGGCATAACTCGGGTGAAGCTGGTCGCACAGCGCCTGGCGCCGGAACGAACAGCCGACCGGCAGCGACCAGCGTTCAAGCGACGCGCACATCTGCTTGACGGACGCTTCGGTCCAGCGCGTGCCGCCGAGGATGACGAAGGGCCTCTCGGCCTTGTCGAGCAAGGCCTGCAGCGCTGCGATCTCCGGTTCCCCCGGACGCGTCTCGACGGGCGTGTAGGGCAGGGGCGCCAGCGTCTCCACCGCGTCGGTCAGCATGTCCTCGGGCAAGGAGATGACGACCGGCCCGGGTCTGCCCGACGTCGCGACGGAAAACGCACGGGTGACCAGTTCGGGGATGCGCGCCGCATCGTCGATCTCGACCACCCACTTGGCGATGTCGCCGTAGAAGAGCTTGTAGTCGACCTCCTGGAACGCCTCGCGTCCCTTGATGCCGCGTGCGATCTGGCCGATGAACAGGATCATCGGGTTGGAATCCTGCCGCGCGATGTGCACGCCGGCCGAGGCGTTGGTGGCGCCTGGTCCGCGCGTGACGAAACAGATGCCTGGCTTGCCCGTCAGCCGCCCCTCGCAGTCGGCCATCATCGCCGCACCGCCTTCCTGGCGGCAGATGACGGTGTCGATAGGCGAATCGTACAGTGCGTCCAGCACCGCGAGGTAGCTCTCTCCCGGCACGCAGAAGACGCGCTGGACGCCGTTCGCCTCAAGCGCGTCCACGATCAGCTGGCCGCCAGTCCTCGGTCCGGCCGTCTTCAGTCCTGCCACGGTCATGGGTTGCTCTCCCCCAGCTCAGCGAGAATTTCCGCCGTGTGTTCGCCGAGCCGCGGCGAGGGCCGGCCATATGCCAGCGGCGTGTCGGAAAGCCGCATCGGCGAACGAACCGAGGGCAGGCTGTTGCCGTGGCCGTCGTCGAGGTCCATGCGCATGCCCCGCGCGACCACCTGCGGGTCGTCGAACATCTGGGCGATGTCGTTGATCGGGCTGGCGGGGACGGCGGCGGCATCGAGCAGCGGCAGCAGCCGGTCGCGCTCCCATGCGGC
This sequence comes from Rhizobiaceae bacterium, assembly GCA_036520515.1. Classification (GTDB taxonomy): domain Bacteria; phylum Pseudomonadota; class Alphaproteobacteria; order Rhizobiales; family Rhizobiaceae; genus Mesorhizobium_K. The sequence continues at coordinate 4,188 of DATDJN010000039.1, forward strand.
GAGGGCCGATATCAAAGCCTCGCGAAGGCGCGCGCGGTTGGTGACGCGCGCGGGGTTGGTCGCGAAATCGGGATCGGCCGCCAGGTGATCGAGCGCGACCACCTTGCAGAAGCGCTGGAACTGCCCGTCATTGCCGACCGCAAGGATGAAGAAACCGTCTTTCACCGGCAGGACTTCATAGGGCGCGATGTTCATGTGGGCGTTGCCCATCTGCCCGGGCGCCTTGCCGGAGACCAGATAGTTGAGGTTCTGGTTGCCGAGCACCGAGACCTGCGTGTCGAGCAGCGCCATGTCGATGAACTGGCCCTGGCCGGTCGCCTCCGCATGGCGCAGCGCCGCCTGGATGGCGATCACCGAATAGAGCCCGGTGAAGATGTCAGAAACGGCGACGCCGACCTTCTGCGGCTCGCGGCCCGGCTCGCCGGTGATCGACATCAGCCCGCCCATGCCCTGGATGATGAAATCGTAGCCCGCGCGTGGCGCATAGGGTCCGTCCTGGCCGAAGCCGGTGATCGAGCAGTAGACCAGCCTGGGGTTCAGCTTTCTTAAGCTGTCATAGTCGAGGCCGTATTTCTTCAAGCCGCCGAGCTTGAAGTTCTCGATCAGCACGTCGGCCGTGGCCACCAGCCTGCGCACCGTCTCGGCGCCCTCGGGCGTCGAAAAGTCGATGGCGATCGAGCGCTTGCCACGGTTGCAGGAATGGTAGTAGGCGGCCGACAGGTTTTCGCCGTCATGCGCCGTGACGAAGGGCGGCCCCCATTTGCGGGTGTCGTCGCCGCCGTCGGGATTTTCGACCTTGATCACGTCCGCGCCGAGATCGGCGAGCGCCTGCCCTGCCCAGGGACCGGCGAGGATACGGGCGAGTTCGATGACGCGGACGCCCTTCAACGGCGGTTGGGACATGGTTGCGGCTTCCTCTCCAGACTGGCCGCTGCCTAGCAGATCGGCAGCGGCTCTGTCACGAGGCCGTTAGGACGCTTGCCGGCCGCTTCGCCTCAGCCTGCCGAAACGGAAGCCTTTGGCTGTGCCGGGCGTATCACGTGCTCGGATCGAGCGGGCGAAATTGCCTATGTGATTGCCTCCAGCCACCCGGCGAAGTCCCGCATGACCGCGTCGCGATTCACCTCGTTCAGGCTTTCGTGGCGGGTGTCGGCGTAAAGCGTTGACTTCAGATTCGAAAAGCCCATCCGCCTCAGGCGCTCGGCCAGGTGCTTCACGGCCTTGCCGCCGTCCGTGGCCGGATCCTCTTCTCCGCCGACGAGATTGATCGGCAGGGCGCGGTCCAGGCCCGAAAAGTTGCGGTCGTCCGCGCCCCGGAACACGAAGCCGAACAGGTCCTGCCAGAGCGACACCGATGCGTCCCAGCCGCAGAGCGGGTCATCGATGTATTTCCTCACTTCCTCCGCATCGCGCGACAGCCAGTCGAACGGCGTCCTGCGGTCCGGCACCTTCTTCGCCCAGGCCTGGAAGGTGAGGCGGGGGAGCAGCCGCGACGGCACGTCCGAACCCATCCGGAACTTCTCCCAGGCAAGGATTGCGAGCGCTGCTCGTCCGACGAGACCGGCGGAGAAATTCGCGTTCCAGATCGCCGCGGCGCGGATGCCATGCGGATGGCGCAGCAGAAAATTCAGCGCGACGAGCCCGCCCATCGAATGGCCGAAGACGACAATCGGCAGGCCCGGATGCTCCGTCCGGATAAGCTGGTGGATGGCGGCGACGTCGGCGATTACCTTGTCCGCGCCGGACGGCGTGCCGAAGCGGCCCGGGGGGGCGTCGGGCGCGGTGGTGAAGCCGTGCCCTCGGTGGTCGTGCGCGTAGCTGTGGAAGCCGCGCCCGGCGAGAAAATCGGCGAAGCGCTCGTACCGCGCCGCGTGCTCGGCGAGGCCGTGGTTGATCTGCACCACCGCGCGGGGGCGGCCGTCCGCCAGCCGCGTATGGAGATTGAGCGATGCGCCGGTCGGCGACGCGACCTGCCTTCGCGCTTCAAAAGCCATCCTGGAAGACTGTTACGGGGTCGCTGCCGGCGTCCGCGATCCGTGCCACGCCCAGCGTACCAGCGACCAGACGCTGCCGCCCGTCGCCATGCCGAGCAGGTAGATGACGATGCAAAGCAGGGCGAGCGGCGCCCGGAAGCTGAAGCCCAGGAAAGCGGCGGTGACCATCTGCAGGTTCTGCAGCGCGAAGACCAGGAAAGCGATCGCCAGCACGGCGACCACGGTTATGTGCAACCAGCGCATTGTCAGCCTCCTGCCGTCGGCCGGCCTGCCCGACCGGCGCGTTCTTCCTACATTAAGCATATTCGCCCGCCGATAGGCAGTCTGTCAGCAGCGGTTGCGCGCACGGCTTGCGGG
>DATDJN010000040.1:0-16136 GCA_036520515.1 Rhizobiaceae bacterium
GCCGTACGCCGCCCCCCGGCGCAAATGCCCGGGGATGGCCGGTAGGGATGGTTGAGGGAAGCATGCCTGACGGGCGGCCGCGAGGTCGCATAAAAAATTAGATTGGCGACTGAACGGCCGCCCGTCTTCCCCACCTTTCAATGGCCAGATGCGAAAGCAGGCGTGGCAACGATGACGCTTGCGATGAAGGAAGAGCATCCGGCAAAAGGCCGAGCCCGCGACGGCGGGCCACCGGTCGTCCGGCGCCCTCGCGGAGGGCCAGCGAGCGAAGCGAGCGCGCGGCCGTGAGCGAAAGGAGACATCCCGTGAGCGAAAGGACACATTGACGATGAAACGCGCCCGTCCGGCCGAAGGCCGAGCCCGCGACTGCGGGCCGCCGGTCGTCCGGCGCCCTCGCGGAGGGCCAGCGAGCGGCAGCGAGCGATACGGCCCGCGAGCGAAAGGAGACAATGGCGACGAGGGCGGCTGCCTGTTGGTTATTGAACCGATTTGGTTCCTCCCATCCCTCACGCGGGCCTTGAAGACGTCCTTGCGACCGGATACGCCCATGCCGACATCAGACACCGGAGACCGCCCGTGGCCAAAGAGACATTCAGGACCGAGACCGACACCTTTGGCCCGATCGAGGTTCCGGCCGACCGCTATTGGGGCGCGCAGGCGCAGCGCTCGCTCAGCAATTTCAAGATCGGCTGGGAGAAGCAGCCGGCTTCGATCGTGCGGGCGCTCGGCGTCGTCAAGCGCGCCGCCGCGGAAGTCAACATGGAGCTCGGCCGCCTGGATCCGAAGGTCGGCGAAACCATCGTCAAGGCCGCGCAGGAAGTCATCGAAGGCAAGCTCGACGGGCACTTCCCGCTGGTCGTGTGGCAGACCGGTTCCGGCACGCAGTCCAACATGAACGCCAACGAGGTGATCTCGAACCGCGCCATCGAGATGCTCGGCGGCGAGATGGGCTCGAAGAAGCCGGTTCATCCCAACGACCACGTCAACATGAGCCAGTCGTCCAACGACACCTACCCGACGGCCATGCACATCGCCTGCGCGGAGGAGATCCACCATCGCCTCGTTCCCGCCCTGCAGAAGCTGCGCAATGCGCTGAACGACAAGGCGCAGGCCTGGTCGAAGATCATCAAGATCGGGCGCACCCATACGCAGGACGCCACCCCGCTCACCCTTGGCCAGGAATTCTCCGGCTACACCCAACAGGTCGAGAACGGCATCGCGCGCATCGAGATGACCCTGCCCGCCCTGATGCAGCTTGCGCAGGGCGGCACCGCCGTCGGCACAGGCCTCAACGCCCCTGTCGGCTTCGCCGAGAAGGTCGCCAAGAAGATCGCGGCGATCACCCACCTCCCCTTCACCACGGCGCCCAACAAGTTCGAGGCGCTCGCCGCGCACGACGCCATGGTCTTCTCGCACGGCGCCATCAACACCGTCGCCGCCTCGCTCTTCAAGATCGCCAACGACATCCGCCTTCTCGGCTCCGGCCCGCGTTCGGGCCTCGGCGAGCTGGCGCTGCCGGAGAACGAGCCCGGCTCGTCGATCATGCCCGGCAAGGTCAACCCGACCCAGTGCGAGGCCCTCACCCAGGTCTGCATCCAGGTGTTCGGCAACAATTCCTCGATCGCGTTTGCCGGCAGCCAGGGCCATTTCGAGCTGAACGTCTACAATCCGCTGATGGCCTACAACTTCCTCCAGTCGGTACAGCTTCTGGCAGACGCGGCCGTCTCCTTCACCGACAATTGCGTCGTCGGTATCGAGGCGCGCGAGGACAACATCAAGGCCGCGCTCGAACGCTCCCTGATGCTGGTCACGGCGCTTGCCCCCACCATCGGCTACGACAATGCCGCGAAGATCGCCAAGACCGCGCACAAGAACGGCACGACTCTGCGCGAGGAAGCCCTGAAGACCGGGCTTGTCTCTGCCGAAGACTACGACCGGCTGGTCCGCCCGGAGGACATGACGCACCCGGGATGACGCCAGGTCGTTCGTTCCTTGTAAACGAACTGTCGGAAATTCTGCGCCTTATGTGAACGAATGGCGTCGGATATATCGGTGGACATCAAATCATCCCAACGGAGAACCGAGATGTCCACCGCTTCCATCACCGCCGGCGAAACCGGCAGCACCGCGTCCGTCGGCATTCTCGTCGGCCGCATCCTGCTGTCGATCATGTTCATCTTCGCCGGCTACAGCAAGCTGACGGCAATCGCCGGCACGGCCGGCTGGTTCGCCAGCATCGGCCTTCCGGTCCCGACCGTCACCGCCGTCGTGGTCGGCCTTGTCGAACTGGTGGGCGGCATCGCCATCCTGGTCGGCTACCAGACCCGCCTCGCCGCGCTCGTTCTGGCGGCCTTCACCATCGCCGCGACGCTGATCGCGCACACCGATCTCGCCGACCAGGTCCAGCAGCTGTTCTTCATGAAGAACCTGGCGGTCACCGGCGGCTTCCTCGTCCTCGCCGCCGCCGGCGCCGGTGCGCTCTCCATCGACGCCCGCCGCCGCTGACCGGACAACACGACGTTCAGCAAAAGCCCGGAGCGATCCGGGCTTTTTCGCTTGCGCGGGGGGGACACAAGAAAATTCCTCCACGCTCGCCCCAAATCGCCTATGATTGCGGCGTGGACGTGCTGACAGGAGTGGGTCGATGCCCGTCAATGCCGCACTCTTGGCCGCCAGGCTTCTCCTCGCCTTCCTGTTCCTCTCCTCGGGTTTTTCCTCGCTGCGCGACATCCATGGCGCCGCCGCCTACTTCTCTTCGCTCGGTCTTCCCGCTCCGACCCTGGTCGCCTGGGCTGTCTGCCTCTTCGAACTGGCCGCTGGCGCTCTCGTCGTCGTCGGCTTCCAGACGCGCGTGGCCGCGATGCTGCTCGCCGCCTTCTCCGTCGCGGCGGCCTTCATCGGCCATTACGGCCAGGGCGCCGGCGATCCGGCGCTCGCTTTCATGCACAGCCAGGCGTTGATGAAGGATTTGGCGATTTCCGGCGGCTTTCTTGCGCTGGCCGTCGCCGGAGCCGGCGCGTGGTCGGCGGACGCCCGGCGTGACGGTCGATGAGAAGACGTCAGGCGATGACGAGTTCCAGCTTGCGGCCCGAGAGCCTGGCAAGCTGCGCCAGCCGGCCAACTGGCCGTTCGCCGTAGAGGCCGGCAAGGTCGGCGGGGATGACCAGCGCCAGCACGCCGCCGTCGCGCTTCTCCCACCTCAGCCGCGGCATGACAAAGGGCATCGACGCCGTCAGCAGGTAGACGACGCGCATCATGGCCGCCAGCAGCCTGGCGCGCTCGACATAGCGAGGCGTCGCCAGCACCTTCAGCTCCGGCGCGACCGCATCGTTGAAGACGCCGTCGTTGCGGAAGGCATTGACCAGCGCCAGGAACAGCCTGCCCGGGTGGTCAACGCCGATGAAGGACGCATGCGCGATGATGTTCAGCGACTGTGTGCCGCGATATTCCGGATGCGCCCGCCAGCCTATGTCGGCAAGCAGGCAGGCAGCGTGACGATAGCGCGCCTCCACCTCGGTCTCGGGGATTTCAAACGCCTTCAACGCCTCGGCCGTCCAGACGGCGAGTTCTTGCGCATGCGTCACCGAACGGGCGCGCAACAGCGCCAGTTCCTCAGCCGCCGAGATCAGCGGGTCGGTGCGTCGCTCCTCCTCCGGCAGCAGCGAGTAGAGAAATCCTTCGCGCACGCCGAGTGCCGATACTGCGATCTCGGAGGGCCGCATGGCGGCAATGATTTCGAGCAGCACGATCGCGCCGTAGGGCAGCAGCGCCCGGCGCGCCTTGGACACGCCCTCGATGCCCTTGATCTTGTCGACGTCGCCGCGCGCCACTTTCTGCAGGAAAGGCACCGCGTTCGTTGCGTTCATCTCGTAGTGATGCATCACGGCCAGCGGATAGCCGGTGGTCAACATGTGGAGACGCGCGAGGTTTCGCCACGTGCCGCCCACCGCATAGAAGGGCCTGCCGGCACCCTCGCGCAGCAATTCGGCCCGGGCAATCTGCTCCCGGACGATCTTCGTCGCCGTGGCGTAGGAGTTCTTCGCCATGTCCTGCAGGCGCAGGCCGCCAAGCGGCAGGGTGATGCCGTCGCCGATCGCCTCGCCCTTGACGTCGACCAGTTCGAGGCTGCCGCCGCCGAGGTCGCCCGCGATGCCGTCAGCCGGGTGGAAGCCGGAAATGACGCCGAGCGCGGAATAGTGGGCCTCCTGGCGGCCCGAAAGCACACGAATCTCGGTTCCGAGCACCGTCTCGGCACGATGGATGAAGTCGGGGCCATTCTCCGCCTCGCGGGCGGCGGCCGTGGCAATGACGTGGAGCTCCTGGGCGCCAGCCTGCTCCGAAAGCGCGCGGAAACGGCGGAACTCCTGCATCGAGCGCGTCACCGCCTCCGGGTCGAGCTTTCCGGTCGAGACGATGCCGCGGCCCAGACCCGCCAGCATCTTCTCGTTGAAGAGGACGGTCGGCGAGCGCGCAATGCCTTCGTACACGACAAGGCGGATCGAGTTCGAGCCGATGTCGATGACGGAGATCGGTCGGCGATCCTGCAGCCGCCCTTGGGAAAGGGAAATCATCCGGCCTGGGACGCGCCGGCCTTCTTGCGCCGCTTGAACTGCGCGATCTGCCTGGGCGCATGCGATTTCAGCGCGTCGCCCCGTCCGGAAAGGCTCGGGTTGGTCATGAAATATTCCTGCGCGTTGAACGGTTCTTCGCCCTCATCGAGCGCTATCCGCCGCGAGGTGCCGTCGGGCAATACTTCAAAACTTTGCTGGTTGTCCATTATGTTTCCGAGCATGATCTGGCCCAGAATCTGCTCGTGCACGGTCGGATTGGTGATCGGCACCAGCGTCTCGACGCGCCGGTCCAGGTTGCGCGGCATGAGGTCTGCCGAGCCGATATATACGATCGCCTCGTCGGACGGCAGGCCATGACCGTTGCCGAAGCAATAGATGCGGCTGTGCTCCAGGAAGCGGCCGACGATCGACTTGACGCGGATGTTCTCGGACAGGCCGGGCACCTGCGGACGCAGGCAGCATATGCCGCGCACGACCAGGTCGATCTCGACGCCTGCGCGGCTCGCCTCATAGAGGGCGTCGATCACCGTCGGATCGACCAGCGCGTTCATCTTCATCCAGATCTTGGCCGGCCTGCCCGCCTTCGCGTGCTCGATCTCCTCGCTGATGTGGCTGAGGATCCGGCTTCTCAGCGTATAGGGCGACAGTGCGATCTTCATGCTCGCCGTCGGCTCGGCATAGCCGGTGATGAAATTGAAGATATTCGCCACGTCACGCGCGATCGACGGATCGGAGGTGAAGAAGGACAGGTCGGTGTAGATGCGGGCGGTGATCGGATGGTAGTTTCCCGTGCCAAGATGCACGTAGTTGCGCAGCTTGCTGTCCTCGCGCCGCACCACCAGCGACATCTTGGCGTGTGTCTTCAGTTCCAGGAAGCCGAACACCACCTGCACGCCGGCGCGTTCCAGGTCGCGGGCCCAGCGGATGTTGGCCTCCTCGTCGAAGCGGGCCTTGAGCTCGACCAGCGCGGTGACGGACTTTCCGGCTTCTGCCGCGTCCACCAGGGCGCGCACGACCGGACTGTCGTTCGAGGTGCGGTAGAGGGTCTGCTTGATCGCCACCACCTCGGGGTCGGCGGCGGCCTGGCGCAGGAACTGCACCACCACGTCGAAGGATTCATAAGGGTGGTGGACGACGATATCCTTCTCCCGGATCGCCGCGAAGCAGTCGCCGCCATGCTCGCGGATGCGCTCGGGGAAGCGCGGGTTGTAGGGCGTGAACTTCAGGTCGTCGCGCGGCACCGACACGATCTCGGAGATCTGGCTCACCGCCAGCGGTCCGGTCAGCACGCTGATGCGGTTGCCGGCGACGCCGAGCTCGCCTGCCACGAAGTCGCGCAGTTCCTCCGGCATCTGGCTGTCGAACTCGATGCGGATCACCGAGCCGCGGCGGCGGCGCTTCAATGCCGTCTCGAACAGCCGCACGAGATCCTCGGACTCCTCCTCCACCTCGATATCGCTGTCGCGGATGATGCGGAACGTGCCGGAGCCCTTGACCTCGTAGCCAGGGAACAGCTTGCCGATGAACAGCCCGACCGTCTCCTCGATCGGGATGAAGCGTATTTCCGACTTGCGGTCGGGCAGGCGGATGAATCGCCTGAGCGCGGTGGGCAGGCGCAGCAGCGCCGTCATGCCCTCGCCATCCTTGAGATGACGCAACTGCAGGGCGATCGAGAAGCCGAGATTGGGGATGAACGGGAATGGATGGGCCGGGTCGATCGACAGCGGCGTCAGCACCGGGAAGATCTGCTCCAGGAAATGATCCTCCAGCCAGGAGATCTCCTCCTTGGAGAGCTGGTTGGCGGAGATGCTCTCGATGCCTTCCCTGCGCAGCAGGACGAAGAGCTCGGAGAGGCTTTTCTGCTGGTCCTCCTGCAGCCGGCCCACTTCGAGCAGGACCTGCTCCAGCTGCTGCTCCGGCGTACGGCCGTCCGCGCTGCGCAGCAGGATGCCTTCGCGTACCTGGCCGGCGAGGCCCGCGACGCGCACCATGAAGAACTCATCGAGATTGGCCGCCGATATCGAAAGGAAGCGCACCCTTTCAAGCAGCGGATGCGAGGCGTTCTGGGCTTCCTCGAGCACCCTGCGGTTGAACTGTATCCAGGAGAACTCGCGATTGACGAAACGATCAGGGTTTCCCGCAACGCGATCGTTGTCGGCTGTGGCGACTGCGGTAAACTCTGCCTGAGCAGGCTTCAACTCGCTCATGTCGGTCCTTCGTGCTTGGCTAAGCGCATTCATAGTCGACTGCGCCCCAATGTATCTCCTGTCAGGCTTTTGCGACAGTTTGATTTCATGCAGCTTGCAAAGCAGGCGGTTATGCGACAAACGCTAGCACCGAAGCGATCGAAACAGGCCAAGGGAGCGCGACATGGCGGGCGGATCCATTCCCCACTTCCAGAACGATGCGGGCCACGCCGCCATCGACATCGGCGTCAAGGAGTTCATGTGCGTCGGCGCCAACCCGCCGTTCGACCATCCTCATGTCTATCTCGACATGGGCGCGGACGAGGAAAAGGTCTGCCCCTACTGCTCCACGCTCTACCGCTACGACCCGTCGCTGAAGGCGACCGAGACCCGTCCCGGCAACTGCCTCTATCTGGACCACGCAGCCTGACCCTGCGCAAAGCGGGCTGCCATGGCTGAGGCGCGATCCCGGCAGGTCATCATTGCCGGCGCCGGGATTGCCGGGTTGACGGCAGCCCTCTCCTTCGCCGTGCGTGGTTATCCGGTGCGCGTCTTCGAGCGCGCCCAGCGGCTGGACGAAGTCGGCGCCGGCCTGCAGCTCTCGCCCAACGCCACCCGCATCCTTGATCGCCTCGGCGTGCTGCCCGGCCTGCGCCACACCGCCGTGCGGCCGGACGCTGTCGTCCTGCGCGACGCTTCGAGCCTCGCCGAGCTTGGCCGCGTGCAGCTTGGCGCGGCTGCGGAATGGCGCTGGAAGGCCCCCTACCTCACCGCCCATCGCGCAGACCTCCAGAGCGCGCTGCTCGCACATGTCGCCCGCGAGCCCGGCATCCAGCTTCAGACCAGCGCCACCGTTCGCGACGTCAAGTTGCATCCTCTCGGCGTCACGGTTTCGGTCGAGGTTGCCGGTGGTGTCCATGAGACGACTGGCATGCTGCTGGTCGGTGCCGACGGCGTCTGGTCCGAAACGCGCCGTCTCGTCGGCGGCCAGCCGAAGAGCCGCTTCTCGGGCCAGGTAGCCTGGCGCAGGACAATCAGGGCCGAGAGCCCCGCCGGCAGATCGCTCGCCGCGATTGGCATCGGCGGTGTCGTCACTGCCTTCCTGTCACCGGGCTTCCATATGGTCGCCTATCCCGTCCGCGCCGGGGCGGCGCTCAACCTTGCGGCTTTCACGCGCGGAAGCGCGATGGGCGAGACCTGGTTCGGCAAGGGCGATACGACGGTTCTCAGGAACGCCATGCGACGCGCCGCGCCGGCGCTTGGGAAGCTCGCCGACGACGCAGGCGAATGGACGATCTGGCCCATCCACGCGGCGCCGGGCGGTCCCTGGACCGCGCCTGGCGGCATCGTGCTGATCGGCGACGCCGCCCATGCCATGACGCCCTTTGCCGCGCAGGGGGCAGCGATGGCGATCGAAGACGCCGAGACGCTGGCCGGCCATGTGCTGGCGTCGCCGGGCAGCGTCGCCGCTGCCCTCGCCCTCTGGGAGAAGGAGCGGAAAAAGCGCGTCGAGCGCGTTGCCCGCCGCGGTTCGTTCAACCGCATGGCGTGGCACGCAGGCGGACCGGTCGCCGCCGTGCGAAACGCGATCCTGCGTGTGCGCGCGCCTGAACAACTCGCCGCGAGCTTCGATTGGCTCTACGGCTGGAAGCCGCCCGCATTGAAGCTCTGAGCGCGGCGTCAGTGCAGAATCTGGCTGAGGAACAGCTTGGTGCGCTCGTGCCTGGGGTGATCGAAGAACTCGACCGGCGTGTTCTGCTCGACGATCTGGCCGGCATCCATGAAGATCACACGATTGGCGACCTTGCGGGCGAACCCCATCTCGTGCGTCACGCAGAGCATCGTCATGCCCTCCTCGGCGAGACTGACCATCGTCTCCAGCACTTCCTTGATCATCTCGGGATCGAGCGCCGAAGTCGGCTCGTCGAAGAGCATGATGCGCGGGTTCATGCAGAGTGAACGGGCGATCGCCACGCGTTGCTGCTGCCCGCCGGAAAGCTGTCCGGGATACTTGTGCGCCTGCTCCGGAATCTTCACCCGCTTGAGGAAATGCATGGCGATCTCCTCGGCCTCCTTCTTGGGCATCTTGCGCACCCAGATCGGCGCCAGCGTGCAATTCTCCAAGATGGTCAGATGGGGGAAAAGGTTGAAGTGCTGGAACACCATGCCGACCTCGCGGCGCACCTCGTCGATCTTCTTGAGGTCGTTGGTGAGTTCCTTGCCGTCGACGATGATCCTTCCTTTCTGATGCTCCTCCAGCCGGTTGATGCAGCGGATCATGGTCGACTTGCCGGACCCGGATGGTCCGCAGACGACGATGCGCTCGCCGCGCATGACCTTCAGGTCGATGTCCTTGAGCACATGGAAGTCGCCGTACCACTTCGACATGCCGATAATCTCGATCGCCACGTCGGTGTCGGAGATATGCATCTTCTTGACATCGACCTTGATCTCTTCGGCGCTGACAGCATTTTCGATGGTCATCGGCCCATACCCCTTGTCGTCTTATCGTCTGTGCCCGGTGTCGAGCCGGCGTTCCATGTACATCGAGTAGCGTGACATGCCGAAGCAGAATAGCCAGAACACGATCGCGGCGAAGACCAGGCCCGTCTTTGCCGTCTGCGGCGTCGCCCAGTTGGCGTCGGAAAGGTTCTGCTTCACGATGCCGAGCAGGTCGAACATGGAGATGATCAGCACCAGCGTCGTGTCCTTAAACATGCCGATGAAGGTGTTGACGATGCCCGGAATCACCAGCGTCAGCGCCTGCGGCATGATGATCAAGCTCATCTTCTGCCAGTAGCCAAGGCCGAGCGAGTCGGCCCCCTCGTACTGACCCTTGGGGATCGCCTGCAGGCCGCCGCGCACCACTTCGGCCATGTAGGCTGAAGCGAACAGCGCGACGCCGATGAGCGCGCGCAGGAACTTGTCGAAGGTCACGCCAGGCGGAACGAACAGCGGCAGCATGAAGCTTGCCATGAAGAGCACGGTCACCAGCGGCACGCCGCGCACCGTCTCGATGAAGACCACCGAAAGCATCTTGATCGCCGGCATCTTCGAGCGGCGGCCAAGCGCCAGGAGGATGCCCAGCGGCAGCGAGACGACGATACCGACATAGGACAGCACGAGCGTTACCAGCAGCCCTCCCCAGAGCGACGTCTCCACGTAAGGCAGCCCGAAGAAGCCCCCGACCAGCAGGAAGAAAGCGATGAAGGGGAAGACGGCGAAGAACAGGATCGCGTTCAGCCTCTTGTAAGGCGCGCGCGGAACAAGAAGCGGCGCCAGGAGCGCGACGAACAGGATGCCGGTCAGCATCACGCGCCAGCGTTCGTCGATCGGATAGCGACCGAACATGAACTGGCCGAACTTGGCATTGACGAAGGCCCAGCAGGCGCCCGACCACCCGGACGGCAGTTCGCCGCCCTGGTCCACGGTCAGGCATGCGGTCCGGTCCGATCCGGTCCATACGGCGTTGAAGAGCGCCCAGCCGAGGATCTGGGAGAGCGCCCAGGTGGCCAAGAGCAGGCCGAGGACGGTCAGCACCGAATCGACCGGCGTCGCGAAGAGGTTCTTGCGGACCCAGGCGCCCAAGCCGGCCTCGGATCTCGGCGCGGGCTCGGCCAGCGTCATCTCGGTGCGGACCCACGACATGTCATGTTCCTGCATGGGTCTACCTCTCCTTCAACGCCATCTTTGCGTTGAACCAGTTCATGAAGAGCGACGTCAGCAGGCTGATGCTGAGATAGATGACCATGAAGATGACGACGATCTCGATCGCCTGGCCGGTCTGGTTGAGGATCGTGCCGCCAATAGCGTAGAGGTCGGGAAAGCCGATCGCCACCGCCAGCGACGAGTTCTTGGTCAGGTTGAGGTATTGGCTGGTCAGCGGCGGAATGATGATGCGCAGCGCTTGCGGGACGATCACCAAACGCAGCGCCGTACCCGGCCGCAGGCCGAGGGCAGCGGCTGCCTCGCTCTGTCCCTTGCTGACGCCCATGATGCCGGCGCGCACGATCTCGGCAATGAAGGCCGCTGTGTAAAAGGACAGCGCGAGGTAGAGCGACAGGAATTCCGGCTTGACGTTGAAGCCGCCCGTCAGGTTGAAGGTGCCTGCCTTCGGGAGATCGATCGTCAGCGGAAAGCCGGCAAGGACGAAGCCGAGCAACGGGAAGCCGATGATCAGGGCAAGACTCGTCCACAATACCGGGAACTGCTGGCCGGTCGCCATCTGGCGGGCCCTGGCGCGGCGCGCCACAAACCAGCTAATGCCGATGCCGACGACAAGACCCGCAAGGATCAGCCACGAACCGTCGCCCCAGATGAAGCGCGGGAAGTAGAAGCCGCGGCTGTTGAGGTAGGAGCCGAAAGGCAGCACGATGCTGTCGCGGGGAGCCGGCAGGATCGAGAGCACGCCAAGATACCAGAAGAAGATGACCAGCAGCGGCGGGATGTTGCGGAACACCTCGACGTAAACGGTGGCGATCTTGCGCAGCAGCCAGTTGCGCGAGAGACGCGCGATGCCGACGATGAAGCCGAGGATCGTCGCAGTGATGATGCCGGTGATCGCCACCATCAGCGTGTTCAGCAAGCCGACGAGAATGGCCCGACCGTAGGTGGAGTCGGACGTGTATTCGATCAGCCGATCGGAAATATCAAAACCTGCGCGGCCGCGCAGGAAGTCGAAGCCGGTCGAGATGTTCGATCGGCGCAGGTTCACGATCGTGTTGTCGACGATCCACCATATGCCGAGGACAAGAGCGACAACCAGCACCACCTGGAAGAAGATGCTGCGCACTTTCGGGTCATAGACGAGCGAGGCCTTCGTCGGCTCTTGCGCTCTCGTTACGTGCTGCACGGCCATAGAGGTTCCCCTTCTCCAAGGCTCAGAAGCCGGGGCGCTTCACGCCCCGGCTTCTGACGGATCAGCGGATCGGCATGCCGTATTGCAGACCACCCTTGGTCCACAGCGCGTTGATGCCGCGCGAGATTTTCAGCGGGCTGCCGGCGCCCACATTGTTCTCGAAGATCTCGCCATAGTTGCCGGTCGCCTTGATGATGTTGGCGACCCAGTCGTTGCTCAGGCCGAGGTCCGTGCCGATCTTGGTTTCGGCCTCGACGCCCAGGACGCGCTTGATTTCGGGATTCGCCGAGTTCTTCATCTCCTCGACATTGGCCTTGGTGATGCCGAGTTCTTCAGCGTTCAGAAGCGCGTAGTAGGTCCACTTGACGATATCGAACCACTGGTCGTCACCCTGGCGGACGGCCGGCCCCAGCGGCTCCTTCGAGATGATCTCCGGCAGGACGACGTGGTCGCCCGGTGCGGCGAGCGTCAAACGGATCGCGTAGAGGCCCGACTGGTCCGTCGTATAGGCGTCGCAGCGGCCGGAGTCATAGGCCGCATTCGCTTCCTCGACCTTCTCGAACACGACCGGATTGTATTCGAGATTGTTCGCCTTGAAGAAGTCGGCGAGGTTCAGTTCCGTCGTCGTGCCGGACTGCACGCAGACCGACGCGCCAGAGAGCTGCAGCGCCGAGTTGACGCCCGGCAGCTTCTTGGCGTTGATCATGAAGCCCTGGCCATCGTAGTAGGTCACGCCGGCGAAGTTCAGGCCGAGCGCGGTGTCTCGGTTGATCGTCCAGGTGGTGTTGCGCGACAGGACGTCGATCTCGCCCGACTGCAGCGCGGTGAAGCGATCCTTGGCGCTGAGCGGGGTGAACTTCACCTTGGTGCCGTCGCCGAACACCGCGGCAGCGACCGCACGGCAGAAGTCGACGTCGAGCCCGGTCCATTCACCCTTGTCGTCGGGCGCCGAAAAGCCTGCAAGCGCCGTGTTCACGCCGCACTGGATGAAACCCTTCGCCTTCACGTCATCGAGGGTGGCGGCGGAAGCGGCCGAAGCCATCACGCCGAACGCCGCCGCGCCGATAATGCCAATCATAGTATGTTTCATAACCCTCAACCCTTGTTTTGTGCGTGTAACGCTACCTGTTGTTCCGAGGAGCGGTGTGCCTGTGGTCCGGCCCATTTCCGAACTTCACACCGAATTGGTCGATGCAATGCTGCGCGCCCCGTGCAGAAAATGCATCGAAGGCGATTATTTTCTTGAGGTCAAGCGGAATGACCAGCCATCCGCCGCTTTAGCAAGCACCGCCGAAAGATGCCGCAGCGGCAGGCAATTCCGCCCGCGAGACCATCGTCCCGGGCAGAAATAGGCCGCCTGCCGATCAACACCGCCCTACACTGCCCGCAGCGGCCGTCGTCGCGGCCGGCTCATTCGATGGTGCATCCCGCTGTTGCGCCTCCTTCTGCCGCATCCTATGCCAAGCATGACTGGGGAAGGATCGACATGGCAAAACGCATTCCGGGAACCGCCGGCGTCAATACAAGGCTAGCCCATGGGGGAAACGACCCGCACGACTACTATGGCTTCGTCAATCCACCGGTCGTGCATGCCTCGACGGTGCTGTTCCCTGATGCCGCGACCCTCGCGTCGCGGCAGCAGAAATATACCTATGGCACGCGCGGCACGCCCACCACCGATGCGCTCGCCAAGGCGATCGACGAACTCGAAGGTTCCGCCGGTACGATCATCGTTCCGTCCGGCCTGATGGCGGTGGCGGTGCCGTTGCTCGGGTTCCTGTCCGCCGGGGACCACCTGCTGATGGTCGACTCGGTCTATCACCCGACCCGCAATTTCGCCAATGCCATGCTGAAGCGCTTCGGCGTCGAGGTCGAATATTACGATCCTCGCATCGGGGCTGGCATTGCCGCGCTCATGAAGCCGACCACCAAGGTCGTGTTCACCGAATCGCCCGGCTCCAACACGTTCGAAGTCCAGGACATCCCGGCGATCGCCGAGGCCGCCCATGCGGGAGGCGCGATCGTCATGCTCGACAACACATGGGCCACGCCGCTCTTTTTCCGGGCTCTCGATTTCGGCGTGGACATAAGCATACACGCGGCAACGAAATATCCGGCGGGGCACTCGGACATTTTGCTTGGCACCGTGTCGGCGAACGAAGCCTGTTGGGAAAAACTGTCCGAGACATTCAACACGCTCGGCAGCTGCGCCGGGCCGGACGACGTCTACCAGGTGCTGCGTGGCCTGCGCACGATGGGCGTCAGGCTGGAGCGTCACCAGCAGACGACACTCGAAATCACGCGCTGGCTGGAAAAGCAGGAAGGCGTCGCCCAAGTGCTTTATCCCGCGCTCGAAAGCCATCCGGACCACGCCCTGTGGAAGCGGGATTTTTCAGGCGCCAGCGGCCTGTTTTCGGTGGTGCTGGCGGGTGAAGGGGCGAAGGCGTCGCACGCCTTCCTCGACGCGCTCGGGATATTCGGGATCGGCTATTCCTGGGGCGGCTATGAAAGCCTGGCGGCGCTCGTCTCGCTGGGCGATCGTACCGTAGCAAAAGGCAGCTATGCGGGACCTTTGGTCCGGCTTCAGATCGGCCTTGAGGACGTGGACGATCTCAGGGACGATCTTGCGAAGGCATTGGCGGCGGCGCGGCAGGCAGGCTGACCCCCTATCGGGAGGCCAAAGTCAGGACGGGGCGCCTGCATTTCCCTTGCGGGCCTCGACAGCATCCTCGAGTTTGGTCGCGATCAAATCTTCGAGATCGCCGACCTCCTCCTCGATATCCTCGAGCCGCACGCCGGCATTGGCTGCCTGGGCCGCGCATTGCTTGGCGAGCGCCTCGGCTTCCTGTTCAATCCTGGCGGGAGCCTCCCGGGCGTGGATCTTTTCGTTGATCCATTCCTGAAGGAATTCGATTGCCTTCTCGGTCATTTCTGCCTCTGTTTCCGAAGCCGCCGTGGCAAGTCCATCAACGTTCCGGGCTGTAAAAGGATGCTTCTATCCAAGCATGCCCAGACGCCTTGGCGCCGTGGATATCCGGGCTGTGGGGGAGCCACATATATAGGCGGTCCCGGCGCGGACACCAGCGCCCTCCAAATTCAGACACCATTCGTCCCTGCGCGGCACATCATCGCTTAGTAGTGCGCCCCGGGAGGCACCCTGTACCCGACCTTCGGGCATATCCCTGCGTCAACCGCGCGGAACCCGCAAGGAGCGCCGGTGCTCATCATCGGCTGATCGGAGTTGCCGTAGCCAGGCCCGTATCCGCAGCTGGCGAGAACCGGCATTACAAGGAGCGCTGTCAGGGACAGAAATCGTTGCATGGAATCTCCTCGAGCGCCTTAGCCTATCATGCCGGAGATTTGTGGCAATCGCGCCAACCGGCTTCAACCCGCCTGCCGCTTTCTCCAGTCGGCAGCGAGGTCCTTGGGCTCCTGGCCGTAGGTCCATTCGACCTGTACCCTGCCCTCCGAATCCTGCACCAGGACCAGCGAATCGTATCCGAGCCTGCCGGCCTCGAACGCGGCATGGACGGCAGCGCCCACAGCTTCGTTCTGCGTCGCATAGAATGGATAGTCGACGCCGTTGCACTTAACCTTCCAGGCGGCGCCGTCCGGCATGACGACATATGCCATGCGCTGCATCTATCGGTCCCCGAAGTCCTGGCGAAGCAAGTTGTACATGTGACGAGCCTTCGCACATTGCCTTGCCGGATGGTAGCAGGGTTTCTGCATCGTCAGGCTCTCGAAAAGAAACTTTGCACAAAAAAATCAGCGTCATATCGACGTGTCGCACGTCGGGTCCGCGGCCGGTGACAAGACGTTTCGGCGCGATTTCGGGACCTCCTTTTGATCGAATGGCTCCGCCTTGCTCTTTTCCGGTTGCGTTCGCTGCCTGAAACTTCTAGGCACTCTCGCGTCTGAGGGTCCGGAGTGTAGCGCAGCCTGGTAGCGCACCTGATTTGGGATCAGGGGGTCGCAGGTTCGAATCCTGCCACTCCGACCACTTTCCCGCGTAGGCCAAGCTGTCGTTGAAGCGGCAGGTAGGTGTGGTAGAAGTCGCGGAACTCCCGAGTCAGGAAACAGCCAGATATGTCAGCACGCATATTCAGCCCCGCCAAGACCGCTATGCAGTCGGGCAAAGCCAAGACCGGCTATTGGGTTCTGGAATTCGAGCCCGAAATGCCGCGCAAGATCGATCCACTGATGGGCTATACGAGTTCCGGCGACATGAAGAGCCAGATCAGGCTGACCTTCGAGACGAAGGAAGAGGCGATCGCCTACGCCGAGAAAAACGGGCTGGCATATCGCGTACAGGAGCCGAAAGAGGCAAAGCGCCGGCAGATTTCCTACGCGGAAAATTTCCGCTATGACCGCAAAATTCCCTGGACGCATTGAGCGCGGCGCCTCCAGGAAAAAGTCGCCGGTTCATCCGGCCTTTGCGGTCCCGTAGCTCAGTTGGATAGAGCACCGGCCTTCTAAGCCGATGGTCGCAGGTTCGAATCCTGCCGGGATCGCCAATAA
>DATDJN010000041.1:0-6309 GCA_036520515.1 Rhizobiaceae bacterium
CGGCGCTGCCTTCGAGGAGGCGGCGATCCATCCCTGGCTGCAGCTGCCGCCCGAGAAGGCCGGCCTCGACCGGCGCGTCGTCACCACGGTCGAATATCGCGGCCTGCGCGACGTCGAGCCGTCCTATGCGAAGTCCGACGCCGAAGGCATCTACCGCCTGCTCGCCGCGCGCGGCGTCGTCGCCGACGAGAAGGCCGCAAAGCCGAGGAAATTCGTCGGCATCGCCGCCCCGATCGACAATGTCGAGATGATCGCCATGCCGCGCGGCGGCGCCATCCTGTTCCATGTCGCACCCGGCGACCGCGTCCGGAAGGGCCAGAAGCTCGCCACCATCGTGCATGCGCCCGGCGAAGAGGACGGCGCGCTCGACCTCCACGCGCCGCAGGCCGGCTACGTCCTCACCCGCAGCGCCCACCGCTCGGGCCGCGCCGGCGACGACATCATCAAGCTGGTCGGCGATGCCAGGAGCGCCAGGCCGAAGGACGGCGCGCTCGAGGATTGAGCCACCATGAATCTCATTGCGCACCGGCCCGTTCGCCGCTATGGAGACTCCCATGACGAAGCTTTCGAGCGCGATGAACTGGTGGTGGGCCTGCTGACAGCGGCCTGACCGCGCGTGCGCGCGAGAAATAGTTGGTGGCCGCAGGGAAAAACCCGGGCGGCCATTTGTTTTTCAGGTGCTTTCCGGGTCCCGCAGACGAGAACGGAGACGGGGAATGACCATCGTAGTGCTTGAAAACGGGGCGGAGCGATTTGCCACCGCCGGCGGCGTGACCATCACCAGGGAACGCCACGATACGCCCTATGCCGGCGCCATCGAAGCCTATGTCGACGGGCTGAACAGCCGCCGCGGCGCGGTCTTCTCCTCGAACTACGAATATCCCGGCCGCTACACCCGCTGGGACACCGCCATCATCGATCCTCCGGTCGTCATCTCCGCCCGCGGCCGCGCCATGCGCATCGAGGCGTTGAACCTTCGCGGCGAGGTCCTGCTGCCGATCATCGGCAAGGCCGTCTCGGCGTTGAAGGAGGTGACGCTCGCCCAGACGTCGAAGCAGCGGCTTTCGCTCACCATCGCCGAGCCGGGCCGCGTCTTCACCGAGGAGGAGCGCAGCCGCGTGCCCTCGGTCTTCACCGTTCTGCGCGCCGTCACCGCGCTCTTCCGCACAGACCAGGATGCGAATCTCGGCCTCTACGGCGCCTTTGGCTACGACCTCGCCTTCCAGTTCGATCCGGTCGACTATTCGCTGAAGCGCGCCGAGAGCCAGCGCGACCTGGTGCTCTATTTGCCCGACGAGATCCTCGTCGTCGATCATCACCAGGCCAAGGCCTGGCACGACCGCTACGACTATTCGGGCCACGGCTTCTCGACCGAGGGCCTGCCGCGCGACGGCGAGAAGGCGCCCTTCAAGCCTTCCGACCGCATCCCGCCGCGCGGCGACCACGAGCCCGGCGAATATGCCAAGCTCGTCACCAGGGCGATGGAAAGCTTCCGCCGCGGCGACCTGTTCGAGGTCGTGCCCGGCCAGATGTTCTACGAGCGCTGCGAGACCGCACCCTCGGACATCAGCCGCCGCTTGAAGCAGATCAACCCGTCGCCCTATTCCTTCTTCATCAACCTCGGCGAGGGCGAATATCTGATCGGCGCCTCGCCCGAGATGTTCGTGCGGGTCAATGGCCGCCGCGTCGAGACCTGCCCGATCTCCGGCACCATCAAGCGCGGCGACGACGCCATTTCCGACAGCGAGCAGATCCTGAAGCTCCTGAACTCCAAGAAGGACGAGTCCGAGCTGACCATGTGCTCGGACGTCGACCGCAACGACAAGTCCAGGGTCTGCGAGCCGGGCTCGGTGCGCGTCATCGGCCGCCGCCAGATCGAGATGTATTCGCGCCTCATCCACACGGTCGACCACATCGAGGGCCGGCTGCGCGAGGGCATGGACGCCTTCGATGCCTTCCTCAGCCATGCCTGGGCCGTCACCGTCACCGGAGCGCCCAAATTGTGGGCCATGCGTTTCATCGAGCAGAACGAGAAGAGCCCGCGCGCCTGGTATGGCGGGGCGATCGGCATGGTGCACTTCAACGGCGACCTGAACACCGGCCTGACATTGCGCACCATCCGCGTCAAGGACGGCATCGCCGAGGTGCGCGCTGGCGCCACGCTGCTCTATGATAGCGTGCCGGAGGAAGAAGAAGCCGAAACCGAACTGAAGGCCTCAGCCATGCTCTCCGCCATCCGTGACGCCAAGGCCGGGAATTCCGCGACCGCCGAACGCCAGGCCTCCAAGGTCGGCGACGGCGTCAACATCCTGCTCGTCGACCACGAGGACAGCTTCGTCCACACCCTGGCCAACTATTTCCGGCAGACCGGCGCCAACGTCTCGACCGTCCGCTCGCCGGTTCCCGAGGAAGTGTTCGATAGGCTCAAGCCTGACCTCGTCGTGCTGTCGCCTGGCCCCGGCATGCCGAAGGATTTCGACTGTGCCGCCACGATCAGGAAAGCGCGCCAGCGGGACCTGCCGATCTTCGGCGTCTGCCTGGGGCTGCAGGCGCTCGCCGAGGCCTATGGCGGCGAGCTTCGACAGCTCCGCATCCCGATGCATGGCAAGCCGTCGCGCATCCGCGTCTCCAAGCCCGGCGTCATCTTCTCCGGCCTGCCAAAGGAAGTTACCGTCGGCCGTTACCACTCCATCTTTGCCGACCCGGCGCGCCTTCCCGACGATTTCCTCGTGACGGCGGAGACGGAGGACGGCGTCATCATGGCTTTCGAGCATCGCAAGGAGCCAATCGCGGCCGTGCAGTTCCACCCGGAATCGATCATGACGCTCGGCCAGAACGCCGGCATGCGCATGATCGAGAACGTCGTCGCGCACCTGCCACGCAAGGCGAAGGACAAGGCGGCCTAGAGTTGACTGCAGTTTCCACATCGGCGGCCGCCAAGAAAAGGGTTGCGCGGCTCGCCTTCTGGTCGATCGTCATCGCGTTCGTGGTGCTCGGCCTGAAGACGCTTGCCTGGTGGATGACGGGCTCCGTGGCGCTCTATTCCGATGCGCTGGAATCGACCGTCAACGTCATCGCAGCGCTGGCTGCCTATTGGGCGATCCGCGTCAGCCACACGCCGGCCGACCAGGATCATCCCTTCGGCCACCACAAGGCCGAGTATTTCTCGGCGGTGCTGGAAGGCGTGCTCATTGTCGTCGCGGCGCTGCTGATCCTGGTCGAGGTTGCGCGCGCCTGGACGACGCCGGTCGATCTGAACCAGCCATGGCCTGGCCTCGCCGTCAACGCGATAGCCTCCGTCATCAACCTCGTCTTCGCGCAAGTCCTTATCCGTGCCGGCCGCAGCGAGCGCTCGCCGGCGCTGATCGCCGACGGTCAGCACATCATGACCGACGTCGTCACCTCGGTCGGCGTGCTCGTCGGCCTCGTCGCCGCGACCCTCACCGGCTGGAAGATCCTCGACCCGGCGCTCGCCGTCATCGTCGCGCTGAACATCCTCTGGCAGGGCTGGCACGTCATCGGCTCGTCGGTGCAGGGGCTGATGGACCGCGCCGTCGACAAGGACGAGCATTTCCGCATCCGCGACATCATCTCGGCCAATTCCAAGGGCGCGATGGAGGTGCACGACCTCAAGACCCGCATCGCCGGCCGCGCCACCTTCATCGAATTCCACCTGATCGTTGACGGTGACATGAGCGTACGCGAGAGCCACATCATCTGCGACCGCATCGAAGAGGCGCTGCGCGCCGAAATCCCGAGCGTGCGCATCACCATTCACGTCGAGCCCGACGACGAGGCCAAGCTGCCGCCGGGGACGAGCGCGGTCCCGTTCGCGTGAGGGCCTCCGCCTGGCGCCGCTGGGCGAATGATTTTTCTGGCGGCGGGCCTGACATTTCTCGCCAACCGGGTCTATGACCTGACGATGGACTCTCCCGCCCCGGCTCCACCGCCCCAGCGCCTGGAAAGATGGCATGTCGGAGTCCAGTGGCCCGCACTGCTGGTCTTGTCGCTGCTCTTCGCGGGTGCGCTGGAACTGGCCGACATGCCGGCGGCGCTGCTGCTTGGACCGATGTTCGCCGCCGTTATCGCAGGAACCAACGGGGCCTCCATCCGGGTTCCGCGACTTGCCTTCACGGGTTCCCAGGCCGTCGTCGGCTGCCTCGTCGCAAGCTCCATCTCGCCAGACATCCTGACGACGTTCGCCGACGAGTGGCCGCTGTTCGGCGGCATCGTGGTAGCGACCCTGGCCGCATCGAGTTTCCTCGGCTGGTTCATCAGCCGCTTCAACACCCTGCCCGGAACAACCGCGGTCTGGGGCTCGGCTCCCGGCGGCTCCACCGCCATGGTGCTCATGGCCGAGGCATTCGGCGCCGACGCCCGCCTGGTCGCCTTCATGCAGTATCTGCGCGTCATCATGGTCTCGATCGCCGCCGCGCTCATCGCCCGTCTTTGGGTCGATACGTCGGGAGTGGAGCAGCCTGCCACTGTCTGGTTTCCGGCGATCGACTGGCCGGCCTTCGGCTCCATGCTGGCGATCGCTGCGGCCGGCAGCTTGCTCGGGCGGCTGCTGCGGCTGCCTTCGCCCTACTTCCTCGGCGCCGTCATCCTCGCCTCGACCCTTCATCTTGGTTTCGGCGTTCCTCTGCAGCTTCCCCAATGGCTGCTCGCGATTTCCTACATGCTGATCGGCTGGACTGTAGGGCTGAACTTCACGAGCAAGATCCTGCGTCACGCGGTGCGCGCGCTGCCCCAGATCATCGGCTCGATCCTTGCATTGATGGCCTTCTGCGGCGGGCTCGCCATGCTGATCAGCTACGAACTCGGCATCGACCCGCTGACCGCCTATCTGGCGACCAGTCCTGGCGGGCTGGATTCCATCGCCATCATCGCCGCGGCGTCCGACAGCGTCGATCTCTCCTTCGTCATGGCCTTGCAGAGCGCCCGGCTGATCCTGGTCCTGGCTTTCGGCCCATCGCTGGCGCGGCTCGTGTCGCGCTGGGTGAAGCCTTGAGGCTCACCCTTGCCACCCAAGGGACACTGCTGTATGAGACCGCCATGCTCACGCGCCAGGCACATGCCAGACCCGGTCGGCCCGCTTTCGCGGCTGATACCGTTCGCGCGCTGTCTTCGACGCTGCTTCTTCTCGGCCTTATCGGCGATCGCCGGGTCCGTTGAGGAGCGCCCGGCGGTCGATCGCCGCCTAGCGCTGCCAGGCTCCTTGCCAGTCCCCATTCCAGCATGAACAATCGTTAGGCGTCGCCTGCGCTTGAGACGCAGCCGCCGGGAGCAGACAAGATGGACGCAAAGACCAAAGCCTCGAATGCCAAGGGCATGCCCGATGCCCCCCGCAAGTACGAGCCCTACCCGATGGTCGGCCTCGCCGACCGCACCTGGCCGTCGAAACGCATCGAGAAGGCCCCGATCTGGTGCTCGGTCGACCTGCGCGATGGCAACCAGGCGCTGGTCGACCCGATGGGCCAGGACCGCAAGGCGCGCATGTTCCAACTGCTGCTCGACATGGGCTTCAAGGAGATCGAAGTCGGCTTCCCCTCGGCCTCGCAGACCGATTTCGACTTTGCGCGCTGGGCGATAGAAGAAGGCGGCACGCCGGACGACGTGTCGCTGCAGGTGCTGGTGCAGTGCCGCCCTGAACTGATCGCGCGCACCTTCGAGGCGCTCGAGGGCGCGAAGAACCCGATCGTGCATTTCTACAATTCGACCAGCGAATTGCAGCGCCGCGTGGTCTTCGCCAAGGACGTTGCCGGCATCAAGCAGATCGCCACGGACGCGGCCAAGATGATCACCGACATGGCGGCGAAAGCAGGCGGCGGCTACCGCTTCCAGTATTCGCCCGAAAGCTTCACCGGCACCGAACTCGAGGTGGCGCTGGAGATCTGCAACGCCGTCACCGAGATCGTGCGGCCGACGCCCGAAAACAAGCTGATCATCAACCTGCCGGCAACCGTCGAGATGTCGACGCCAAACATCTATGCCGACCAGATCGAATGGATGTGCCGCCAGCTCGACAATCGCGACAACATCATCGTCTCGCTGCACCCGCACAACGACCGCGGCACCGGCGTCGCCGCCACCGAGCTCGGGCTGATGGCCGGCGCCGACCGCGTCGAGGGCACGCTGTTCGGCAACGGCGAGCGCACCGGCAATGTCGACATCGTGACGCTGGCCCTCAACATGTATACGCAGGGCCTGGACCCGAAGCTCGACTGCTCCGACATCCCGCGCATGAAGGATGTCTACGAATATTCGAACCAGCTCAAGATCGCCGAACGCCATCCCTATGTCGGCGAG
>DATDJN010000042.1:0-2245 GCA_036520515.1 Rhizobiaceae bacterium
CCGCGAACCTCCTCGCCATCGATCTCGGCGATGTAGTCGCCGGCGCGCACCCCGGCCTTGGCGGCCGGCGTGTCGTCGATCGGGGTGATGACCTTGACCAGCTCGTTTTCCATGGTCACTTCGATGCCGAGCCCGCCGAACTCGCCCTTGGTCTGGACACGCATGTCCTTCGCCGCCTCGGCGTTCATGTAGGAAGAATGGGGATCCAGCGAGGTGAGCATGCCGTTGATGGCGTTCTCGACCAGCGACTTCTCGTCGGGGGGCGTCACGTACTGCGCCCGCACCCGCTCGAATATGTCGCCGAAGATGGCGAGCTGCTTGTAGGTTTCCGAACCAGCCGCGTTGGCCGTAGAACTTGGCGCTCCGTAGACCAGGCTCATGGCCGAAGCGCCCATCAGGGCGCCCGCAAACAGAAGCGACAATTTACGCACCATTTCCTGTCCTTCCAGAGTGACGGTCCGCCCACCATGGAGACGGATCGACGGGTTTCCCATCCTTGCGAAACTCAACGTAGAGTTCCGGCACGGCATTTCCAAGGGTCTCGGCCGACGCGCTCGCGACCCTGGCCTCACCCATCGCGCCGATCGGCTCGCCGGCCAGAACGGACTGACCCGATACGACGCTGATTCTGCTCATCCCCGCCAGGACGACATGATAGCCGTCGCCAGCGTTCAGGATCAAGAGTTGTCCATAAGAACGGAATGGCCCCGCATAAAGAACGCTCCCGTCAGACGGCGCTGTGACGATGGAGCCCGATTGTGTCGCAAGCGTGTCGCCGTGCATCACGCCGCCGTTACCGTCCTTGTCGCCGAAACGGCGGGCGAACCTGCCGGTCACAGGCAAGGCAAGCTGGCCCCTCAGCGTGTTGAACGGCGCGGCCGCGGCGAGCTGATTCGCCTCCGGAACCGGCAGGGCGGCAAGCTCTTCCTTGCGCATATCGTCGGCGGCCTCGGCGAGGCGCTTCTTCTCGGCCTCCGCAGCGTCCTTCTCCAGCGCCGCGATCAGCTCCTTCAGGCTCCTCGCCTTGCCGGCCAGCTCTTCCGAACGCTGCTGCTCGGCGCTCAGCGCCGTCTCGTGCTCGGCCTGCAGCCGCTGCTTCTCCGTCGCCAGAAGCTGGAGCCTCTCCTTCTCGGCAAGCTGCTCGCCGAAAGCCTTCGACAGCCGCGAGCGCTCGTCCCCGATCGAGGCGGCGATGCGGGTCAGTTCCGTGAGGTCGGCGACCAGCGCCTCCGTCTCCTTGCGCAGGCCAGGCACCACGGCGCCAAGCATGATCGCGCTGCGCACCGACGCCAGCGCATCCTCCGGCGTCACCAGGAGGGCCGGCGGCGGATTGAGCCCCATCCGCTGGAGCGCGCCCAGAACCTCGGCCAGCACCTCTCGCCGCCCGGCGAGCGACTGCCTGATCCCGTCCTCCTGCGTCTTCAGCGCCTCGACGCGGTCGCTGATGTCCTCGATATCCTGGCTCAGCTTGCGCTCGGTCTTGGCCGACTGGATCAGCGCCGCGGTGATCGACGCCGCATCCTTCTTGACCTTTGCGATCTCGGCGGCGAGCGTCGCCTTGCGCTCCTCGCTGAGCGTGATCTCGCGTGACACGCGCTCATATTCGGCGACCGATTGTCCGACCTTATGCCGTTCGGGGCCGGGATCGATCGAGGCCGTCTCTTCGGCGGCCGCCGGAAGGCAAGACATCGCAAGCAGCGCAGCGGCGGCAAGGCCGCGCCACTGGCCAATCCATGTCCTGCCTGAACCCTTCATTCGTCCCCTGGATTCGTCGCCTAAGCCGGCGCCCGAAATCATTCCGTGAAGTTCCGATCCTACCGATTGCTTCGTTAACGAACCATCAACCATCGCGTGACCAAGGCCCGCAAACCGTTTCACCCAATTTGTCGGAATTCCAGAGCATCATCCCGAAAAGTGCGAAGCGGTTTTTCGGAAGCGATCGTCCGTTCAGGCCCGGTGATAGGGGTGCCCCGACAGGATGGTCGCGGCGCGGTAAAGCTGCTCGCCGAGCATGATGCGCACCATCTGGTGCGGCCAGGTCTGCGCGCCGAAGGAGAGAACCAGCTCAGCCGAATCGCGCAGCGACGGGTCATGGCCGTCAGGCCCCCCGACAGCAATGACCGCGGCGCGCCTGCCGCCGTCGCGAAGCGCGGCGATCCGGTTGGCGAAATCCTCGGACGAAATGTTCTTGCCGCGCTCGTCGAGCAGGATCAGGGCCGCCCCCGCCGCCAGATGCTGCCTCAGC
>DATDJN010000043.1:0-17664 GCA_036520515.1 Rhizobiaceae bacterium
GCCGGCGAACGGAACGGCCGATGAGCCGGGCCGCGCCGACCGTCGCGCTCTTTCCCGAAGCGAGCTTCGGCGCTGCGCTGAATTGCATCGGCATCGCGCAGGCCTTGCGCGAGCGCGGCGCCCGGCCGGTCTTCATCTGCCATCCGGGGTTTTCCGGGCTCTTCGCCGACTACGGCTTTCCCGAGCATCACCTGTCGGCCCCTGCGGCCGAGCGGCGACCGGACACATGGCAGGCTTTCGTCGAACGCCACCTGCCGCATTTCAACCTCTCGCCGGTAGAGCAACTCGACACCTATGTCGGGCCGACCTGGGAGGCGATCGTCGACACCGCGATCGGTGTGGAAGCCTCGCTGCGGCAACTGCTCGCGCGGCTGAAGCCCGACGCCGTCGTGCTCGACAATGTCGTCATGTTTCCGGCGCTAGCCGCCTCCGGCGTCCCATGGGTGCGCATGATCTCCTGCGCCGAGACGGAGCTGCCCGATCCGAGCGTGCCGCCCTACCTCTCGGGCCTGGCCGCCGACGACCCCGCTCGGCCGCTCTTCGAGAAGCGCTATCTCGAGGCCGTCGCCCCGGCGCATGAGCGGTTCAACCGCTTTCGCGCCAGCGTCGGCCTTCCCGCGCTCGACGCCGGGATCTTTCTCGAAACCTCTCCCTGGCTGAACCTGCTGCTGACCCCGGCGATCGTGCGGCGCGAGCGCGTCCATCCGCTCGATCCGCAAAGATTCGTCTACCTGGAGGGGTGCGTCCGCAGCGAAGGACCGTTCGACCTGCCCGACTTCCCGCGCGGCGAAGGACCGCTGGTCTATCTCGGCTTCGGCAGCCTGGGCGCCGGCGACACTGACCTGATCGAACGCATGATTGGCGTCTTCGCCGCGATGCCGGCACGGTTCATCGTCAATGTCGGCGGTCTCCGCGAGACGTACCGCGCCGTTCCCGACAACGTCTATCTCGACGCCTGGTTTCCGCAGCCCTCGGTCGTCTCGCAATGCGACCTCTTCATCCACCACGGCGGCAACAACAGTTTTTGCGAGGCGCTCTATTTCGGCGTGCCTTCGCTTGTGATGCCGTATTGCTGGGACGGCCACGACAACGCCCAACGCGCCGTCGAGACCGGCGTCGGCCTCCGCCTCGACCGCGCCGCATGGACACCGGACGAACTGACCTCGACGATCACCTCTCTTCTTGGGGACCGCCCGATGCGACAGCGCCTCGCCGCCAATGCCCGCAAGATGGCCGCCGAGCCCGGCACCGCTCGCGCGGCGGAGGCGGTGCTCGAAATGCTCAGGAACAGCCTCCTGGAAAATTGATCTCTCGAAGGACGCCACGGCGGTGTCCCGCCTCTGTTGCATTGCGGCATTTATGCTAGGATCGCCAGCGCATGGACTGGAGGCAAACATGACCGACGACCGGCAACATCGTATCCGTCAACGCGCGCACGCAATTTGGGAAAGCCGCGGCCGCCTGCATGGTCACGACCGCGACCACTGGGACGAAGCCACCAGGGAAGTCGACGCCGAGGACGCCGCGGCGAAGAAGAATCCCGTCCGCGTGGCGGCCGCCGCAAAGCCGAAGGCGGTCTCCAAGCCGGCCGCCGTGGCGAAGGGTCCAGCCGCGAAAAAGCCGGGCGTCCGGGCAAAAACCAAGTAGCCGGTAGCGGCTGGAGCGTTGCCCACCCAGCGCGGGACGGCGCGCCTCGATGCTTGCGCGCCGGTCGCTTTCTACAGCTTGAGCGGTTTGGCCGCCTTGAAGAAATCCGCCCATGGGTCGGGACGCTTCAGAGCATCCTCCAGCGCTTTCGAGCCGATCGTGAAGTCGGCTGGACCGATGCCCTCCCTCACCATTTCGAACGTCACTGGCACGGCGACCGTCGCCTTGGCCTTGGCGCGCGACGACCACGGCGCCACCGCTGTCGAGCCGCGCCCGTTGCGCAGGTAGTCGACGAAGATGCGGCCCTTGCGCGCCTTCTTGGAGAGCACCGAGGTGTAGCGGTCCGGCGCCGCCTGCTCTATGGCGCGCGCGAAGTCGTGCGAAAACGTCTTCACCGTGTCCCAGTCCGCCCTGGGCTTCAGCGGCACGACGACATGAAAGCCCTTGCCGCCCGAGGTCTTGACAAAGGCCGGCAGGCCGAGCGCATCGAGCCGCTCCTTGACGTCGAGCGTCGCCGCTCGAACGTCCTCGACATCGAGCCCCTCGTCCGGATCGAGGTCGAAGATGATCTGGTCGGGTTGTTCGATCGCTTCGAGCGTCGAGCCCCACACATGCACCTCGACGACGCCGAACTGCACCAGCGCGGCCAGCCCGTCGAAATCGCGGATCGACAGCAGCTCCTCCCCGTCCTCCGGATCGCTGGTGCGGATGATCGCCTCGTGCATGCCCTTTGACGCATGCTTCTGGAAGAAGCGCTGCCCGTCGACGCCGTCGGGCGCGCGCACCAGGCTGAGCGGCCGGTTGACGACGAACGGCTCCATGCGCGGCCAGACTTTTTCGTAGTGGCCGAGCAGGTCCTCCTTGCTGACGCCGGCTTCCGGCCACAGCAGCTTGTCGGGACTGGTCAGCGTCACGGACATGGTTCCGGCCTTCCTGCGGGCGCGCTTGGCGGCTGGCGATTTGCCCGCCTTGTCGGTCTTGGCGCCCGCATCTTTGGCCAGAACGTCGGTTTCGGCAACGACCTCCTTGGCCGGCTTGTCTTCGCGCAGCCCCTGGAAGGACGCCTGCCGCAATATGCCGTCGCCGGTCCAGCTGCGGAACTCCACCTCGGCGACAAGCTCCGGCCTTGCCCACACGACCTTCCGGTCCTTGGCCTCCGGCCCTTCAATCGGCGGCGTCTCCGTCGCGATGCGGTCGAGCCGCTTCTTCAGGTCATTGGTCGTCCCGCCCGAAAACCCGGTGCCGACGCGGCCGCCATAGTGCAGCTTCCCCTTCTCGTTGTAGCCGACGACGAGCGATCGCAGACCGCGGCCGCTGGCAGTCGACGGTACATATCCCAGGATGACGAATTCCTGCCTGAGCGTGCATTTCGACTTGATCCAGGAAAGACTGCGCCCGCTCTGGTAGGGCGCGTCGGCGCGTTTGGAAACGACGCCTTCCAGTCCCATCCGGCAGGCCTGGGTCAGCATCGCCTCGCCGGGCGCGACGAAGTGCTCGCTATAGAGCACGGGCGAAGTTCCTTCGGTCGCACCGACGAGCTTATGCAGCTTTGCCTTGCGCTCGATAAGCGGCTCGCCGCGCAGGTCCTCGCCATCGAGATGCAGTAGATCGAAGACGTAGAACAGCATGCGCTCGGTGCGGCCGGCCGAAAGTGCTGCCTGCAATGCCGAGAAGGAAGCCACGCCGCTGTCCGACAGCACGGCCACCTCGCCGTCGAGGATCGCGTCCTGGCAGTCGAGCGCGGCGAGCGCTTCCGCAATCGCCGTGCCGAACTTGGCGGTCCAGTCGAGGCCCTTGCGGGTGAACAACGTCACCTTGCCGCCCGAAACATGCGCCTGGATGCGGTAGCCGTCGAACTTCACCTCGTGCAGCCATTCCTCACCCGATGGCGGGGTCGAGCGGAGCGTCGCCAGTTGCGGTTCGACGAAGCCGGGCATGGCGGCGGCCTTGCCGGTCTTTGCCCGCCGGGCGGTCGCGGCCTTCTTTATAACCTTGGGCGAGGGGGCCGCGGCCTTCTTGCCCGCCGCGACCTCGTCATTGGTCCTGCCTGATTTCACCGAGCGCGGCTGCTCCTCCAGGATATCCTCGCCGGGCCGCGCGAAGGCGTCGTCCGACTTGATCAGCAGCCAGTTGTCGCGCTTCTCGCCGGGCCTTGGCTTCAGCCGCACCAGATGCCAGGCCCCGTGCAGCTTATGTCCCTCGAGCTCGAAGCGGATATGGCCCTTCTTCATGCCGGCGGCCGGGTCGCCCTCCGGCGCCCACCGCCCCTCGTCCCAGATGACGACCGAGCCCCCACCGTATTGGCCTTTCGGGATGTTCCCTTCGAACGATCCGTAATCCAGCGGATGGTCCTCGACATGCAAGGCCAGCCGCTTCTCGTGCGGATCAAGGCTCGGGCCGCGCGTCACCGCCCAGCTCCACAGCACGCCGTCGTGCTCGAGCCTCAGATCGTAGTGCAGCCGGGTCGCATCATGCTTGTGAATGACGAAGACGCCGCCTTCGGCCTTCGCCGCCCGGCGT
Organism: Rhizobiaceae bacterium; assembly: GCA_036520515.1. Taxonomy (GTDB): domain Bacteria; phylum Pseudomonadota; class Alphaproteobacteria; order Rhizobiales; family Rhizobiaceae; genus Mesorhizobium_K. The sequence continues at coordinate 4,168 of DATDJN010000043.1, forward strand.
CCGCGTTTGCCGGACGGCTCCGGCGTCTGCCTGAAATTGCGCTTGGCGCGGTAGGTTTCGAGATTTTCCATAGGCTAGGCCCGGTCTTTCGCCGACGTCTTCTTCCTGGCAGTCGCCTTGGCGGCAGGCGCCTTCCCGGCGGGCGCAGCCTTCTTCGATCCAGCGGACTTGCGCGTCGACGCCTTCGCCTTGGGCCCCTCGGCCTTGTTGTCGTTCCCGCCCGAGGAAAGACTTTTCTTCAGCGCATCGAAGAGGTTGATCACGTTCGAAGGCCTGTCCTCGGCCTCACGAGCCGGCGCCTTGCGTCCGCTCTTCTTCTTCGACTTGATCAGGTCGATCACCGCCTGGCCGTAGCGGTCCTCCAGCTTCGCCGGATCGAACTTGCCCTTCTTCCTGTCGATCACGCGCATCGCGAGATCCAGCATGTCCTCGTCGACCTCGACCTTGGCGAGACCGTCATAGGCCTCGTCGGCCGAACGCACCGTGTCGCCATAGCGCAGCGTCGTCAGCAGCATGCCGTTGCCGAAAGGCTCGATCATGCAGGGCCGCTCGCGCTGATAGAGCACGATGCGCCCCAGCCCGGCCATCTTCTTGGTCTCCAGCGCCTGCCGGATCACCGCGAAGGCCTCTTCGGACACCTTGTCGGCCGGCGCCAGGTAGTAGGGCTTTTCGATATAGACCGGATCGACCTCGGCCTTGTCGACGAAACTGTCGAGGCTCAGCGTGTGCGAGGATTCGATCTGCACCGCCTCCATGTCCTCGTCCTCGATCAACAGGAACTCGTTCTTCTCAACCTCGTATCCCCTCACCTCGTTCTTCTCGTCGACCGGCTTGCCGCTCTCGGAATCGATGTACTGCCGTCGTACGGCGTTGCCGGTCTCCCGGTTCAGCGTGCGGAAGGATACTTTCTCGGCATTCGTCGTCGCACCCGAAAGCTCGACGGCGCAGGTGACGAGCGACAGCTTCAGATAACCTCTCCAGGCGGGGCGGGGCGCCATGTCGAACTCCACTCGGTTGCCTCGCAGGCTCTCCGTCGCGAGGCAGGCGCGCGGCGTCATGTCCTGCGGCGCGCCGGACAGCTGAAATGCACGGCATGGCGCTTCGTTCCCTTCCGACGGATCGAGCCGCTTCCACACGGAGCCGGCCGGCGCTACTCCTTGGGCAGTCGCTGCACAGGGAGGGAACCATGACGACCACGACAACGCCAAGCTTCGATCTCAGCGGGAAGATCGTTCTCGTCACGGGCGCCACGCGAGGCATCGGCCGCGCCTCGGCGCTTGCCTGCGCGGGGGCGGGGGCCGACATGATCGTCGGCGTGCGCAAGCCCAGGGACGGCAAGGCGCTGGTTGCCGAGATGGAAGCGCTCGGCCGGCGCGCGCTGGCCGTCCAGATGGACCTCGCCGACCTCGCCTCGGTGCGCAAGGCTGTCGCCAAGGCGCACAGGCACTTCGGCCGCATCGACGTGCTGGTCAACAATGTCGGCATCGGTCCGGAGAACCTTGCCGAGGACGTCACCGAGGAGGATTTCGACTACACGGTGAACATCAACCTGAAGGGCACGTTCTTCACCACCCAGGCGGTGGCGAAACTGATGATCGCGCAGAAGTCCGGCCGCGTCATCAACATGAGTTCGCAAGCGGGCTCGGTGACGCTGCGCGGCGAGTCGATCTATTGCATGAGCAAGGCGGCCATCAACCACCTGACGCGCTGTCTCGCGGCTGAGTGGGCGCGCCACGGCATCACGGTGAACAGCATCGCGCCGACCTTCATCTGGACCGACGGCACGCGGCCGAGCCTGCAGGAACCCGACTTCCACCAGCATGTGCTGAACCACATCCCGCTCGGCCGCATCGGCGACCCGATCGACGTGGCCGGCGCGGTCGTCTTCCTGGCGTCGCCTGCGGCCTCGCTGATCACCGGCGCCAATATCATGGTCGACGGCGGCTGGTCCGTGGCGTGAGGGTGTGATAGGTGGCGCGCCATGGAACGGCGGGGGCGCCGGCCATGGCACGCGACGCCTGTCGCATGAACGCCGGCCGTATCGGAGCAGGCGAACATGGAAGACAGGAAAGATTATCGGGAACGGGTCCGCCGGCCCGAACTGCTGGACAGGATCACCAGCGCCGAGACGGCCGCCAGACTGATCAAGGACGGCATGACCGTCGGCATGAGCGGCTTCACCCGCGCCGGCGAAGCCAAGGCGGTGCCGCTGGCGCTGGCACAACGCGCCCGCCACGAGCCCCTGAAGATCACCCTGATGACGGGAGCGTCGCTCGGCAACGACCTCGACAAGACCCTGGCCGAAGCGCATGTCCTGGCCCGGCGCATCCCCTTCCAGTCAGATCCGGCGCTGCGCAAGGCGATCAATGCCGGCGAGGTGATGTTCGTCGACCAGCACCTGTCCGAGACGGTCGAACTCCTGCGCAGCCGCCAGATCCGGCCGGTGGATATAGCCGTCATCGAAGCCGTGGCGATCACCGAGCAGGGCGGCATCATCCCGACGACGTCGGTCGGCAACTCCGCCAGCTTCGCCATCCTGGCTCCCAAGGTTGTCGTCGAGATCAATGTCACGCAACCGGAAATCCTCGAAGGCCTGCACGACATCTACATCCCTTCCCGCAGGCCGTCGCGCGAACCCATCCCGGTGGTTGCGCCGGAGAGCAGGATCGGGCTGCCCTTCATTCCGATCGACCCCGAAAAGATCGCCGCGATCGTGATAACCGAAAAGCTGGACAGCTCGTCGACCGTGCTGCCGCCCGACGGGGAGACCCGCGCCATTGCCGGACATCTGACGGAATTCTTCCTGCATGAGGTCAAGATGGGCCGGCTGACCGAGCGGCTGCAGCCGCTGCAGGCCGGCATAGGCACCATCGCCAACGCCGTGCTCCACGGCTTCGCGGATTCGCCGTTTCACGGTCTCACCATGTATTCCGAGGTGCTGCAGGACTCGACATTCGAGCTGTTCGATGCCGGCAAGCTGGACTTCGCATCGGGATCGTCGATCACGCTCTCGGAGTCCAAATACCGGCAGGTGCTGCCCGAGATGGCGCGCTACAAGCAGAAGCTCATCCTGCGGCCGCAGGAGATCAGCAACCACCCCGAAGTGATCCGCCGCCTCGGCATCATCGGGATAAACACCGCGCTCGAGTTCGACATCTACGGCAACGTCAATTCGACCCATGTGCGGGGAACGCAGATGATGAACGGCATCGGCGGCTCCGGCGACTTTGCGCGCAATGCCTACCTGTCGGTGTTCGTCACCAAGTCGACCGCCAAGAACGGACTCGTATCGAGCGTCGTGCCCATGGTGAGCCATGTCGACCATACCGAGCACGACACCGATATCTTCGTCACCGAGGTCGGCCTCGCCGACCTGCGCGGACTGGCGCCGCGGGAGCGCGCGCAAGTCATCATCCGCAACTGCGTGCATCCAGCCTATCGGGAGCTGCTCGCCGACTATTTCCGGCGCGCCGTCGCGCGCGGCGGACATACGCCGCACATCCTCGAGGAGGCGCTGTCCTGGCATCTCGCCCCGCTCGACGAAGGCGGTATCCTCGGCCGGGCGAGGACTGGCTGAAGCCTGGTTAAAGCTTCGTCCAGGCGCCGTTCTTCTTCGACGACCTCACGCAGGCCTCGACGAAGGCGACGCCTTCGACCCCGTCCTGCACCGTCGGGTAGATGACGTCCTTCGGCGGCTTGCCACCCTTCCTGCGCGCGGCCCGGATCGCCCGAGCGGCCTCCTGGTAGATGTTGGCGAAGCCTTCGAGATAGCCTTCGGGGTGGCCCGGAGGAACCCGCGTCAGCCGCGCCGCCACCGACGTCGCACCGGCGCCGGCCCGCGTGATGAGCTGCTTCGGCTGGCCGAAGGGCGTGTACCAGAGATAGTTCGGGTCGGCCTGCACCCATTCGATGCCGCCCTTGGTGCCGTAGACGCGGAGTTTCAGCCCGTTCTCGTGGCCCGGCGCCACCTGGCTTGCCCAGATCATGCCTTTTGCGGCATGGGCCTTGCCGGCCGGCTTGAAGCGCAGCAGCACATTGAGGTTGTCGTCCACCAAGCGGCCCGGCACGAAGGCGTCGAGATCGGCCGCCAGCTCGGCGAGCTCAAGGCCCGAGACGAAGCGCGCGAGGTTGTAGGCATGCGTGCCGATGTCGCCGGACGCGCCGCCGACGCCCGACTGCTTCGGATCGGTGCGCCATATGGCCTGCTTGGAGCCCGCAGCCGCCGCATCCTCGGTCAACCAGTCCTGCGGATATTCCGCCTGCACGACGCGGATGTCGCCGAGCTGCCCCTTGGCCACCATGTCGCGCGCCTGTCGGACCATCGGATAGGCGGTGTAGTTGTGGGTCAGCACGAATACCTTGCCGCTCTTCTCGACGAGTGCCGCGAGCTTCTTCGCATCGGCAAGGTTCGAGGTCAGCGGCTTGTCGCAGATGACGTGGATGCCGGCTTCGAGGAACGCCTTGGCCGCCGGGTAGTGCACATTGTTCGGCGTCACGATTGCCACCGCCTCGATGCCGTCCGGCCGCTTCGCCTCGGCCTTCGCCATCTCCGCGAAGGAGGCATAGCTGCGCGAGGGGTCGAGGCCGAGTTCGGCGGCCGACGCCTTCGCCCGCTCCGGTTTGGACGACAGCGCGCCGGCCACCAGATCGAACTCCCCGTCCATGCGCGCCGCCAGCCGATGCACCGCGCCGATGAAGGCGCCCTGTCCGCCGCCAACCATGCCGTAGCGGATCGGGCCCTGCCCGGATTCAACCTGTCTGCCGCTGACCATTTTTGTCTCCCTGGAAAATCAAGATGGTAGGGGGCAGGCGAGATGGCGGATTTGGGAAGCAGGGAGGGCGGCGAAAGAGTTCGCAGCCGGATGCCTCTCCCTCTATTCCGCTCGTTCCCGCGCTCCCCTGTACCCTACTACCTACTCCGTTAAATCCCCATCATGGACCGGAGCAGCTTCTTGTCGGTCGCGCCGCCGGCGAAATCGTCGAACGCCCGCTCCGTCACGCGGATGATGTGGCTGGCGATGAAGGGCGCGCCTTCTGCCGCGCCGTCTTCCGGGTGCTTCAGGCAGCATTCCCATTCGAGCACCGCCCAGCTGTCGTAGTCGTACTGCGCGAGCTTGGAGAAGATGCCGGAGAAATCGACCTGTCCGTCGCCAAGCGAGCGGAAGCGGCCAGCGCGGTTCACCCAGCCCTGGTAGCCCGAATAGACGCCCTGGCGGCCGGTCGGGTTGAACTCGGCGTCCTTCACATGGAAGGCCTTGATGCGCTCGTGGTAGATGTCGATGAATTCGAGATAGTCGAGCTGCTGTAGCAGGAAGTGCGACGGGTCGTAGTTGATGTTGGCGCGTGCGTGCCCGCCGACCGCGTCGAGGAACATCTCGAAGGTCGCGCCATCGAAGATGTCTTCGCCCGGATGGATCTCGTAGCCGACATCGACGCCGACGTCGTCATAGGCGTCGAGGATGGGCTTCCAGCGCTTGGCGAGCTCGGCGAAGGCCTCCTCGATCAGGCCGGCCGGCCGCTGCGGCCACGGATAGAGATACGGGAAGGCGAGCGCGCCGGAGAAGGTGACAGAGGCGTCGAGGCCAAGATTGCGCGACGCCTTGGCGCCGAACTTCATCTGCTCGACCGCCCACTTCTGCCGCGCCTTGGGATTGTTGTGCACCGCCGCCGGCGCAAACGCGTCGAACTGCGCGTCATAGGCCGGGTTGACCGCGACCAGCTGGCCCTGCAGATGCGTCGAAAGCTCGGTGATTTCGATCCCGGCTTCCGCGCAGACGCCCTTCACCTCGTCGCAATAGGCCTTTGACGTCGCCGCCTTCTTGAGGTCGAAGAGCCGTCCGTCCCAGGTCGGAATCTGAACGCCCTTGTAGCCGAGGTCGGCTGCCCATTTGGTGATCGACTTCAGTGAATTGAACGGCGCCGCGTCGCCCGCGAACTGCGCCAGGAATATTGCGGGTCCCTTCATCGTCTTCGGCACGAAAATCCTCCCTCGTCCTGACCTTGACGGTCAGCAATCGGTTTGCATCCTTGTCGTTGAATGTCCAGCGGCTTGCCCGCCGGCCGGCGGGCTTTTCGCGGCACTCCCCTTGCAGGGCTTTGGCCGGCGGCGCCCCAGCAGACCGCCGGCCAATAGCCACTTCCCCATGGCAGCCGAACGCATTCACCGAATGGCCGGCTTCCATGTTTGCCGCCCATTCTGGTATTACCAAATTTCAAAATCTGGTCAACCCGGCATGCCCTCCGTCTTCGCTCGACGGTAATTTTCGAGCTTCGGAATAATTACATCATCTTCAATCACTTAGGCTCCAATCGCCGGAGACCGGTCGCTCGGCTTGCGAGTGGATTTTTTTTACTATAGAGGTCGATCAAGCCCCAATTGGTCGAACCAGATTGGTTTCGAACCTATCTGCCAGGCGGGGAGGGAGAGGGAGCCAATACCGTCGCGCTACGTACGCGCCGGAGAATTTCGGGAGAGAGACGACATGCATCTGTCAACGCACAACTGGATGCGCGCCGAGCCGCTGGAAGTCACGCTGAAGCGCATCAAGAAGTTCGGCTACGAGTCGATCGAGATTTCCGGCGAGCCGGAGCAGTACAAGGTCCCCGAAACCCGCCGCCTCCTGAAGGAGCACGGCATACGATGCTGGGGCGCCGTCACGCTGATGCTGGGCGAGCGCAACCTCGCCGCCAAGGACCAGGGCCAGCGCGAGCGCTCCGTCAAATACGTCAAGGACGTGCTCACCATGGTCTCCGAGCTCGACGGCGAGATCATCACGCTGGTGCCGGCGACTGTCGGCAAGGTGACGCCCGACGCCACCGAGGAAGAGGAGTGGGCGTGGCTGGTCGATGCCACCCGCGAGTGCTTCACCCACGCGAGGAAGGTCGGCGTCAAGATCGCCGTCGAGCCGCTCAATCGCTTCGAGACCTACGTCTTCAACCGCGGCGAACAGGCGCTGGCGCTGGCCGACGCTGTCAGCCCCGAATGCGGCATCTGCCTTGACGCCTATCACATCCACATGGAGGAGTTCGATGTCGAGGAGGCGATCCGCAAGGCCGGCAAGCGGCTTTTCGACTTCCACGTCGCCGACAACAATCGGTTCGCCGCCGGTCTCGGCACCATCGACTGGAAGAAGATCATCGGCATCCTGACGGACATCGGCTACGACGGCGCGCTCACCAACGAGTTCGTCGCGCCTGTCGACCGCACGCCGGCCAACCGTTATCCCGACATGGTCGAGCGCAATCCCGTCGACATCTCGCCCGAGCAGCTGAAGTTCATCCAGGACCACGGCTCCTCCGTGCTCACGGAGAAGTTCTACACCGACCAGATGCGCATCACCGCCCAGACCATCCTGCCGCTGATCGGCAAGACGATGCCGGCCTGACGGGCGGCAAGACAGCGACGGTCGCACCCGGAAGGAGCAGTATGCGTATCAAGAGCGTCAGGGCGTGGTGGATCCGGATCCCGATCGAGACGAGCCGCCAGCACCGCAGCGACTTCGGCCAGGTGCGCACCTTCGACGCCGCCATCCTGCGCATCGAGACCGACGACGGGCTCGTCGGCTGGGGCGAGGGCAAGAACGCGGCCGGCAGCGCCGGCGACTACGGCGCCCTCGTGCATATGCTCAACCACGAGGTCGCCCCGCAGCTCATCGGCAGGCATGCCGGCGACATCGGCGTGATCTGGGAGATGCTCTACAACGGCGTCCGTTCCGATCTCGCCGTGAAGGAAGGACACGCCATGCCGCAGATGGCGCGGCGCGGCATGACCGTCTCGGCGATCTCGGCCGTCGACATCGCGCTCTGGGACATCCTGGGCAAGTCGCTCAACGTGCCGGTCTGGCGCCTGCTGGGCGGGCGCAAGCTGGAGCGCATGCCGGCCTACGCCTCGGGCGGCTGGGCGCCAGCCGAGGCGATCGGCGAACAGCTGCAGTCCTATGTCGAACAGGGCGGCTTCAAGGCGGTGAAGATGCGCGTCGGCGCCATGGACGGCGCGCCGCACATTTCCGCCGCGCGCGTGAAGGCGGCGCGTGCCGCGCTCGGCCCCGACATCGAGCTCGCCGTCGATGCACACGGCACCTACACCGTCGCCGGCGCGCGGCGCTTCATCCAGATGGTCGACGACTGTAACCTCGCCTGGTTCGAGGAGCCCGTCATCGCCGACGACAAGCCCGGCATGGCCGAGGTGCGCGCCGCCGGCAACGTGCCGATTTCGGCCGGCGAGAGCGAGGCGACCAGATATGCCTTCCGCGATCTGGCCGTGCTCAAGGCCGCCGACATCTTCCAGCCCGACCCCGCCTTCTGCGGCGGCATTTCGGAAGCGATGAAGATCGGCGCAATCGCCAGCGCTTTCAATCTGAGGCTTGCGCCGCATCTGTGGGCCGGCGCGCCTTGCTTCTTCGCCGGCCTGCATATATGCGCGGCTTCGCCGGCTACTTTCACGGTCGAATATTCGCTTGGGGCGAATCCGATGATCCACGATCTGGTCGAGGATCGGATCGAGGTTAGCGACGGCCTGATCGCCATTCCGGAAAAGCCTGGTCTGGGCTTTACCGTATCGGAAAAATTCCTGGAGGCCCACGCGCAGGGCGGCTGACCATGAAAGAAAAGAACCTGCTCGCCGAGCTCGCCGCCTACCTCTTCTCCGCTTCGAACGGCGAGACGGGGCGAACCCCTTCGGAGCGCGAGCTGGCCGAGCATTTTTCGGTCAGTCGCGGGCAAATCCGCGAGGCGCTGGCGATCCTCGAGGCGATGCGCATCGTCGAGCGCCGCGCCAAGTCGGGCATCTATCTCACCACCCGCCAGGCCAGCGTCGAGGCAATGGCGCTCTTCGCCAAGGCCGGCGTGCCGCTAGACCCGATCCAGATCTACGAGACCGTGGAGCTGAGGAAGATCCACGAGATCAAGGCGGCCGAGCTAGCCTGCTCGCGCGCCACGGAAGAGAATTACGAGCGCCTGCGCGAGATCCTGCACGAGTCCGAGCTGAGGCTCGACGCGGGCGAGGGCATCGCCAAGGAGGACCGCGACTTCCACCTGGAGATCGTCAGGGCGACCAAGAACAGCGTCTTCCACAAGGTCTGCAGTGTCTATTACGTCATGGGCGAGCAGCGCCTTCCGATCTATTTTCAGGATCCCGCTCGCGGCCGCAAGTCGCATGCCGAACACCTGCAGATTTTCGACGCTCTGTTGAAACGCGACGGCAATCTCGCCCAGGCGCTGATGAGCGCACATCTGCAAGGCGTCGAGGGCTACTGGAAGGGCCTCATCCAGGGCCATACCGAAGACGCCGGGAAGACGCTGGCGCCGGCATAGCGATTTCGGCGGGCCGCCCGCCGGTTCGGCAAACAATCTTCTGGCGCACTGTTGCGCTTCGCGGATATGCAAGCTGAACGGCAGCGCCGCGGGGGCGCGGCGAACGGTTTGGGAGTGTTCATGCCCCGGCAGAAAAAGCCCGTCATCTTCTCCACCCACCCGCTGCACGAACGGGCAGCCGCCTTGCTCAAGGACCACGGCGGGCTTGCGGTCGCGACCGCGATCGACGCGGTCACCTTGGCCGACGAGGCGCGCGACGCCGATGTCATCATCGTGCGCGCCAATCTGCCGCCCGTTCTCTTCGAGCGCGCGAAGAGCCTGCGCGCCGCAATCCGCCATGGCGCGGGCCTCGACATGATCCCCATGGAGGCGGCGACGAGGGCCGGCGTGCTGGTCGCCAACGTGCCGGGCGCCAACGCGCGCACGGTCGCCGAGCACGTCATCTGGACCTCCATGGCGCTGCTCAGGAAATTCCGACGCGTCGACCGCGACCTCAGGGAAACCGGCTGGCTCGCCGGGCGAGCGCATGCCGAATCCGGCGGCGACCTCTCCGGGCGCACCATCGGCATCATCGGATTCGGCGCAATCGGCCGCCACATCGCCGACATCGCAGCGAAGGGATTCGGCCTTGAGGTCGTCGTCAACAGCCGCACGCCGCGCGATCTTCCCGGCCATGTCCGCTTCGCCTCGGTCGATGAACTGGTCGAAGCCGTCGACATCATCGTGCTCTGCTGCCCGCTGACCCTGGAGACGACCGGGCTGATCGGACGCCACCGCATCGCGCGCATGAAACCGCACGCCCTGCTCGTCAACGTCTCGCGCGGTCCGGTGGTGGATGATGCCGCCCTGGTCGAGGCGCTGTCCGCCGGCCGCATCGGCGGCGCAGCGCTCGACGTCTTCTCGGCGCAGCCGCTGCCGCCGGACCATCCCTATCTCGGCTTCGACAATGTCATCGTCACCCCGCACATGGCCGGGATCACCGGGGAGAGCATGATGCGCATGGGCATCGGCGCAGCGGAGGAGACGATCCGCGTGCTGTCCAACGGACTGCCCCTCCATCTGCGCAACCCTGACGTCGTCGAGCATTATCGGCGGCGGTTTCCAGAGTAACGCGGCGGCGGCGCCCTCGCGGGCACTGGCCCATCGCCGCCACACGACAGGCCCGGTTGCGCATGGACGGCGGCCGCCTAAGTATGAGCGATCCCTCCCAGGAGTTTCCCATGACCGATCATCTCTTCTCGCCGATCACGCTTGGCGGCCTCGAGTTCCCCAACCGCATCGCCATCGCCCCGATGTGCCAGTATTCGGCCGATGACGGCTCGGCCTCCGACTGGCACCTGCAGCAATGGATGATGTATGCGCTTTCGGGCGCCGGCATGGTGACGGTCGAGATGACCGACGTCGAACGGCGCGGCCGCATCTCGCATGGCTGTCTCGGTCTCTACTCCGACCACAACGAGGCGGCAGCGAAGCGGACGCTGGACGCAGCCAGGCGCGTCGCGCTGCCGGGGACGAAATTCGGCGTTCAACTCGCCCATGCCGGCCGCAAGGCATCGTGCCAGCGTCCGTGGGAAGGCGGCGGCCCACTGAAGCCCAACCAGGATCCATGGCAGACGGTGTCGGCGTCAGCCCTGCCTTTCGCCGACGGCTGGCACACGCCCCATGCGCTGACCGAGGACGAGATCCACGCGCTGATCGGGCACTTCGTCGGCGCCGCCCATCGCGCCGAGCGCGCCGGTTTCGACTTCATCGAGCTTCACTCGGCGCATGGCTACCTGCTGCACCAGTTCATCTCGCCGCTCTCCAACCAGCGCACCGACAATTGGGGCGGCTCCTTCGAGAACCGCGTGAGGCTGGCCGTCGAGATCGCCAGGGCGGTCAGGCAGGCCGTGCCGAAGCTGATGCTCGGCGCGCGCATCTCGGTGACCGACTGGGTGGATGGCGGCCTGCCGGTCGAGGAAGGCGTCGAGGTCGCCCGCGCGCTTGCCGACGCCGGCGCGGCCTACATCTGCTGCTCGAGCGGCGGCAATTCCCCGCATCAGAAGATCCCGACCGGCCCCGGCTACCAGGTGCACCTCGCCGAAGCGGTGAAGAAGGCGGTCGGCGTGCCGGTTCGCGCCGTCGGCCTGATCGACGATGCGAAACAGGCGGAAGAGATCGTCGCCGGCGGCCGCGCCGACATGGTGGCGATCGCGCGTGCGCTGCTCGCCGATCCGCGCTGGCCCTGGCGGGCAGCAGCGACCCTCGGCCACGAATTCAAGACGGCCCCACAGCTCGCCCGTGCCAGCCACCTTCACAAGCATTGGGTCGCGGCCGCCTCCTGAGTGTCCCGGAGCGACGCGTGATGAATGCGCGCGACTATCCCGCGTGTCTCAAGCTCTCGCCACTCTTCTGGTCGAACAGCACCACCTTCTCGGGATTCCAGGAGAAGCGGACGGCTTCGTCTATGCCCAGGTCGGTACGGGCCGGGACCGTGGCGCGCAGCATGGCGTCGCCGACGCGCAGCGTGAGGATCTTTTCCACGCCGTGGTTCTCGACGTCGTGCACCTTCGCCTCGACCGGCGCGCCGGATTCCACCACCAGATCCTCCGGCCTGATGCCGAAGGTCAGAGGCCGCCCGTCCACGGTGCCGCCTGGGGACCCGCCATAGGGCAGCTCGAAATTGAGCGGCGCCATCACGGCGCGTCCCGAGACGAGCTTTCCGTCTATCAGGTTCATCGGCGGCGATCCGACGGCCCGCGCGACGAAGGTGTTTTTCGGATTGTTGTAGATGTCGTTCGGCGTGCCGGTCTGCACCAGATGGCCGTGGTTGAGCACGCCGATCTTGTCGCCCATCGACATCGCCTCGATCTGGTCGTGCGTCACGAACAGGAAGGTCTGGCCGAGATTCATCTGGATGTTCTTGAGCTCGGTGCGAAGCGCCTCGCGCAGCTTGGCGTCGAGCGCCGACAGCGGCTCGTCCATCAGGAAGACCCGCGGCTTGCGCACGATGGCGCGGCCGATCGAGACGCGCTGCATCTCGCCGCCCGAGAGCTTGTCGGTCTTGCGCTCGAGCAGGTGCTCGATGCGCAGTGTCTTCGCCACGCGCGTGACGCGCTCGGCGATCTCGGCGTCGGCGACGCGGCGCAGCTTCGACTTCAGGGGGAACTCGAGATTTTCGCGAACCGTGTAGCGTGGATAGAGGGAATATTGCTGCAGCACCAGCGCCACGTCGCGCTCGGCAGCACCCCAGTCGGCCACGTCGACGCCGTCGATCAGGACCTTGCCTTCTGTCGGCTTCTCCAGCCCGGCGATGATCCTGAGCGTCGTTGTCTTGCCGGCGCCGGTCTCGCCGAGCAGGACGAAGAACTCGCCGTCGGCGATGTCGAGATTGAGCCGGCGAAGCGCGGTGTGGCTGCCGAATGTCTTGGTGACGTCGTTGAGCGTGATATGCGCCATCAGAGCCTGACTCCGAGCGACCGGCCGCTTGCCTGGTCGAAGAAATGTGCCTGCGACGGGTCGACGCGAGCGAACACCTGATCGCCGGCTTTCGCCACGAAACCGGAGCGCGTGCGGGCGCGCAGCATCTGCGAGCCGAGCTTCAGGTCGACGATGTCGTAGGAGCCCAGTGGTTCGATGATGTGGGCTTCCGCCGGCAGGAAGCCCTCCGCCGCCTGGTGGGCCACGATGACGCCCTCCGGCCGCACGCCGAGCGACAGGGATCTTCCCGCGCTGCCGTTCAGCTTGCCGAGAAGCTCGGGCGGGAAGGCGAAGCCCGCGGGCGCGCCTTCGACGGTCACGGCCGCCTTGCCTTTCTCTTCCGAGACGGTGGCGCCGGCGATATTCATCACCGGGCTGCCGACGAACTGCGCAACGAAGAGGTTTTGCGGATATGCATAGACCTCTTCGGGCGTGCCGACCTGCTGGAGCACCCCCTCGTGCATGATGACGATGCGGTCGGCCAGGCTCATCGCCTCGATCTGGTCGTGCGTGACGTAGATGGTTGTCGAGCCCTGCTTGATGTGAAGGCGCTTGATCTCGGCGCGCATTTCTTCGCGCAGCTTAGCGTCGAGCGCGCCGATCGGCTCGTCCATGAGCATCGCCTTGGGGCGGCGCACCAGCGCGCGACCGATGGCGACCCGCTGCATGTCGCCGCCCGACAGTGCGGAGGGCTTGCGCTCGAGCAGGTCGGTGATGCGCAGCACC
>DATDJN010000044.1:0-17122 GCA_036520515.1 Rhizobiaceae bacterium
GCCGGCTACCTGGCTCTGATCCACGAGAACGCCGACAGCGGATCCGTGCTCGTCATCGGCCACAATCCGATGATGGAGGATCTGGCGACGGCCATTTCCGGCGATGGCGACGCCTCCGCGAAAGCCGCGCTGGGTTTCGGCTTTCCGACCTCGGCGCTCGCCGTGATCTCCTTCGCTGGCAGCTTGAAGAAGGCCGCCCCCGGCGACGGATACCTTGAGGCGTTCTGCATTCCGGCCCACCGCTGACCGGTGGGCGCCATTCCAAAGCCGCTCGCCATTACCTATATCCGGGCTCCATGACCGAGGGCAGAGTTTGGCGACCGCGCTGACCACTTTCACCGACGAGGCGAGGATCGCCCTCGATACGTTCTCGGGCCGCGCCACCGCGCTGTTCTCGCCTTCCGTCCGCCTCGGCGTCACCGGCCTCTCCCGCGCCGGCAAGACCGTGTTCATCTCCGCCTTGGTGCATAACCTCGTGCATGGCGGCCGCCTGCCGCTTTTCCAGGCGCAGAAGTCGGGGCGCATCTCCCGCGCGCTGCTCGAAGAGCAGCCCGACGACGCGGTGCCGCGCTTCCAGTACGAGGATCACGTCGCAGCACTCGTCGACGAACGCATCTGGCCGGACTCGACCCGCGCCATTTCCGAGCTTCGCCTCACCATCGAATTCGAGTCCGCCTCCGGCTGGAACCGGCTTTTCCGCAGCGGCAGGCTGTCGGTCGACATCGTCGACTATCCCGGCGAATGGCTGCTCGACCTGCCGCTCCTCGGCAAGAGCTACGCCGAATTCTGCCACGAAGCCTTCGAGCTGTCCGAGCTTGCGGTCCGCGCCGAACTCGCGCGCGACTGGCGGCAACTGACGGCGACCGTCGATCCCAAGGCCGATTCCGACGAGATGCTGGCCCGGAAGCTTGCAGAATCCTTCACCGCCTATCTCAGGGCCTGCAAGCGCGACGAGCGCGCCCTCTCGACGCTTCCGCCCGGCCGATTCCTGATGCCCGGCGACCTCGATGGTTCGCCGGCTCTCACCTTCGCCCCGCTCGGGGGGCTCTCCGACGGGCGGCCGCGCTCGGGCTCCCTGCAGGCGATGATGGAGCGCCGCTACGAGGCCTACAAGACGCATGTGGTGCGGCCCTTCTTCCGCGAGCACATCACCCGGCTCGACCGCCAGATCGTGCTCATCGACGCCATGCAGGCGCTGAATGCCGGGCCGGGTGCGATCACCGATCTCGAGCGCGCGCTGACCGAGATCCTCGCCTGCTTCCGCCAGGGCCGGGGCGGCCTCTTCACCGACCTCTTCTCGCGTCGCATCGACCGCATCCTGATCGCGGCCACCAAGGCCGACCATCTGCATCACGAAAGCCATGACAAGCTGCAGGCCATCGTGCGCCGGCTGGCCGACCGCGCCATCAAGCGCGCCGACTTCTCCGGCGCAGCCGTCGACGTGCTGGCCATGGCCGCCGTGCGCGCGACCCGCGAAGGCACCGTCAAGCACGGGCGCGAGACGCTGCCCGTCATCATCGGCACGCCGCTGGAAGGCGAGACGATCGGCGGCGAGACTTTCGACGGCAAGACCGAAACCGCCATATTTCCCGGCGACTTGCCGGCACGGATTGATTCGATCTTCGAAGAACCGGCAGGCGGTGAAAAAGAGCCGCCCGATCCTGCGATCCGCTTCGTGCGGTTCCGCCCGCCGAAGCTCGAACGCGACGCGGACGGACTGAAGCTGTCGCTGCCCCACATCCGTCTCGACCGCGCTCTGCAGTTCCTGATCGGAGACCACCTCGCATGAAGCCCCGCAAGCCGGCAGCCTTCCGCATGGAACCGCAAGCGGCGTCTACGCCCGAAGCCGAGGGGCCGCGGCGCGAGCCTCGCGCCCTTGACCGCGCCATGGCTGTCGTCACGCCGGCCGAGATCGACGTCTTCGAGGCCGGCGATCCCATCGACGAGGTTCCGCCGCCGCCTACCGCGCCGAAGCGCGGTTCCTGGCTCGCCACCATCTTTCTGAGCGCCTTCAGTGCCTTGCTTTCGCTGGCGATCGGGCTATGGGCCGACCGGCTCATCCGCGAGCTTTTCGCACGCGCGGAATGGCTTGGCTGGCTGGCCGCCGGGTTGGCCGCACTTGCGGCGCTTGCGCTGCTCGCGATCCTTTCCCGCGAGATGCTGGCGATCACCCGCCTCGCCTCGGTCGAAAAGCTGCGCTCCAAGGCGCTTGATGCGATTTCGCGCGACGACCCCAAGGTCGCGCGTTCCGTGGTCTCCGAACTCACCAGCCTCGTCTCCCACAAGCCGGAGACCGCGGCCGGCCGCCGCGCCCTGGCCAGCCTGGAGAACGACATCATCGACGGCGCCGATCTCGTCCGCATCGCCGAGGCCGAGCTCCTCGCGCCGCTCGACGCCCGCGCGCAGCACATGATTCTCGATGCGGCGAAGCGCGTGTCGCTGGTCACCGCCGTCAGCCCGCGCGCGCTGGTCGACCTCGCCTACGTGCTCTTCGAATCGGGGC
Source organism: Rhizobiaceae bacterium (assembly GCA_036520515.1). Classification (GTDB taxonomy): domain Bacteria; phylum Pseudomonadota; class Alphaproteobacteria; order Rhizobiales; family Rhizobiaceae; genus Mesorhizobium_K. The sequence continues at coordinate 2,504 of DATDJN010000044.1, forward strand.
GGCTGATCCGCCGCCTGTCCGAGCTCTATGGCGGACGTCCCGGCACGCTGGGCTTCTTGCGCCTTGCGCGCGGCGTCCTTGCTCACCTCGCCGTCACCGGCGCCATCGCCGCAGGTGACGATTTCGTCCATCAGATCGTCGGCCAGGGTCTTGCCGCGCGCCTGTCGGCAAAGCTCGGCGAAGGCGTGGTCAACGGCATGATGACGGCCCGCATCGGCGTCGCGGCCATGGAGGTGACGCGTCCCCTGCCCTTCACCGCGCTGAAGCGGCCCGGCATGACCGATTTTCTCACCGCGCTTGCCTCCTTCACCCGGAAAAAGGCCGGCGCAGCGGAGGCCTGACCATCGTCGCCGCAGCCGCCGTCCGGCGCGCTCATAGACGGTCCTTTAACCATTTCTGGTCATGCTTCCGGCAGGTTGTTCCCACTTTACAGCGTGCCGGGTGTCTATCGATGAAGCGTGCAATCCTGTCCACAATCCTGGCGCTTGCAGTATCGGTGGCAATCGTTGCAGTCGCCGGCCAGCCGGCCGCCGCGGGCGAGCGCGACCGGCAGTTCTTCCGGTCGATCGAAGGCTCCTGGGCAGGCCCTGGCGAGATCGTCGCCGGAAAATACAAGGGCACGAAGTTCAACTGCACCTTCGCCGGCTCTACCCCGGTCAAGAAGCTCGGCATGGCGCTCGACGGTGGGTGCCGCGTCGGCGTCTTCACGCAGAAGATGTCGGCCAGCGTCGTCCAGAACCGCAAGGTCGGCTATGAGGGCCGGTTCATGGACGGAGCCGAGGGCTCGGGCCTCGACATCGTCTCCGGCAATGTCGTCAACGACCGCAAGGTCGTTTTCGCCATCAACCGCAACGCATTGCGCGGCATCATGCAGGCGCGCCTGCCCGACGACAACACGATGAACGTCACCGTGTCCGTGCGCGTCGACGACGACATGGTTCCGGTCATCGGCATGAAACTGAAGCGCGTCGACGACGCGCCGGTCGGAGCCATCGCGGCGCAGTAGGTCCTCCTTCCTCAACGCGGGTCCTTTCCCAGCCCCTCTCCGCTGTCATCCTCCGGACAAGCCCTGGATGACGTTGGGGCAGGCTGATCCCCACACGCAGTAGCCTCATGCGTTTCGGGGCTGTTCGACTGGCCGGCCAGCACCTATCTTGGGCGCTCCGCCGCGCATTCCGCGCGGCCTCACGCATCGCGGAACGGCGCATGGCGGCAGAAGCGGCTTCGGGAAGCGAACTGGTTCAGGTGGTGGCGCTGCTCACCGCCGGCGTCATCGCGGTGCCGCTCTTCCGGCGCATGGGGCTCGGCTCGATCCTGGGCTATCTCGGCGCCGGCATGGTCATCGGGCCATTCGGACTCGCCATCTTCTCCGACCCGGAAGCGATCCTGCACGTCGCCGAGCTCGGCGTCGTCATGTTCCTCTTCATCATCGGGCTGGAGATGCAACCCTCGAGGCTTTGGGGCCTGCGCCGCCAGATCTTCGGCCTCGGCTTCCTGCAGGTCGGGCTCTGCGCCTTGCTGCTGACGCTGGTCGGCGTGCTCGGCGGCTTCTCCTGGAATGTCTCCTTCGTCGCCGGCGCCGGCTTCGTGCTCACCTCGACCGCCGTCGTCATGCAGATCCTCGAGGAGCGTGGCGAGGTTTCTTCGCCGCGCGGCCAGCGCATGGTCTCGATCCTGCTCTTCGAGGACCTGATGATCGTGCCGCTGCTGGCGCTGGTCGCCTTCCTGGCGCCGGTTGCAACGGAAACCTCGCTGTCGGAGCGCCTGACGGACGTGGCGATGGGCGTCGCCTCCATCGTCGGGCTGATCGTCGCCGGCCGCTACCTGCTCAACCCGCTGTTCAGGATCCTCGCCGATTCCCACGCCCGCGAGGTGATGACGGCCGCGGCCCTGCTGGTTGTGCTTGGCTCCGCGCTCGCCATGCAGCTCAGCGGCCTCTCCATGGCGATGGGCGCCTTCCTCGCCGGCGTCATGCTGTCGGAATCCACCTTCCGCCACCAGCTCGAGGCCGACATCGAGCCTTTTCGCGGCATCCTTCTCGGCCTTTTCTTCATGGCTGTCGGCATGTCGCTGGACGTGTCGGTCGTCGCCGCCAACTGGCGCCTCATCATCGTCTACGTCGTCCTCTTCATGCTCATGAAGGCGGCCGGCATCTACGTCGTGGCCCGCCTCCTGCGGACGAACCACGCCGATGCGCTGGAGCGTGCCGTCATCATGGCGCAGGGCGGCGAGTTTGCCTTCGTGCTCTATGCCGCCGCCGCGGCGGTCGGCATCATCGACGCCGAGGCCAACTCCAACCTGACCGCGATCATCATCGTCTCGATGATCCTCACGCCCTTCGCCATCATCCTCTTGCGCGTCATCACGCCGAAGGATGAGTTGACGCTGGAGGGCGTCGACATCGCCGACGGGCTGAACGGCAGCGTGCTCATCATCGGCTTCGGCCGCTTTGGCCAGATCGCCAGCCAGCCGCTGCTCTTGCGCGGCATCGACGTGTCGATCATCGACAACGATGTCGAGATGATCCAGGCCGCCGCCGATTTCGGCTTCAAGGTCTATTACGGCGACGGCACCCGCCTCGACATCCTGCACGCCGCCGGCGCAGGCCGCGCACGCGCGGTGCTCATCTGCGTCGACAAGGCGGAAACCGCGGTCAGGATCGCCGAGAACATGAAGGCCGAATTTCCGCTGGTGCCGGTGCTGGCGCGCGCCTATGACCGCGGCGCCGCCATCGGCCTGATGAATGTCGGCGTCGACTACCAGATCCGCGAGACCTTCGAATCCGCCCTCCTCTTCGGCGGCGCGACGCTCGGGAAGCTCGGCATCGAGGAGGCCGCCGTCGCCGAGGTCATCGCCGATGTCCGCCGCCGCGACGCCGAGCGGCTGGAGCTGCAGATATCGGGAGGCCTGCAGGCAGGCCGCCGCCTGATGAAGGGCAACATCCCCGAGCCGACGCCCACGCCGCTGGCCCCGCCAAGACGCCCTGGCCAGGCGATGAACGAAGGAGCGGCCGACGCCCTTGGCAGTCGCGCCGCCGCCGCAGATGAAGGAGCCTGACATGTCCGAACTCGATCCCCGCGCAGCCGAGATCGTCACCTTCTGGCGAGACGCCGGCGAGGATGCGTGGTTCACCAAGGACGCCGCGTTCGATGCCCGCTTCCACGACAGTTTCCGCGAGCTGCATTTCGCCGCGGCGCGGCGCGAGCTCGATCACTGGGCCGGCCATCCCGAAAGCGCGCTGGCGCTGATGATCCTGCTCGACCAGTTCCCGCGCAACTGCTTTCGCGGCACGGCGCATATGTTCGCCACCGATCCGCTGGCCCGCCATTTCGCCAGGAAGGCGCTCGATGCCGGTCACCTGGAGGCCGTTCACACCAGCCTGCGCGTATTCTTCCTGCTGCCGTTCGAGCATTCGGAGGACATCGGCGACCAGCTTTTCTGCGTCGAGCAGACCGCGCTTTTTGCCGAAGAGTATTTGAAATACGCGATCGAGCACCGCGACATCATCGAGCGCTTCGGCCGCTTCCCGCACCGCAACCCGGCGCTCGGCCGCGACACGACGCCCGAGGAAAAGACCTTTCTCGAAGGCGGCGGCTTCTCGGGGTAGCGTTCAGCCGGGGCGGCGCCACCAGTCGCCGCCTCCCTGCTGCCGCTCGATGCCGGCGGTGTCCGCCCCGGCAAGCCATTCGGCGAGCGTCTTGCCCTTCATCGCGACGTCAGGTGCGATCTCGGCCAGCGGCGCCAGCACGAATGCCCGCTCCAGCATGCGGGGATGCGGGATGTCGAGCCCGTCCTCGTGCACGGCGCGGTCGCCGAAGATGAGGATGTCGATGTCGATCAGCCTGGGTCCCCAGCGCTCCTGGCGCACGCGCTTCAGCTTCCGCTCCGCCTCCAGGCAAAGGTCGAGCAGCGCGCGCGGCGAATGGGCGGTCAGCACCTCCGCCGTTGCGTTCAGGAAATCCGGCTGGTCGGTCTTGCCCCAGGGCGGCGTCCGGTAGAGCGAGGACACAGCCGCCACCTCGGTCAGCGGATCGGCGTCGAGCATCCTCAACGCCGCGCCCATCGACGCCGCGGGATCGCCGAGATTGCCGCCGAGGCCCAGATAGGCCCGCTCCTTATTTCGTGCCGACAACGCTCACCCCGATATGCCTGAAAAAGACCGGCCCTCGCGCGCGAGCATAGCATCGGCGAAAGCCAGAGCATCCATGTTCACCGCGACATTGTGCACCCGGAACAGCGCCGCGCCCCTGAGCCTCAGGATCACGCTCGTCGCCGCCGTGCCCATGTCGCGCTGCTCGGCGTCGCGCCCTGTGACATGGCCGACGAAGCGTTTTCGCGACGTGCCGACGAGCAGCGGCAGGCCCAGCCCGTGCAACTCCTCGAAGCGCGCCATCAGGTCGAGGTTCTCCTCCGTATCCTTGGCAAAGCCGAAGCCGGGGTCGAGCACGATCTGCTCGCGCCGGACGCCTGCGACCTCCGCGATCTCCAGCGAGCGCTTCAGGAACAGCAACTGGTCGGCGATGACGTCGGCAAGCTTCTTGCGCTCGCGCCCCGTATGCATGACCACCAGCCCCGCGCCGGTTTGCGCCGCCAGCCGTGCGATGTCGGGCTCGCGCTGCAGCCCCCACACGTCGTTGACGATATGCGCGCCGGCCGCCACCGCCAGCCGCGCCGTCTCCTCCCGGTAGGTGTCGATCGAGATCAGGCACGTTCCCTCGGCGGCCAGCGCCTCGATCACCGGCAGAACGCGCCGCTGTTCCTCGGCCGCCGTCACCGGCTCGGCGCCGGGCCTGGTCGACTCGCCGCCGACGTCGACGATATCAGCCCCCTGCCCGGCCATCAGCCGCGCCTGCGCCAGCGCGTTCTCCACCGTTGCGAACAGCCCGCCGTCGGAAAAGCTGTCGGGCGTGACGTTGAGCACGCCCATGACGATCGCCTTGTCGCCGAGGTCGAGGTGGCGCCCGTGCGCCAGCGTCCATCGTTTCGCTGCCATTTGCCTCGGCCCGAACTTTTCCGCGCGAGCCATGCGGCCTGTTTGCCCGAAAATCAACGGCTTTCGGCGGCAATGCTTCGGCGGCGGATGAAAGCGACGGCCGGCGTCCGATTTCCGTTGCGCGGCGGTTTGCGCTGTCGCAAGCTTCGGCGAAACGGAACGAACCATGATCCGCATCCTTTTCACAGCATGCTTCCTCGGCCTGGCGGCGCTTCCCTCGGCCGCCGAGAGCGTGACGAAGGCCTACAGCTACTACTCGGTCGGCGGCACGACGCTCGACGAGCTGGAAGACGAGCTCAACAGCCGCGGCCCGCATGTGAAGAGCACCGGCCGCCGGCACCCCGGCGCCACGCAGATGCAGTTCAACACGCGCCTCGGCTACTCCGAGAAGAAGGGCTCCTGCCGCGTCACCGAGGCCACCGTCACCGTCAAGGCGAAGGTGATCCTTCCGCGCTGGCGCCAGCGTGGCAAGGCCGAGCAGGACGTGCGCGTGATCTGGGATACGCTTTCGAGCGACATCAAGCGCCACGAGGAGCAGCATGTGGAGATCGCCCAGAGGCACGCGCGCGAGCTTGAGCGCAAGCTGCTCAGGCTCGGCCGCCAGAAGAACTGCGCCATCGCGGCAGAAAAGGCGAAGGCCACCGCCGACAGGATCCTGGCCAGGCACGACAGGGCGCAGGCGAAGTTCGACGAGGTCGAAAGCGCGAATTTCGACAAGCGTCTGCTGAAGCTGCTGCGCCAGCGCATCAAGATGATCGACGCCGGCAAGATCGCGGGCTAGTCGCCACCATGGCGGACGTCCTGCTTTTCCATCATGCACAGGGACTGACGCCGGGCGTTCGCGCGTTTGCCGAAGAGTTGCGTGCCGGCGGACACGCCGTGTACACGCCGGATCTCTTCGACGGCCGCATTTTCCCGAGCATGGAAGAAGGCCTCGCCTACATCGGGAAGACCGGCTTCGACGATCTGAGGAGGCGCGGCCTGCGCATGGCCGAGGATCTGCCGTCCGACCTCGTCTATGCCGGCTTCTCGTTCGGGGTGGTTCCCGCCCAGCAGCTTGCGCAGACGCGGCCCGGCGCGCGCGGCGCGCTGCTCTTTCATTCCTGCCTTCCGGTCAGCGGCGAATGGGCCTTCGGGCCGTGGCCGGAAAACGTGCCGGTGCAGATCCACGCGATGGACGGCGACCCGATCTTCACCAGCGAAGGCGACATCGACGCCGCCCTTGAGATCGTGGAGAAGGCCAGCGACGCCGAGCTCTTTCTATATGCCGGCGACCGGCATTATTTCGCCGACAGCTCCTTGCCCTCCTACGATGCAGCAGCGGCCAGGCTTCTCACAGACCGGGTGCTCGCGTTTCTGGATCGCGTCTAGAGGGCGATTCCGCGGTAAGGCCGCGTGGGGCTTGCTTTTGGGCAAGTGAGCGCCGGAAGCCGCCCTTTGCAGGCCGGCCTCAGCCGAGTATCGATAAACCCTAAGCCACCCCAAGCTTCTTCTGCAGGCTGGTCGATGACGTCGTGTACTGGAACACGATGCGCTCGCCGGGGCTGACGATCTTCTTGGCCGCCTGCGCCATCAGCGCCACCTCGTGGAAGCCCGACAGGATCAGCTTCAGCTTGCCCGGATACCAGTTGATGTCGCCCACCGCGAAGATGCCGGGCACCGACGTCTCGAACTTCTCCGTATCGACCGGAATGAGGTTCTCGTGCAGGTTCAGGCCCCATTCCGCGATCGGCCCGAGCTTCATCGTCAGGCCGAAGAAGGGCAGCATGCGCGTGCAGGGCACCTCGACATCGCCGTCCGGCCCCTTGATCGTCGCCGACTCCAGATAGCCGTCGCTGCCCTTGACGGCCGCAACCTGGCCGACGAGGAATTCCAGCTGCTTCATCTCCTGCATGGCGTACATCTTGTTGACGCTGTCGGGTGCTGCGCGGAACTCCGGCCGCCGGTGCACCAGCGTCACGCTCCTGGCGACCGGCTGCAAATTGATCGTCCAGTCGAGCGCCGAATCGCCGCCGCCGACGATGACGAGGTCGTGGCCGCGGAATTCCTCCATGCGCCGCACCGAATAGAATACGCTTTTCCCCTCGAACGCCTCGATGCCGGGGATGGGCGGCCGCTTCGGCTGGAACGAGCCGCCGCCAGCCGCGATCACCACCACCTTCGCCTCGAACACCTCGTTTTCGTCGGTGGTCACGCGGAACGTGCCGTCCTCCAGCTTCTCGAGCCCGGACACCATCCGGTTGAACGTGAATTCCGGCTTGAACGGCGCGATCTGCTCCATCAGCCGGTCGACCAGCTCCTGCGCGCCGACCGAAGGCAGCGCCGGAATGTCGTAGATCGGCTTTTCCGGGTACAGCTCGGCACATTGCCCGCCCGGCCGGTCGAGGATGTCGATCAGGTGGCACTTCATGTCGAAGAGGCCGAGTTCGAACACCGCGAACAGGCCGACCGGTCCCGCTCCCACGATCAGGACGTCCGTCTTGGTGACTGCGCTCATCGGCACCCCTCTGCGGTCAGGCTGGAGGAATTCCTCCAGTAAGCCAGTCGTAGAGCAAGTCGCGCCAGGATTGAACCGCCCGCGTGTCGCGGAGGGCGCCCGCTGAAGTCAGCCCTGGCGCTCGGGAATGCTGACGACCAGCCCGTCCAGCTCGTCGCGCACCTTGATCTGGCAGGACAGCCTGGAATTCGGCCTCACATCGTAGGCGAAGTCCAGCATGTCCTCCTCCATCGCTTCGGGCTCGCCGACCTTCTCGGTCCACGCCTCGTCGACATAGACGTGACACGTCGCGCAGGCGCAGGCGCCGCCGCATTCGGCCTCGATGCCGGGGACGGCATTGCGTATGGCGTTCTCCATCACGGTCGAGCCGTTTTCCGCCTCTACGTCGAAACGCGTGCCGTCGAAGGCTATGTAGGTGAGCTTGGTCATCGGAAATCCCGGGGAATAGGTCTCCCGAGATAATGAGTCCGCCGCGCGAGTCAACCACCGCCCGGAAACGCCGCCCTGCGACGTTTTCCCACAACTTTTGCCGCGGCGATTCCAGGAAAGGTGCGGATCGTCCGGAATCGCGCGCGATAGGCGGCTATCGGCTGATCGAGGCGACGAAGTCGCAGGCCTCGTCGATCAGCTTGACGAGGCGCTTCACGACAAGCCGGTCGGTCGGGCTGCTCTCGACGGCGCAGGTGCATTCGGCGATCGGGAAGGCTCCGACGCCTCGTGCGGATCCCTTGAGCGCGTGCGCCAGGAAGAGTCGCTCCTTGACGTCGGCGCCGGCGATCTGCCGGCGCACCGCCTGCGCCTGTTCCACGAACAGTCCGAGCACCTCGTGCTCGAGCTCCCGGTCTCCCATCGTCTGCTTCGACAGATGGGCCAGGTCGATCGGGCGCGAGCGCCGCTTGTCGGACGTTTCGCCGCCCGGCATTGAGAAGGCCATTTTCTCGTAACCATGGCGCAAATTAGCCAAAACCCGTCTCCTGGAACTGTTTGACCGGCCAACAGACTAGGCGCTGTCTGTGGACAAGGCGTTAACCCGGGAACTCCAGCAAATCCGGCACAAATCCGCCGCAAACCGGGAGGGTGTTAACCTTATGTTTAAACTTTTACACATCCGCCCGATTGGATGTTTCCTTTACCAGTCTGTGTCACTACGATACGGCGGGTCCATAAAAAGCCCCGCGCACGGACTTTTTTGTGCCAGATCATGGCGTTGTGCGCGGTAAGTAGAGGGTAAAGGCGACATGGCTACAAAGCCGACCACGACAAGGTCTATCGAGAGCGACGTATCCCGGGAGCTTGAGAACGCTCTCGATCTCGATCTGACCGAATCCACGGTCAGAAGCGACATTTCCGTGTCGATGGACGAACTGGAGGCGCAGATCTCCCAGGCAGCGGACGAGCTCGTACGCGAGGGTCGCAACGGTCCTCCGACCGCACGCAAGCCCGCCCAGGATGTCCGACAGGCGGATCGGCCCCAGGATCGCCCGGTTGAGCGGCCGGTGGACAGGCCCATCGAGCACGCCGCCGCCAACCAGCCCGTGAGCTTCGCCCCCGCGAACGATGACCGTCAACGGGATTTCCGTTCGCTGCTGCAGGGCCTCAACAAGGGCGCGTCGCGGACAGTCTATTGGGTCGCGGCTCTGTTGTCCGTGCTGTGGCTCGGCGCGTCCGCCCTGCTCGCCGATCGCCTGTTCGGCCCCGACCTCTGGCAGGCCTCGTCCCTCAACCAGCTTTTCGCCCGCCCCGAATGGCTGATGTTCGTGATTGGCGCCCTGCTCCCGGTCGTGCTGATCTTCGCCTTCGCGGCGATGGTGCGCCGCGCCCAGGAGATGCGCCTCGCCGCGCAGTCGATGACCGAGGTCGCCTTCCGCCTCGCCGAGCCCGAGAACCTGGCGCAGGACCGCGTCATGATGGTCGGCCAGGCCGTGCGCCGCGAAGTCGCGGCCATGGGCGAAGGCATCGAGCGCACGCTTGCGCGCGCCGTCGAGCTCGAAACCCTCGTCCATACCGAGGTCAACCAGATCGAGCGCTCCTATTCCGAAAACGCAGCGCGTATCCGCGCGCTGGTCGACGGCCTGGGCAGCGAGCGCGAGGCGGTCGTCACCCATGCCGAGCGCGTCCGCGCCTCGATCACCGGCGCGCACGAGACGCTGCGCGACGAGATCGGCCAGGCCTCCGACATCATCCGCGACTCGATCCTCAACGCATCGACCAACCTGTCGATGACCATCACCAATTCCGGCGACACGCTGATCGACCGCATCAACGAAAGCGGCATGCATCTGTTCGATTCGATGGATACGCGTGTCGATTCCATCACCGACCGGCTGACCACGTCCGGCGAGGCTTTCGCCAGCCTGCTCGACACGCGCATCGCCAAGCTGACCGATTCGACCGACAACCTGACCCGTTCGCTGACCGACCTGCTCGACGACCGCACCTCGGGCATGGTGTCGCTGCTCGGCGGCGCCGCCCGCACGCTTTCCTCGGAATTCGAGGCCAGCCTGAACAGCATCGAGCGCACGCTTTCCGAGCGCGGCCAGGGCCTTATCAGCGAATTCGAGACCCGCGCGCATGCGCTGGACACCGGCACCGCCAAGCTCAATGCGGCGCTCGAGGCCCGCGCCCGCCAGATCAACGAGACGCTGGTCGAGCGCGCCAGGGAGATCGCCACCACCTTCATCGAAGGCAAGGAAACGCTGTTCGGCATGATCGACGAGGGCAAGTCGCGCATTGGCGCGGAGATGTCCGACATCGTGCAGTCGACCTCCTCCATGCTGGAAACGCGCGCCACCGACTTCGCCGGCCGGCTCGACCATGCCCGCCACGTCGTCTCGCGCGCCTTCGACGCCGACATCCAGCGCCTGGGTGAGGCCCGCGCCGGCATCGAGCATGCGGTGGAGAACCACACCCGCAAGCTCGCCGACAGCCGCGACCGCATGGCCGCCGCCCTGCAGACCGATCTGGCGAAATTCGCCGAAGGCCGCGCCGCCATCGACGCTGCCGTCGGCTCCCAGGTCCAGAAGCTCGCCGAAGGCCGCAGCATGCTGTCGCGCGCCCTCGAAGAGGATCTGCGCAAGATCAACGACCAGCGCACGTCGATCGACGCCGCGCTGAACAGCCAGTTGGACCGCCTGTCGGCCAGCCGCGAAAATCTCGCGAAGGTCCTCACCGACGACTCGCAGAAGCTCGTCCAGACCCGCATGAACATTGACGAAATGGTCGCGGGGCATGTCGGCAAGCTTGCCGAGGGCCGCAACATCCTGTCGCGCGCGCTGGAAGCCGATCTCTCCAAGCTCTCGGAGGCCCGCTCCAGCATCGACGGCATCGTCGCCGCCCAGGTCGAGAAGCTTGCCGAGGGCCGCGATATCCTGTCGCGCGCACTCAAGGCCGACCTCTCGTCCATCGACAATCTGGTCGAGAGCCAGATCCAGAAGTTCGCCGACGGCCGCAATTCCATCGCGCGTGTGCTGGAGACCGACGTCGACAAGCTGAAGGAAGGCCGTCAGGTCGTCGAGAGCATGGTTGCCGAGCAGTTGCAGCGCCTCGACCGCGGCCGCGAGACCCTCGCCGAGGCCCTCGAGGCCGACCTTGCCGGCATCAACGGCCTGCTCGAAAACCACGTCGCGAAGTTCGCCGTCGGTCGCGAAGGCCTGACCAAGGCGCTGGAAGCCGATCTCGACAAGCTTGCGCAGAGCCGCGGCTTGATCGACGGCCTGGTCGCCGGTCAGGTCGAGAAGCTCGCCGAAGGCCGCGACATCCTCAAGCGCGCCCTCGAAGCCGACATCAACAAGCTGGCCGAAGCGCGAGCCAACGTGGACGGCATGGTCGTCGGCCACCTGGAGAAGCTGGCCGAGGGCCGGGAGGCGCTCTCCCAGGCGCTCGCAGGCGACCTTTCCAAGCTTTCGGAGACGCGTTCCGAGGTCGACTCGATCGTCGCCAGCCAGGTGCAGAAGATCGCCGAAGGCCGCGACGTCCTTACCAGGGCGCTTCAGGAAGACCTCGACAAGGTCGCCGTCAGCCGCGACGCGATCGATTCCTTCATCACCGGCCAGGTTCAGAAATTCGCCGACGGCCGCGACATGCTCACCAGGGCGCTCGAGGACGACCTCAACAAGCTGGCCGAAAGCCGCACCGGCATCGACGGGCTGGTCGCCGGCCAGGTCGAGAAGCTGGCGCAGGGCCGCGACATCCTCACCCGCGCGCTGCAGGCCGACCTCGAGAAGCTCGCCGAGGCGCGCGCCAATGTCGACCAGCTGGTGGCCGACCAGGTGCTGAAGATCGCCGAGGGCCGCGAAACCCTCTCCCAGGCGCTGCAGGCCGACCTGCAGAAGGTCGCCGAAGGCCGCGCCGTGTTCGACGACGTCGTCGCCAGCCACGTCACGCGTCTCGCCGAAGGGCGCGACCATATGGCGAAGGCCCTCGACGAGGATCTCGGCAAGCTCGCCGAGGCGCGCCGCGAGATCGACGCCCAGATCGCCGCGCATATCGATACGATCGCCGGCAAGCGCGTCGACATCTCGGAGGCTGTTGCCGCCGACGTCGAGAAGATCGAGGCTGCCTTCCTGCGCCAGACCGGCGTCATCGAGGAGCGCACCGGCACGATGGAGCGCGCGCTCAACGTCGGCGTCGACAACGTTCGCCAGGTGCTCGAGAACAGCGCCGTTGTGGTTGCCGGCGCCCTGCGCGACAAGGTTCTGGAAGTCACCAACACGCTCAACGAGCAAGCCGGCAACGCCTTTACCGAGGCCGACCGCCGCATGGCCGAACGCGCAGAGCAGACCTCCGCCACGCTGCTCGCCCGCGTTGAGGACATCGCCAATACGTTCAGCGAGGCCGACGGCAAGATCGCCGCCCGCACCGAAGCCACGGCGAGCGCGCTGCTCGCCCGCGGCGACGAGGTCGCGACCCTCATGTCCAGCCGCGCCGAGGACATCAGCCGCGTCATGGACGAGGCGGACCAGCGCCTCGCGGCGCGCGCCAAGGAGACTTCGGTCACGCTGGTCGCGCATGGCGACGAGATCGCCAACCGCATGGCAAGCCGCGCGGAGCAGATCGCAAGGGCGTTCGACGAGGCCGACCAGCAGCTCGCGTCCCGCGCCAGGGAGACGTCCGCCGCCCTCATCTCGCATGGCGAGGAAGTCGGCAACGTGATGGCCAGCCGCGCCGACCAGATCGCGCAGGCCTTCGACGCCGCCGACCAGAAGCTGGTCGCGCGCGCCATGGAGACGGTGGGCTCGCTCGCCGCCCGCGCCGGCGACATCGTGCGCAACTTCGACGACGCCGACCAGCGCCTCGGCATGCGCATCGGTGAATCCGCCGACGCGCTGGCCACGCGCGCCGCCGAGCTTGGCCGCATCTTCGACCGCGCCGACGAGAAGCTCGTCGAGCGCATCGCCGACGGCGCCGAGAAGCTCGAGGCCCGCGCCGGCGAACTCGGCCGCATCTTCGACGACGCCGACCAGCGTCTTGCCGACCGTGTCGCCGACAGCGCCAACGCGCTGGGCACCAAGACCGGCGAGATCATCTTCAACTTCGAGGAGGCCGACAAGCGCCTCTCCGACCGTGTCTCCGAGACGGCCAGCGTGCTTTCGAGCCGCGCCGCCGAAATCGGCAACGTCTTCGCTGCCGTCGATCGTCAGGTCGCCTCCCGCGTCGACGAGACCACCCAGGTGCTGTCCGCCCGCGCCCTCGAGGTCGGCAGCCTCTTCGACGACGCCGAGCAGCGGCTTGCGGCCAAGATCAGCGACAGCGCGGCGGCGATCGGCGAGCACGCCGAGCACATCGTCAGCGCCTTCGGCGAGACCGAGCAGCGCATCGTTGCCCGTACCCAGCAGACCTCGGCCGAGCTCGATGCCCGCGCCCGCGCCATCGACGAGACGCTCGCCATCGCCGACGAGCGGCTGGCTTCCGGCGCCCAGGCGGTCGCGGCGCGCGTCAACGCGCATGTCGAGGATGCCGAGACCCGCCTCGCCGCAGGCGCCGAGACGATGGGCCAGAAGCTCAGCGAGCAGATCGCCCAGGCCGAGCAGCAGCTCATCGAGCGCGCCAACGTCATCTCCGAGACCTTCGCGGCGGTCGGCCAGCATATCGGCCAGAGCACCAACGAGGCGGCCCGCACGATCGGCTCCAACACCCGCGAGCTCAACGCCATGCTCGCCGAGCGTTCGGCCGAGATCACCAAGATCCTCGACGAGACGGCACGCCCGCTGGTCGATCGTTTCGCCGAGACCGGCGACGACCTGGCCAAGACGCTCGACGACGTCACCACCCGCTCCGCCGAGCGGCTGCGCGCCGAGAACGCGACGCTGGTCAACGCGCTCGCCAGCCGCACCGCAGAGACCCTGTCGGCCGTCGAGGGCGCGCGCAACAACCTGGCAGAAGGCGTCGGCGGCCTGCTCGACAAGCTCACCGCTTCGAGCGCGCAGCTCAACGATCTCGTCGAGAGCGCGGCGCAGAACCTCGCCACTGTCGACGAGCACCTGACCGGCAGCACGCAGAACTTCGCCGCCAGCACCGAGAAGGCGGCGCAGACCTTCGCCAGCTCGGCGCGCCTGGTCGACCAGAACACGGCGCGTCTGACCGAGCTCTCCTCCAACACGCTGCGCGAGGTCGCCTCGATCGCCACCAAGTTCGAGGCGCACAGCCGGCTTCTCGCCAGCGCTTCGGACCTGCTCTCCTCCGCCCAGAACAATCTCGAGCACACGCTGGAGCGGCAGTCGTCGCTGGAGGACCTTGCCGTCGGCCTGGTCAAGAAGTCCGAGGATCTCGAACGCGTCATGCGCTCCTTCGAGAACCTCGTCGGCAGCGCCATGGAGAAGGCCGAGGGCCGCACCCTGGAATCGACCGACAAGATGCGCATCGCCTTCGCCGACGTCATCGAATCGGCCACCACGCGCTTCAGCGAGGCGACCGAGGACATGCGCCGCACGGCCGCCGGAATCCGCTCGGAGCTGGAAGAGACCCGCGCCGAGATCAAGAAGGGCGTCTTCGAGCTGCCTATGGAAGCAAAGGAGTCCACCACGGCCATCCGCCGCGCCGTCAGCGAGCAGATCAACGCGCTGAAGGAGCTCTCGGCGATCGTGGCGAAGTCCGGCCGCGGCAACGACATGTCGTCGCCTCGCCCGGCTGC
>DATDJN010000045.1:0-2721 GCA_036520515.1 Rhizobiaceae bacterium
AGTTGTAGATGACGCCCTGGTCGACCTTCGTGCCCGGCCGGTTGTAGCCGTAGAAGGGGCCGGCGGGCACGTCGACAAAGAACTGCGCGCGGTTGTCGGCGAGCGACTTGCGCAGGCCGTCGAACACCTCGATCGGCAGCCCGCCCGGGTTCTTGTCTCTCTTGACCATGATCGGCGGCACCGCGCTGATCAGCACCGCCTTGGCGACGCGGCCCTGCGGCTCGCCGTATCTGGCGACGTAGCGCGCGACCTGGCCGCCGCCGGCCGAATGACCGACATGCACCGCGTTCCTGAGGTCGAGATGCTCGACCACCGCCGAGGCGTCGGCGGCGTAATGATCCATGTCGTGGCCGCTGTCGCCCTGCGATGAGCGGCCGTGGCCGCGCCGGTCATGCGCGACGACGCGAAATCCCTTGTGCAGGAAAAACAGCATCTGGTTGTCCCAGTCGTCCGCCGACAGCGGCCAGCCGTGATGGAAATGAATGGGCTTGGCGTCCTTCGGACCCCATTCCTTGTAGAATATATCGATGCCATCCTTCGTTGTTACGAAACCAATGGACTTCTCCTTTCATACAAAAGTCATGTGAATATCAACGAATTCTTGCGTCGACGCCCCGACGGCGCCGGTAGTCTACGGTCGCGAAGAAGAAGATGAGCGGAGGACGCCCTTCAGTCAAGGCAACCGCATGCAGGACGCCGCGCTACCCGCGTGCACGCTGTCGCCAGCCGCGGCGACCCCCGCTTCGCATTTTGCATTTGATCCCGATATCTGATGGGATGCGGGCGGGTACCCGGAGGAGGCAATGGCCAGGTTTCCCGCCGTCGCAAGAACTGTGCTTCCGGTTGTGTCCTGCGCTGCGGCGAACGCACGATGAGGCGCCTATGGATCGCGGCCCTTGTTCTCCTCGCCGCCTTCAGTTGGGCCGGCACGCACGGGGGCAACACCGACGATCGGCCGAAGCAAGGAAAGCCCAAGGAGATCCTGTTCCTCCATTCGCTCGGCTACGAATTCCAGCCCTGGGCGACCTGGACCAGAAGCATCCGGCATGAGCTGAACTCCCAGTCGCCGTGGCCCCTGAACTTCGAGGAACAGTCGCTTGTCACGGCCTTGCGGGGCAACGACGGTGCCGAGCCCGAGTTCGTCGCCTATCTCAAGGCGCTCTACGCCCAGCGAAAGCTCGACCTGATCGTCGCAATCGGCGGCCCTGCCGCCCGCTTTGTCCAGAAATACCGGGCCGAATTGTTCCCGGCGACGCCGATGCTGCTCGCTGCAGTGGAAGTGCGACGGGTCGAACAGTCCATGCTGTCGATGGAAGACACGGTCGTCGCAACGCGCGTCGACCACACGGCCGTGTTCAAGAACATATTGCGGTTGCTGCCCGACACGAAGCAGATCGCGATGATCATCGGAAACTCCCCTGGCGAGCGCCTTTGGATAGACGACATTCAACGGGAGCTGAAGCCGCTGCTCGGCGACCGGGTGGCGCTGCGCTTCTACTACGACCTGCCGTTCGACAAACTCCTCGCGGAGCTTTCGAATTTGCCGCCCCGCAGCGCCATCTTCTTTCAACAACTGATGGTGGACGGGTCAGGCGCCGTTTTCGGCGACAAGGATCCGCTCCGACTTATCGCCGAAGTCGCGAACGCACCCATCTTCACGCAGGATCAATCCTTCTTCGTCGATGGAGTGGTGGGGGGCCCAATGAGTTCGCCGGCCGACGCGGGCCGTATCATCGCGGGCGTGGCAATCCGGATACTGGGGGGAGAAAGGGCAAACGACATCCACCTGCTTCCGATCGAGTTTTCGACGCCCAAATATGATTGGCGGCAACTTCAGCGCTGGAACATCAGCGAAAGCCGCCTCCCGCCGGACAGCCGGGTGTTGTTTCGCGAGCAGAGTGCATGGGAGCGGTATTCCTGGCAGATTTCGCTGATAGCGATGGCCCTGCTGCTGCAGGCAGGGTTCATCGCGATCCTGCTGCGTGAACGCCAGCGTCGCCATCTTGCCGAGGTGAAGGCGCAGCAGCGCATGTCGGAACTCGCCCGCGTCAACCGCTTTTCCACCGCCGGCGAGTTGAGCGCCCTGATCGCCCATGAAATAAACCAGCCGCTCGGCGCCATCCTGTCCAATGCCGAGGCCGCGCAGATCATCCTGAACTCGTCGAAGCCCGACCTTCCGATGCTTTCGGAGATCGTCAGCGAGATCCTGCACAATGACGAGCGCGCCGCCGAGGTCATCAGGAGGATGCGCAGCCTGCTGAAAAAGGCGCCCTTCGAGCTCAGGCATTTCGATCTCAACGACCTCACGCGAGAGGCCATCGGTTTCCTCTCGCCTTTGGCCCGGGGGCGAAAGATCGAGCTTGTCAGCTCGATAACGGCCGAGCCTCTGCCGGTGCTCGGCGATCGCGTTCAGCTGCAGCAGGTCATCCTGAACCTCGTCATGAATGCGATCGACGCCATGAAGAACAGCGAGAAGAGAACCATCGACATCCGGACATCGCGCGCCGGCGATGTCGCCCTACTGACCGTATCCGACAGCGGACCCGGCATTCCCGGAGGCAAGCTGAAGAAAATCTTCGAACCGTTTTTCACCACCAAGCCGGACGGAATGGGGATGGGCCTGTCCATCGCACGCACGATCGTCGAGGCGCACAATGGCCAGATCCGTGCGACGAACCAGGATGGAGGCGGCGCGACATTCCAGATGAAGCTCCCGCTGGT
>DATDJN010000046.1:0-4896 GCA_036520515.1 Rhizobiaceae bacterium
CTGATCGCGGCCTGCCGCGCCTTCCCGGGCCTCTCCAACGCGCGCCGCATCACCTTCGAATACGTGATGCTGAAGGACGTCAACGACTCGATCGAGGACGCCAAGGCGCTGGTGAAACTGCTCCGCGGCATCCCGGCGAAGATCAACCTGATCCCCTTCAACCCGTGGCCGGGCACGAACTACCAGTGTTCCGACTGGGAGACGATCGAGAAGTTCGCCGACTACATCAACAATGCCGGCTATGCCTCGCCGATCCGCACGCCGCGCGGCCGCGACATCCTCGCCGCCTGCGGTCAGCTCAAGTCGGAATCCGAACGCATGAAGAAGACCGAGCGCCTGGCGCTCGAGGCGATGATGATCGCGGGACACGGCGAAGCGTGACCGTACGGCGGTGGCGGGCGATGTCTTTTTCCGGCCTCCGGCGAGCCCGCCGCGCATCGTTGACGGGAACGCCCGGCGCATGAACGTCATCCTCTCAGGAATTGGCAGGCTGTTCGCGATCCTGGTCGGCTACGCCGTCGCGTCGGTCGCCGCCAGCGCCATGCTGACGATCCTGTTCACCGCGTCGCTGGCGCTCCCCTCCGACCTCTCCGACGCCGTCTTTCACGGCCCGCTGCTCCTGGCGATTCCGATTGTGGCGCTGTTCGTCGCCTACTTCGCCGGCCTCCCTTCGGCCGTCCTGATTCTCATGGCCGAGCTCTGGGGCAAGCGCGACTGGCTGTTCTATGCGCTCGGCGGCGGCGGCGTATCGATCGCGGTGATCGGTTATATGTGGCAGGCCGGCTACGATCCCACTGACGCAGCCGGAAACCAGGATCTGCAGGCCGCCAGCGAGTACTACCTTCTCGTCGCCGAACCAGCCGTCGCCGCGACCCTGATCGCAGCCGGCATTTGCGGCGGCATCGCGTACTGGCTCGTCTCCGGCCGCACGGCCGGGGGGTGGCGTTCGTCACGGGACAGCGCCCCGCACGCTTGACCATCGGGGTTGCCCGAAGCATTGAGGCGTCATGCCCAAGATGCCTCCGCCTCGCCAACGTCCGCTCGTGACACCCCTTGCCGCCGCCGCGTTGAAACCCGTCTTCGTCGATCTCGCCGACGAGCACTACCGCGTCCGGACGCTCAGGCCGCAGGAGGTGAACGACGACATCGCCACCTGGCTGACCGATCCGGCTGTCATGGAAGGCCTGAACGCTCCGCGCAAGGCCATGGGGCTCGAAGCGTTCCGGACCTACGTCGCGAGCTTCGACAACCTCAGGCGCAACCTTGTGGCGATCCGGCGGCGCGAGGATGATGCTGCGCTGGGGCTGCTCGTCCTCGAGGTCGACCTCCGGCACCGGCTAGGTTCGCTGCACGTCATCATCGGCGAATCTGGAAGTCGCGGACAGAAGATGGCCCAGCACGCCTCACTGCTGCTGGTCAGGCACTTTTTTGCCGACCGAAAGCTGGAAAAGCTGACCTTTCAGCCTTTTGCCAGGAATACTGCGGCGATCACCGCCTGCGAGAGGTCTGGGCTGCGTCTCGAAGGCGTCTTGCGCGCGCACCGCATCGACGGCCGCACCGGCGAACGCCTCGACCAGATGCTCTATGCCATCACCAGGGACGAGTTCGCGGAAGGCGATCGCCGCGGCATCTGGGCGAAGACCGCCTGAGGAAGGTCTCCGCCACAGGCGGGTGGATACGTCAGAACCTGTAGGCCAACCCGAATTTGACCGTCGTCAGTTCAGGCCTGAATGACGCTCCGGAGCTGCCACCCGGTCCCGGTTTTATGGCGTTGAATGTGTGATGGAGGAACTCGGTCTTTGCCGACCAATTTTCCGCAAAGCCATATTCGACACCTGCGCCGAATACGCCGCCAATCTTCACGCCGTCGAACTTCGATTCGGTAGGCTCGTCCAACCATGAATCGTAGTAGTTTGTTGCCTGGAAGCGCGCTGCAGCGATGCCGCCGGTTCCGTAGACGAGCAGGCGATCCGTGGCCGTGAAGCCGATGCGTGCACGCGCTGTGGCGACCCAGTCAATGTCATAGCTGTAGGCCTCGCCCTTGCCTCCCGTCAGCGCCTCTTCGTCGCCGAAGGCGAAGCCATCGGTCGAGAGGCCGTCGAAATCGGCAACGAAACCATAGACAAGGTTCTGGTTCTGCCAATCGTGGCCAACATAGACTCCGCCGACGAAACCGTCGCTGTCGCGTTTGCCGGCAAAATCCGTGGCGTCCGCGTCGAAATCAGAAGAAGACTGGGCGTAGCCAGCGTGCGCTCCGATGTAAAAGCCGGACCAATCATATCCGGCTTCCTGCGCTTCGGCGACGCTGACGAGCCCCACAAGTGCGACTGTCGCCAGGAAATGTATTCTCATGAAACTGCTATGCTATCCTGAAAGAGGACGCGTCTATGGCCGCGTGAAACGGAAATCGCAACCCATAATTGCGCCTGCAGCCGTTTTCTGGGCGCGCTATTTCGCCTGCGCCGTGAGGATCCTCAGCGCGAAGGCGGAGAACACGCCCGCGAAGAGGTAATCGACGAAGCGTGTCACGCGCGGACTCCTCTTCATGGCCACGGCGAAACGGTCGGCGGCGAACACCATCGGCGCCGTCACCGGGATCGAGACCACCACGAACATGGCGCCGAGGAAGAACAGCTTGCCGGCTGCGTGAGGATCGTGCGCCGACACGAATTGCGGCAGGAAGGTCATGAAGAAGAGGATGATCTTCGGGTTCATCAGGTTGACGCCGAAGCCTATCGAAAAGCTCTTCGGGACGGAGATGGCAGCCCCGGACTTCTTCTCCGGCGAGAAGGCCGAACCGTAGCGGATCGCCTGGTAGGCGAGATAGACGAGATAGCCCGCGCCAAAAATCTTCAGCACCAGGAAGGCCGTCGGCGACGCCACGATCAGCGCCGATACCCCGACCACGACCAGCGTCGTGTGCACGATCGTGCCGGTCAGCGCGCCGGCCATCGAGGCGAAACCGGCCGCGCGGCCCTGACTGAGCGTTCGACTGACAAAAAGTGTCATGTCGGGGCCTGGCGTGATCGCCAGGACCACCGAGGCGATCGCGAACTGGATGAGCACGGTGGCGTCGGGAATGAACGACATGGCTGGCCGGGCCGTTGAAGGAGATGCCAGCCTATAGCGCCGCGAAATAGTCCGGGGAAGATGCGGCCGCGCCGGGCGTTTGGTCCAGCCCAGAGAACACGCCGCTCATCGGGTGACTTCTGCCGCAATGCAAATCAAATCGTACCGCGTCGCAGCAATCCTGACGTCCCCGACAAACATTCCGGCATCCACCCGTAAGACAAAAGTCTTACGACTTGCGTATAACTCGCTGACATTGCAGCGCAATCTGTCCCTGTCTTGCCGGCTTCTTGCCGTGATCTGTCTCTTCCGCGCTTGCGCGACCGCCGCTCATGCATATTCTGCCGTGTGCAAAACAACGCATAAAGGTGCACCCGGGAGGAGAACATGACCAAGGAGAAGCTTTCACGGCGTAAATTCCTGAAGACGGCTGCCGTTGGCGGCCCGGCCGTGGCGGGGGCTGCGCTGGCGGCGCCTGCCGTGCTCGCCCAGGCGCCGGTCGTGCTGAAGATGCAATCGTCATGGCCGGAATCCGATGTGTTCCAGGACATGGCCAGGCAGTATGTGGAGCGCGTGCATGCAATGTCGGGCGGCCGCCTGAAGATCGACCTGCTGCCCGCCGGCGCGGTGGTCGGCGCCTTCGCGGTGCAGGACGGCTGCCATGACGGCATTATCGACGCGGCCCACACCGTGCCGGTCTACTGGTACGGCAAGAACAAGGCCGCGTCGCTGTTCGGCACCGGCCCGGTCTTCGGCGGCGACGCCAACCAGATGATCGCCTGGCTCTATTACGGCGGCGGCGAGGAATTCTATCGCGAGCTGACCCAGGACATTCTCGGCCTGAACGTGGTCGGCTTCCTCTCCTTCGGCATGCCTGCCCAGCCGCTCGGCTGGTTCAAGAGCGAGATCACCGACGCCAGCCAGCTCAACGGCCTGAAATACCGCACCGTGGGCCTCGCCGCCGATCTCTTCCAGTCGATGGGCGCGTCGGTTGCACAGCTTCCGGGAGGCGAGATCGTGCCCGCCATGGAGCGTGGCGTGATCGACGGCTTCGAGTTCAACAACCCGACCTCGGACCTTCGCTTCGGCTCGCAGGACGTCGCCAAGAACTACATGCTTGCCTCCTACCACCAGGCCTCGGAGTCCTTCGAGTACATCTTCAACCGCGACAAGTTCGAGAGCCTCGATCCCGACCTGCAGGCGATCCTGAAGCACGGCGTCGAAGCCGCGCATCTGGCCAATTACGCGCTGGCCATGAACCAGTATTCGTCCGACCTGCAGAAGCTTGCGACGGAGCACGGCGTCAACGTGAAGCGCACGCCCGATTCGGTGCTCCAGGCCCAGCTCGAGGCATGGGACAAGATCCTGCCGCCGCTGATGGAGGATCCGTTCTTCGCCAAGGTGGTGGACAGCCAGAAGGCATGGTGCGAGCGCGTCGTCTACTACAGCCTGCTCAATTCGCCGGACTACCAGCTGGCCTACGAGCATTATTTCCCGAACAAGACATAAGCCCCGACCAAGGGGGCGGGCCGAGCGCCCGTCCCCGTTCATGATCGCGAAGGACGGGGACGCGCCGGTGGTGGGTTACATAAAATTCGCCGACAGCCTGTCGGCCTGGTTCGGCAAGGTCTTCGCCTGGTGCATCATGGCGATGACCATCGGCGTGGGCTACGAGGTGGTCGTGCGCTATCTCTTCAACGCGCCGACGCCCTGGGCCTTCGACATCAGCTACATGTTCTACGGCACGCTGTTCATGATGGCGGGCGCCTACACGCTGTCGCGCGACGGCCATGTGCGCGGCGACTTCCTCTATCGCCTGTGGCGGCC
>DATDJN010000047.1:0-7576 GCA_036520515.1 Rhizobiaceae bacterium
GGCATCCGCGCTGGCGGGAAGGGCGGCTCTCGACCGGCTTCATCGCCGAGGAGTATCCGGATGGCTTCCATCCGGTCGTACCGGATGC
The DNA here is from genome assembly GCA_036520515.1 of Rhizobiaceae bacterium. Taxonomy (GTDB): domain Bacteria; phylum Pseudomonadota; class Alphaproteobacteria; order Rhizobiales; family Rhizobiaceae; genus Mesorhizobium_K. Next base: position 89 of record DATDJN010000047.1, read on the forward strand.
CGGCGAAAGGCAAGTTCTGGCGGCGGTCGCGGCATCGGTGGAACTCGTCCGCTGCGAGCGGCTCGGCAGGCTGTCGGGGCGGCTGAGGCCCGGTTCGTCGCCGGACTGCCGCGAATGGGTGGTCAGGCTGGGCGAGGACTATCTGACGGCAACTGTAACGCGCGACGAAGCGCATGCGGCCATCGTCATCGACAGCGGCGAGGCGCTTGCCGTGGCGTCGGATTGGCTGCCTGGCGATCCGGTCTGGCGCGGCCAGGTTGGGGGCAATACCATCGCCGCGCAGATACGGCCGCGCATCAACGGCATCAACATCGCGTGGCGCGGCATGTCGGTCGACGCCTTCGTGATGGAGCCTCATGTCGCGAGGCTGGAAAGGCTGATGCCGAAGAAGGCCGCCGCCGATACGTCCAAGTTCCTGCTCTGCCCGATGCCCGGGCTGGTCGTCTCCATCGGCGTCGCCGTCGGGCAGGAGGTGAAGGCCGGCGAGACGCTCGCCGTCGTCGAGGCGATGAAGATGGAGAACGTGCTTCGCGCCGAGCGCGACCTGACGGTGGGGAAGATCGTCGCCGCCCCCGGCGACAGCCTGGCGGTCGATGCGGTGATCATGGAGTTCGCCTGAAGACATGCCCGGTACAGTCCTTTTCGATCTCGACGGCACGCTGACCAATCCCTTCATCGGCATCACCAACTCGCTGCAGCATGCGATCCGCCAGATGGGGCAGGAGCCGCCGCTGCCCGACGAACTGCGCCGCTATATCGGTCCGCCCCTGCAGGTCACGTTCAGGGAAATACTTGGAGACGATGCGCGGGCGGCCGAGGCGCTCGGCCATTACAGGCAGCGCTATGGCGACGCGGGCAAGTTCGAGAACGAACTCATTCCCGGCATCGTCGAGGCGGTGCAGGCGCTGTCTGACGCCGGATACGGGCTGTTCGTCGCGACCTCGAAGCTGGAGACCCATTCGGTCGAGATCGTCGAGCATTTCGGCCTCGCGCCGTTCTTCCGCCGCGTGCACGGCTCCGCCTGGGATGGGGCGCGGGCGGACAAGGCGGAGTTGATCCGCCACATCCTGCAGACGGAAGGGCTCGATCCGTCGCAGACGGTGATGGTCGGCGACCGCCTGCACGACGCGCTCGGCGCGGCGATGAACGATGTCAGGTCGATCGGCGTGCTGTGGGGCTTTGGCGACAGGGCCGAGCTGGAAGGGGCGGGCGCCGCCGGGATTGCGGCGAGCCCGGCGGAATTGCCTGAAATGATCGGCAGCATGATCCGCAAAGCTTCGAGCACTTCGTAACGACGCCACCCACGCTTCGCGCCGCTCTTGCTCCGAGTCAGCGAGGCGAGGGGTGGGGCAACTTGCAGGGCTAAGCGAGATCGGCCTGGCAAGATTCGGCTTGCATTCTCGTATCCTATGGGATACGGAAATGGATGGTCGAGATCGTCACTACCGATGTCTTTGATGCTTGGTTTGATGACCTTCGCGACCGCCGCGCGAAGGCTCTTATCGAGGCGCGCATCAGCCGCATCGAAATGGGCAGCTTCGGCGATCACAAATTCTTCTCGGGGATCGGAGAGCTTCGTATCGCCCACGGCCCCGGTTACAGGGTCTACTTCGTCAAGCGCGGCGACGTTGTCGTGATCCTTCTGTGCGGTGGCGACAAGGACAGTCAGGACCGTGATATCAAACGGGCGATAAAGATCGCAAAGGAGGTTTAGATGGCAGTCACAACCAGGAAGTGGGACGTAGCCGAACACCTCAAGACCGAGGAAGATGTCCTCGCCTATCTCGATGCGGTCATGGAGGAGGGCGACCTGCCCTTTCTCTGCAAGGCGCTCGGCGATGTCGCCCGTTCCCAGGGCATGACCGAGATCGCCAGGAAGACAGGCATGTCACGCGAAAGCCTTTACAAAGCGCTTAGCGAGAAAGGTAATCCGTCCCTTGCGACCGTCGCCGCGGTTCTTGAGGCGATGGGGCTGCGTCTTTCCATTGCCGCCCGCGAAACGACGCATGCTGCGTGAAGGCCGGCCGCCAGCAGACGCGATGGACAAGAATCTTCGCGCCGCCGGCTGGCGGAAGCCAATGCGGGCGGCGCCTCAGTCCCTGAGCGGCTTGCCGAGGCGACCGGCGAGGTCCTGCGTGAACTGCCAGGCGACGCGGCCTGAGCGGCTGCCGCGCGTCGTCGCCCATTCCAGCGCGTCGGCGCGCAATTGCTCGGGGTCGATCTCCAGCCCGTGATGGCGGGCGTAGCCTTCGATCATGTCGAGATAGTCGTCCTGCGAACATTTGTGGAAACCCAGCCACAGGCCGAAGCGGTCGGAGAGCGACACCTTCTCCTCGACGGCCTCGCCGGGATTGATGGCGGTCGAGCGCTCGTTGTCGATCATGTCGCGCGGCAGGAGGTGCCGCCGGTTGGACGTCGCATAGAAGATGACGTTGGCCGGCCGGCCCTCGACGCCGCCTTCGAGCGCCGCCTTCAGCGACTTGTAGGAGGTGTCGTCATGATCGAAGGAGAGGTCGTCGCAGAAGAGGATGAAGCGGTAAGGCGCGGCTTTCAACTGGTTCATCAGCCTCGGCAGCGTGTCGATGTCCTCGCGGTGGATCTCGACCAGCTTCAGAGGGGCCTCGCCATCCGTGCGCGCGGCGTTGATGGCGGCATGCGCCGCCTTGACCAGCGACGATTTGCCCATGCCGCGCGCGCCCCAGAGAAGCACGTTGTTGGCGGGCAGTCCGGCGGCGAAGCGCTCGGTGTTCTCGATCAGGATGTCACGCACGCGGTCGACGCCGCGGATGAGCCCGATATCGACGCGGTTGACGCGGCTGACCGGCTCGAGAATGCCCAGCTCTGCCGACCAGACGAAGCAGTCCGCCGTGGAGATATCGCTCGGCTGCTGCCTGGCCGGTGCCAGACGCTCGACTGCCTCGATCAGCCGTTCAAGCTTTTCGGCGAGCGTTTCCAAGGTGTTGTCAGTCATTTCTCAGGTCTTCCGGCTGGCGCGGGGCTGTGGCGCTGTAACACAGGCCAGTGAAGCGGGAAAGCGGGCAGGAATGCCGGTTAAGCGGTTGCAAACATAGCTTTACGCTCTATATTCCGGCCACTTTCGGCTGGTGAGGGCCTGTGTCCCACAGGCTCCAGGCCTCATTCAGGAGCTATACATGTTTGTGACACCCGCTTACGCGCAGGGTACGGGCGCCGGCGCACCGGATATGCTGATCAGCATTTTGCCGTTTGTGCTGATTTTCGTAATCATGTATTTTCTGATCATCCGGCCGCAGCGCGCGCAGGTCAAGAAGCGCAGCGAGATGCTGGCGGCGGTTCGGCGCGGCGACACGGTGGTCACCGGCGGCGGCTTGGTTGGCAAGGTCACCAAGGCATCGGATACCGAACTCGAGGTCGATCTCGGCGGCGGCACCAAAGTGACCGCGTTGCGCTCCACGATCATGGATGTTCGCGTCAAGGGCGAGCCGATCGCCAACGAGAACAAGAAATAGCCGCTGCCGAAGCGGAAACCATGCAATAGCTAAGGGGCGAGGCGGGAGTTGCCCTGTCGCCTGTTCCGCCTGACACGGAAGGCCGACGATGCTCTATTTCTCACGCTGGAAGACGTTCTCGATCTGGGCGATCGTAGCCATCGGTTTCCTTTTCGCCCTGCCGAACGTCCTGCCACAGTCGTGGGTGTCGGCCATGCCGAACTGGATGCCGAAGCGTTCGATGACGCTCGGCCTCGACCTGCAGGGCGGCTCCCATATCCTGCTTCAGATCGACCGCCAGGACCTGGCCGACGAGCGGCTGGAATCCACGCGTGACGAAATCCGCACGGCGCTGCGCGACGCCCGGATCGGCTACACCGGGCTGACCGGCAGCGGAAATTCGGTCCAGGTTCGCATTCGCGACCAGGCGCAGCTCGAAGCGGCCAAGACCGCGCTCGCCTCGCTGCTGCAGCCCGTCGCCTCCAGCCTGTTCGGCGCCGGCACGATCACCGAGCTTTCGCTCGACGAGCCGGAGCCGGGCGTGCTGCGCTACACGCTGACGCCCGAGGGGCTCGACTACCGCATGGGCACCGCGCTGACGCAGTCGATCGAGGTGGTCGGCCGCCGCGTCAACGAGCTCGGCACGACCGAACCGGTCATCCAGCGCCAGGGCGACGACCGCATCCTGGTGCAGGTGCCCGGCCTGCAGGACCCGCAGCGGCTCAAGGAAATCCTCGGCCAGACCGCCAAGCTGACCTTCCAGATGGTCGACCAGACCATGCCGGTGCAGGAAGCGATCGAAGGCCGTCCGCCGGCAGGCGCGACGGTGATGTACTCGACCGACGACCCGCCGGTGCCCTACCTGATCGAGAACCGTGTCATCGTTTCGGGCGAGAACCTGGTGGATGCGCAGGCATCGTTCGACCAGCGCACCAACGAGCCGGTCGTCTCGTTCCGCTTCGATTCCCGCGGCGCGCAGCGCTTCGGCGCGGCGACGCAGCAGAATGTCGGCAGGCTGTTCGCCATCATCCTCGACAACCAGGTGATCTCCGCGCCGCAGATCCGCGAGCCTATCCTCGGCGGCACCGGCCAGATTTCCGGCAACTTCACCGTGCAGGGCGCCAACGATCTCGCCGTGCTGCTTCGCGCCGGCGCGCTGCCGGCCGACCTCACCATCGTCGAGGAGCGCACCGTCGGCCCGAGCCTCGGCGCCGACTCGATCGCCGCCGGCGAGATGGCGGCGGTGATCGCCGCCGCGCTGGTCCTCGCCTTCATGGTCCTCGCCTACAGCAGCCTCGGCGTCATCGCCAACATCGCGCTGGTGGCGAACATCATCCTGATCATCGCCATCCTGTCGGTGCTGGGGGCGACCCTCACCATGCCGGGCATCGCCGGTATCGTGCTCACCATGGGCATGGCGGTCGACTCCAACGTGATCATCTACGAGCGCGTCAAGGAAGAACGACGCATGGGGCGCTCGCTGGTGCAGTCGCTCGATTCCGGCTTCTCGCGCGCGCTCGCCACCGTCGTCGACGCCAACGTGACGACCCTCATCGCCGCCGTCATCCTGTTCTTCCTGGGTTCCGGCCCGATCAAGGGCTTTGCCGTGACGCTGGCGATCGGCATCGTCACCACCGTCTTTACCGCCTTTACGCTGACCCGCTGGCTCATCGCAGTCTGGCTGAAGCGCGTGCGGCCGACGAACATCCCGCGTGGTTTCGTCAAGCTGGTGCCGGACGACACCAAGATCTCGTTCATGCGGATGCGCAAATACGCGTTCACGCTGTCCGCGGCTCTGTCGATCGCGACCGTCGCCCTGTTCATGATGAAGGGGCTGAACTACGGCGTCGACTTCCTCGGCGGCTCGATCATCGAGATACAGGCCAAGGGCGAGACGGCGGATGCGGCCGACGTGCGTGCGCGGCTGTCCGAGCTCAATCTCGGCGATGTGCAGGTGCAGGAGTTCGGCTCGGCGCGCGACCTGCTGATCCGGGTGGAATCGCAGGAGGCCGGCGACAGCGCCGAGCAGTCCGCCGTCGACAAGGCGAGGCTGGAACTGCAGGACGAATACGAATTTCGCCGTGTCGAGGTCGTCGGCCCGACCGTCTCGAACGAACTGGCCTGGAACGGCACGATGGGCGTGCTCGCCTCGCTGTTCGCGATGCTTGTCTACATCTGGATACGCTTCGAGTGGCAGTTCGGCCTCGGCGCCGTCATCTCGACGCTTCATGACGTCATCGCCATGGTGTTCCTCTATGTCTTGCTCGGCATCGAGTTCAACCTGGGGAGTATCGCGGCGATCCTCACCATCGTCGGCTACTCGATCAACGATACCGTCGTCGTCTATGACCGCGTCCGCGAGAATCTACGAAAATACAAGAGGATGCCGATCGAGGAATTGCTCGACCTGTCGATGAACCAGACGCTGTCGCGCACGGTGCTCACCGGCATCACGACGCTGTTCGCCCTGCTCGCGCTCTATATCTGGGGCGGCGAGGTGATCGCCTCGTTCACCTTCGCCATGCTGTTCGGCATCCTGTTCGGCACCTATTCGTCGATCTTCGTCGCCGGGCCGCTGCTCATCCTGTTCAACCTGAGGCCGGCCTCCGAGACCGCGGACGACGCGGTCCCGGCAGGCGCGCAGCCGTCGAAGACGTGACGACGGCGATGGCGGAAGGGATCGTCGTCCGCAAAGCGCACTTTCCCGGCCGCGCGCCGGTGGATGCCTATGGCAATGGCGGCTTCCGCTTCGCAGACATGTCGCATCGCGGCTCGATCCTGTGCCTGCCGTCCGGCATCCACGGCTGGGAGCCCGACGACCCCGGCAAGCTCACGCTGAAGGATTTCGAACGCGTGTTCCAGCAGGCGGACGCGATCGAAATCCTGCTGATCGGCACCGGCAAGGAGCTGAAGCCGCTGCCCGCAGCGCTACGCCAGGCGTTCCGCGAGGCCGGCATATCCGCAGATCCGATGTCGACGGGCGCCGCCGTGCGCACCTACAACGTGCTCCTGGCCGAGAACCGGGCCGTGGCGGCCGCCCTTGCCTCCGTCGATTGAGGACCGGCTGCGGCCGCTGATGGAGCTGGTGCGGGCGGCCGACCGCGATCGCTATGTCGCTGCACTTTACGCACCGGAGGACCGGCGGGCCGACCTCGTCGCGCTTTACGCCTTCGACGCCGAGATATCGGGCATACGCGAACGGGTGAGCCAGCCGCTGCCCGGCGAAATCCGCCTGCAATGGTGGCGAGACGTGATTGCGGCGCCGGACGCCGCCGCCGGGGCAGGGCATCCGCTGGCGGAGGCGCTGCTTGCGGCGATGGAGCGCCGGAATTTGCCGCGCGAGGCGCTCCTGAATTATCTGGATGCGAAGATCTTTGACCTCTACGACGACCCGATGCCGACGCGTGGGGACCTCGAGGGCTATTGCGGGGAGACGACGGCGACCGTTCTTCAGCTTTCGGCGATCGTGATGGATGCGGAGGCCGCTTCACGAAGCGCCGACTTGGCGGGCCATGGCGGCTGCGCACAGGCGGTCATCGGCTTGCTGCGCCTCTTGCCACTGCATCGCAGAAGAGGCCAGTGCTATGTGCCGCGGGACATTCTCGCGGCTGCCGGCACATCGCCCGAGGAATTCGTTGGCGGCGACGGCGGCCCCAACGCGCCACGCGCCGTAGCGGCGATGATCGCCCTGGCGCGCGAGCATCTTTCGGCATTCGAGCGCGGCGCCGGCGCGCTGCCGCAATCGTTGCGGCCAGCCTTCCTGCCGCTGGCGCCTGTCGGCGCGCAACTGGCGAAGATCCAGGGTCGGGAACGGGAACTGCTGGGGGCAAGGCTCGACATCGGCGCGTGGCGAAAGCACTGGCTGATGTTTCGAAGGGCGACGCGAGGGTGGCGCTAGCTACTCCGCCGCCTCGGCCCTTTGCGGCAGGCCCAGCCATGCCCGGCAGTCGCTCAGCGCGCGCGAGGTGACGGCGCGGCGCTTGGCGATCGTCTTGTCCTTGCCACGAAAGCGTCCCTCGAA
>DATDJN010000048.1:0-10443 GCA_036520515.1 Rhizobiaceae bacterium
CCAGCGAGGCGACGGCCTCGATCAGATGCTCGCAATTGTCCAGGATGATCAGGGTTTTCTTATCGGCGAGGAACCCCGCCAGCGAGGCTTCCGGGTCGACGTCGTCCACATCACACCCGAGGGCCGCCGCCAGCGCGTGCGAAACAGCGCCCTGGTCGGACTGTAAGCCGAGATCCACGAAGCAGGCGCAATCTTCGGCAAACCTGTCTCGCACCGCGTCGGCGACCGCGATCGCCACGGTCGTCTTTCCGATCCCTCCCGGTCCAACCACCGTCACGAAGCGACGCGACAGCAACAGCGGCGCCAGGGCATCCACCGCTTCGTCCCGGCCGACCATCAACGGTATCGGCGCGGGCCATTTTGCCGGCCGTTCGGGATCTGCCAGCATCGTGGCCGGGACGGCCGCGCCGGCATAGCTGCGTCCGACCGGGGCGGCAAACATATAGCCGCGGCCAGCGACGTTGATGACGTAGCGCGCGCCTTCCCTGCCATCGCGAAGCGCCTTTCGAAGGGCCGCTACGCAGACCCGAAGGTTCGCTTCCTCGACGGTCACGCGCGGCCATACGAGCGCAAGAAGCTCCCGCACGGAGAGGATTTCTCCGGGACGCGAGGTCAACGCGATCAGCAGATCGAGGGCTCGGCCGCCGATGGCGAGAGGCGCGCCGTCCCTTTCCAGCAATCGGGACGATGCGGTCAAACGGAAGGGTCCGAAACAAATGCTCTGACCGCCGCCAGACGCGTTGCAGACGGGCCCGGCCGGCGCTTCATTTTCCAGCCTCGGAAGATTGATCGTCCTGTTCTCGCGAGGACCGGCGTCATTGCCGGGCCGGCACGCATGGCTGGAACCGATCTCGCCGTGACGCTTGATGAATGGTGCCGCGTAACGAAGGCGCTCGAGCCGTTGAACATCTGCCTGCGTGCCAGGCCGTGTGTCGGAACTAAAGTGGTCAGCTCTGGCCGTGATCCCCATCGCATAGCCCTCTTCGCTTCAACACTGCTTCCCCCGATATCGGTTGGTGGCAGGCATAAGATGCGAAATCGGCTAACGTCTCCAGTGTACCTGAGTATAGCTGACTATACGAAGATGTATCACGTCTTATGCAGTTCCTCTTCCTGCGACCGGCTCGAAGCGGGTGGCTGCCCCCCGGTCAAGCGTTGCGCCAGCGGTTTGATGCGGGCGGTTTTTACCGCGCAAGCCGCCGGACGGTTTCGTGCCAACATAGCATCGCCACCAGGGCGATTGCGACCACGCCCAGGGCGGAGGACAGGCCAAGCGCGCCGTAGGCCAGCGCGCCGGTGCTGACGCCTGCGATGAATGACAGCCAGGACCAGCCGTACTGGAAGGCAGTCGCGCCCTGACCCCGCCCCAGCACGAAGCGCGCAAGGGATTGGCCCAGGCCGAAGAGACTGCCCGTGATGAACCCCTTGCCGACATCGGCCCCGGCGACGACCTGGTGAAGGACGTTCTGCATTCCCATCGCACCGGCCACCGGTACGAGGGTTGCCGGACCGGCGCCCAGCCTGGCCCCGGCGATTGCCCCCAGCACGATGACAAGCTCGACGGCCAGGATGCGCGGCGCCATCGATTGCGGGAAGCGGTCGCCGATCACCGTGCCCACCGACGTTCCCACGACAAACATCAGTATGATGGAACCGGCCAGCAGGACGCCGGACCAGTCAGCGCCAGCCAGCGACATGCCGAAGTGGGTGCTGTTGCCGCTCATGAAGGACAGGTAGAGATGACCGAGGGCCGAGTATCCGACGGCATCGTTGAAGCCCGCCAGCGCGGTCAGCGCCGTGGCTGCCGAAAATTTCGGCAACCAGACGCGGGCGCTTCCGGACAGGGCGGCATTGGCAGGGGGCGCTGCCGCCTGATGTGCGGAATCGCCTGTGTTGGAGGTCTCCACGTCATCTCCCCAGCGATTTGCGACCACCCGCAGAGAGGGTCATCGCAATTCTAACACAACGCGCGCAGGCTAGCGGTTCGACAGGCGATCGCGCGTGATCTCGGACAGGAACCATACGCGACGCTCGGTCTCGTCGATCCAGACTTCCAGGAGACTGGTGGTGGCGACATCCCCGTATTTCTCGCAGACGAGGTGGGCTTCCCGCATGCCTGCGGCAAGCTGGAGATTGTCGTCACGCAACTCTGCCAGAGCCGCCTGCGGATCGACAAACGGGAGGTCGTTGTCCTCCAGCCTTTGCAGGCGGGAAATCTCGCCGATCGAGCGCAAGGTGTCGCCGCCGACCTTGCGGCTGCGCTCGGCGATGGGATCGGTCATGGCGAAAAGCTGGTCGCCGTGCTCGTCAAGCAGGAGGTGGTAGTCGCGGAAATGCGGCCCGCTCATATGCCAGTGAAAGTTCTTGGTCTTGAGGTAGAGCGCGAAGACGTCGGCGAGCACCGATTTCAGGGATGTCGCGATGTCGCGGACCGCGGTGTCGTCGAAGGCCGACGGGACGCGCAGGGCGGTGTTGGGTGCAGCGCGCGTGGCGGTTGTGGCAGTGCTCATGGATCGTTCCTCTGCAATCGAGATGAAGCGGGTGGAAGCACGCGGCGGTGCGTCCGCCGCATGCTTCCGGCCGTGGCTATCTGACGGAATCGACGGCGTTTACGCGAGGCACCAGCAACGGATCGATCTGGGTGAAGGGGAAGTTCGGCAGGTCCGCTTCCGTCATTCCCAACGCCGCCGCGATAAGGTCGCGCGGATAGACATTGATCAGCGAGCGATATCCGATGTCGCCGGGCTCGGTCCGGTCGAAGAAGATGAGGACATGGAACGTGCCGGTTCCGACGTTCTCGATGTGATGGGGATAGGCGCGCGGTATGAAGTATGCGTCGCCCGGCCCGATGAGATAGGTGTCGGTGCTGCCATCCGGATCGAGGATGGTCATGCGCGCCTGGCCCGAAAGGACGTAGCCCATTTCCGCGGTCTCGGGATGCCAATGCGGCTCGCGCATTCCGACATCGGTGATCCGCACAGAGAACATCGCGATATCGCGCAGGGCCGGCCACAACGGCGCCTTGCCGGTGTGTGCGCTGCCTGCGGAGGAGATGATCTGCGGCGGCGTCGCCTCAAGGCTGAACTTGTACGGATTGACGTGCCTGGCCTGGTCTTCGATGCCGTTCAGGCTGGCGACGCTGAAGACCGGGCTGCCGGCGGCGGCCGGATCGAACCCGTCGAAAGCGGCGGAAGGCAGGTCGTAGGAATTGCCCAGCACGGCGTTCGACATTGCCCCGAAGGCCGCCTTGATGCCGAAATCCTCCGGGCGTTCATGCGAGAACGCCAGGGCGAACTCCGCGCGGCCGGTGCCGATGTTCTTGATGCTGTGCATGGCGCCGGACGGTATGAAGAACATCTCACCGGCCTGCACGATGAAGTTCTCCCGTCTAGCGTGATTGTCCGCGATGGTGATCAGCGCCTCGCCCTGGATGCAGTAACCGAGCTCGTTCGCGTTGGCGTGCCAGTGCGGCTCGCGAACGCCCTGAAACGCCAGCGACAGAAGCCGGAGCGACAGCTTGCGCATGATTGGCAGGTCGCTGGCATCCATGTGCCTGATGGCGCCTTTCGGACCCTCGAAGCGCGGCTCTTGGCTATGCAGCGACACGACATGCTTTGATTTGCCTTCGATCACGTTCATCGTCCTTCCTTTCGGTTCGAGCCAATGGATTTCCGAGTTGCCTTCGATCGAGGTGCTCACGAGGACGGCTGATGCAGATTCCAGCTGCGTCTCGGCTCCCGTCGTGGACGGCCGGCATGCGGCTATCCCCCTGACTGTCACTGAACCTTACCTGCCCCGCTCGCCGGCTCTGACTTAAACGTTGCAAATTGTTGCAAGGCCGCGTTGCGCCTCGATTCAGTCGGCGACCTTGGGAGAGACGTCGAGGCCGGGCGCGATGCCGGGTTCGACCTGTCCGGCAGACTGTGCGGCCGGTTTCGCCGCCACCGGCAGGGCCTCGGTCGGCGCCGCTTCGTTCGTCATGACGGGGAGGCAACCCGGCCGCGGAGGCGGAGGGCCGTAGACAAGGCTCGATATGCTGTCGACGACGCTCGCGTAGCCGCGGTCGAACAGCGACGGGCGGTCTGCGCCGTCAGCCTGCTTGATGGTCACCGTCGCTGTCATGCCCGACACGAGTGGAACCCCTCCCGGCACCTCGTCGATGGCGATGCGGACCGGAACCCTCTGCGCCAGCCGGACCCAGGTATAGATCGGATCGACGTTCGGCAGGCCCTGCGCGCCGGCAGCGGCGTTCGACACGCTGATGCCGCGGGTCACGGTCTCGACACGCCCCACGATGGGCGCGCCGTAACCCATCAGTTGGGCCTCGACGCGGTCATTGACGCAAACCCCGGCCATCTTCGTTTCCTCGAAATAGCCATCGATCCAGAAGCTCTCGGAATCGATCACGGTGACGTTGCTCGCGCCGGCGACCGCGAAATCGCCCACACGCAGCAGCAGGTTTGTCACGTAGCCGGTGACCGGGCTGAGCACCTTGGTGCGCTTCAGGTCCAGCTCGGCCTTGGCCTGCTGCTGCTGGGCGACGTCGAATGTCGCCTTGGCCACGGCTGCGGCGGCGGCGTAGGTCTGCTGCTCCTCCGGCGTCGTGGCAAGGTTTGACAGGGACTGGCGCCGCTTCGATTCGACGTCCTTCAGCTGAAGGTCGGCAGCGGCCTGGGCCACCTGCGCCTTGCTGCTTTCCACGGCGAGTTGAAAGTCGATCGGGTCGATCACATAGAGGACATCGCCCTGCTTCACGTACTGGTTGTCGTTCACGCGAAGATCGACGATCTGGCCGGAGACCTGTGGCGCGACGCTGGCGACCTGGACGCGCACGTTGCCGTTGCGTGTCCAGGGACCCAGCACGTAGGTCTGCCAGGTAACGATGGCGATCAGGATTGCAATCAGGGCAATCGCCAGCGTGGCAAGGCGCTTGCCGGTCGCAGCCAGGAAAGGCCGCAGCGCCTTCGGGCCGGCGGAAGGGCCCGGCCCTGACGGGAAGGGACCGTCGCCGCGACCAGAGGGAAGCCCCGGCCGTTCGTCCGCCGTGCGCCCGGCAATGTCCGTTCGCGCGGGCGGCGCGGCGGCATCTCCCTTGGGCTGGGGGTTGGCTCCCTCGGACGAGGACATCGTGTCTTGCGGGCCGTGCATGGATTTTCTCCCTAGTAGGTCAGGGTGAGGAGGCCGAAGATGGCGACATACAAACTGAGCTCGGCGACCTGCGGACGGCTGAACCAGCGGGCGAAGCCGATCATGTGCAGGAGCGGGCGAAGCAGCAGGACGACGACGAGCGCCGCCACGGCGTAGGAGGCGATCGGAGCGAGCAGGACGCCGCCGAGGATCAGCTCATCGAATGCATTGGTCATGACACGTTCTCCGCTGCCGGGGCCGGCTTTGCAGACAAGGCAAGCGCCGCCGAAACGAGGGCCGCGCACGCCGCCGGGGGCACCAATCCGGCCGCCGCCGCGGCTGCTTTCAGGCTCTCGGCCGCCTCGACCAGCCGGCCGGCATCGCGGCGTTCCAGCGCATCCATGCCCTGTTCCCCCGTCTCGCCGAAGGCCGGGGCGTCCAATCGGTCCAGTTCGTCACGGCACCGGCGAATGGCCGTGGCCTGGTCGAAGCTGCGCATGGCTTCGTCCAGCGTGGCCGCGTTGCCGCCAGCGAGGCCCGCAATCTGCCCGACGCGGAGCGCACATCGAAAAGCGGCTTCCTCCATCGTCAGGTCTTTCCGCCATTGCGACGGCGATCGACCGAGATCCTGCTGTGCCTCCGCCAGCAGTTGACTGACCTGGCGAGCGGGCGACATCGGAGGCACGATCATCTGGAGCGCGAAAAGGCACAGGGTCGCGAGGGATACGAACAGACAGGCGACCAGGAAGCTCTCGGGGCTGTAGTTCTGCGGGTTGCTCGGGGCGACCAGCGCGATGATGAAGACCATGTTCAGGCGGCCGACGCTCGACAGGATGGGGTTGGTCAGCGTCATCAGCAGCGCGCAGACGATGATGAAGGGAGCCAGGCCGATCGCCAGCATCGGGAAGCCGGTCGCGCCGTCTAGAACGACGAACTGCAGGATGCCGGCGAGCAGGCATGCCAATGGGGATACCATGACCGCCAGCCTGGTGAAGGCTCCCAGGTCGGGCGTGGTGGCACCGAGACCGATCAGCAGGGCGACGAAGGCGACGATGAGGCCGACCGAAGGCCATCCGGTCATGCTGAACAGGGTCGCTGTCAGCACGAAGTAGACGGCCGCCTTGACGCCCTGCTCCAGGGCGATGCGACGTGACCGATAGAGTGGCGTTCGCCAGGAATGATCCGGAAACAAGCCCAGATGAAGCCTGGCGAGGTCGCTGCGAAGCTCTGCGGCGTTCCGTTCGACGCCGGCCGCAAGCCACTCGCGCGTCATCGCGAGAAGATCCCTGTCCGGTTTTGGGGAGCCGTCCGGAAGCGCGGCGAGCGACGTCGCTGCATCGGGAGACACTGCGGCCAGGGCACGCATTGCGGAAAAGGTCACGACGAGCTCGACCATCGCCGACCTGGCGGACGCCGCGCGAGCCGCGCCACTGCTCGACTCGGCAGTCAGGGCCGCGATGTCGGGGCGCATCGCGGTGATGTCCCTCAGCAGTCCGGCAGCGGCGACGACGGGCATTGCCTGCCCCAGCATGGCGCCACGCCCATAGGCCAGCACGCGGCTGCGCAGCGATTTCAGCCCGGCCGACACCTTGGGGTGATGGTCGGGCGCTCCGAGAACGTCGTTGATGAAGGTGATGGCGAGCACCCCGACGATGATCGCCGAGCCGCGTGCGATACCCACGTCGAAGACCTGCTGGGGGGTGTCGATCTGCTCGATGGCGACGATCGCGACCGTGATGACTCCGAGCGAGGCGGCGTAGGCGCGGTTGCCGTCGAGGAGACCGACGATGAAGACGCACAGCCCGATCCAGAGTGCGAACACCCAGAGGATGATGATGCCGCTCTGCGCGAAGACACCGACAATGATGAAGGATGCGGCCACGCCGAACCCAGTGGCCATCAGGCGGAACACCGCCTTGTCCAGTCCCTGCCCGCGCGTGGGCAGCGCCAGGATCGCCACCGTGATCGCCGCCGAGGAAGGAGAATCCAGCTGTAGCCAGAAGCTGACATAGAGCGCCAGCACGGCCGCCAGCCAGATCCGGATCGCATATGCCCAGGAGGCGCCGGGAAAGCCCGCATAGGTGAGAGGGTGCGGAACGGCTGCTATGCCCGGCATGTCGCCCCCTTCAACGCTGGCGTACGGACGAGCCGGGCGTGCGCACCGTAAGCTCGGGCGCCGAACCACTCATTGCCGCCGGACCCGCCCTGCCGATGCCAATCGGCGCGATCGGAGGCCCGCGGCCCTGCACGCTGTTCCTCGAGCATCGTCATTTTCCCCGGCAGCGGCGACGGATGACCATCGCAGGCTGTGGGTCGAGGATTGCTCCGATGGCGTTCCCACGCCAGTTGTGCGTTGCAAAACGTTGTAAAGCGACGGTGATCGGGATGACCGGCGAGCGGTCAACTGGCGACGCTGCCCGCGTAGCGGGCCAGCCAGGCCTCGACGCCCTGCAATGTCCGGAAGTCGTCGAGGGATCTGGCCGGGATGGAGGGATAGGCGGCGGCCGCCATCGAGCTCAACGCCGAGCCCGGACCCAGTTCGAGAAAGGCGACGGCTCCGCTTTCGACGCATGCCTGGAGGCAATCGGCCCAAAGGACCGTGTGGGAAATCTGCGCAGCAAGCTTGTCGAGGCCCTCGCCAACGTCCAGCACGGGGGCGGCGTCGACGCCGCTGAGCAGGCGCGGCGACCGGGGGAGCACGGGCCGGGCCGCAAGCCGCCCCAGCCCTTCGCGAAACACGGTGGAAGCGGCGGAAAGGCGCGGCGTATGGGACGCAACCTCGACCGGCACCATCACGACGCGCATCGCGTTCATCGCCCTCGCCCCGGCCGCCATTGCATCCAGGGCTTCGCCGCCCCCGCCGAGGATGAAGGCGTCGCCCGGATTGATTATCGCAATCGCCCCGCCGTGCCGTTCGCACAATCCCTCGACAACGCCGCGCGCAAGACCGCGCACGAACAGGAGCCCGTCGCCGGCTTGCGAAACGGCATCCATCGCGTCGGCCCTGGAATCCGCAAGGTCCAGCGTTGCGAGCGGGTCGATACGACCGGCGACACCCCAGGCCGCCAGTTCACCGACGCTGTATCCAGCGACAATGATGCGGTCGGGCATGATGTCGCCCAGCGCCGCCGCCGCGGCCAGCGCCTGCAGCGTGCAGAGGATCTGGCCGATGCGATCGTGATGAAGCGCGTCCGGGCTGCCGGTCTTCACGACTTCACGGGGGTCGCGGCCACCCAGCAGCCGCGTCGCTTCGACAAACAGGCCGGATGCCTGCGCGGCATCACCGGTCAACGCGAACATGTCGGGATGCTGCCGACCCTGGCCCGAACAGAGGATCGCGAGGCTCATGTCTCGCCGCGTCAGCCGGGGAACAACATCGCGATGGCAACCGCCATGGTGACGACGCTGAAGACCGTGCTGGCGGTCACCATCGATCCCGCGGCTCCGGAATCCAGCCGGTAGTTCACCGCAAAGAGGATTCCGAAGAAGCCTGACGGCACCGTGGCCAGCAGCACCGTGATCCTGGCCGTCTCGGCGGGGATCGGCAGACTGAAGACGACCGCCGCCGCCAGGAGCGGCCTGACGATATCCGCGACCGCGGTGGCGCGGATGATCCGCCAGTCCAGCCGAAACGCCTGCGATGAAAGGATGAGCCCGGTCAGGAACAGCGCGACGCCCGGTGCGGCATGTCCGATCAGCTGCAGGCAAGCATCGATGACGGCGCCTGTCTTCAGCCCGGACAGCGAAACCAGTATGCCGAGCGCCGGAGCCAGGACCACAGGCTTGGTCAGGGCATGCCGGATGGAGCGCAGTATGCGCGTCGCCGACGTCTCCGGCGCGGCGGATTTCGAGCCCATCGCCATCTCCACGATGATGAGCGAAAGCGGGCTCACCAGAATGGAGCCGCTTGCCAGCGCGATGGCAAGCGGTATGGCGCCGCTCGGCCCGACCACGGCAGACATGATCGGAAGCCCGACGCCCGCAAGGTTGGGGAATGCAAGCGTCAGCGCCTGCAACGACGCGTTGGCCCGGCCCTCCTTGAAGATCATGGTAGCGCCGAAATACCACGCGAAGAACACACCCAGCATGACGGCGCCGAGAATGAAGAAAAGCGGCGCCTGGGCCAGCATCTCGCTGCGCGAGGCCGATGCGGTTGCGGCGAACAGCGAGGCCGGCAGAGCGAAGTTCATGACCAGCGCGTTGAGGCTGTCGACCTTGTGGTTGTCGACGATGCCGTAGCGTCCGGCGCCGTATCCCAGCAGCAGGACGAAGAAGATCGGCGCGAGCGCCATCAGGATCGCGTTCGACATCAGAGTTCTCCGCCGTCACAGCCACTGACGAAAAGGCTCATGGCGAGGAGATCCGCCGATCCTCCGGGACTCAGCCGACGTGCGACGAAGCTTTCATGGACAGCCCGTGCGCGGGCACGCCAGTCGGGCGTGCCGACGCCGCCGCCCCGAATGAATTGCCGTGCCGCGCGGCGTGCGAACCGGAGGCCGTCCATTCCTCCACGGTGCAGCAGATTGGTGTCCTCGACGGCGGCGATCAGGGCAAAGCACGCCGCGACCCGCTGGGCCTCTCCGTCGTCGGGCGCCGCTGCCGCTGCCTTGCGCAGGGCCGGCAGCCCGATTTCATAAACGCCTGGAAAGCCGAGGGCCGCCTCCATCCGCGCGCCCCCCGCGCCGTAGCGGCGATGTGCCCGTTGTCCGTGGCTATGAAGCAGAAGAGGACCGTTGGCGATGTCGCGCCCCCATCGCGACGCGACGACCGCGCCGAGCGGCACGGCCGGATCCGCCAGTCCGGAGGCTCTCGCGCCGTAAGCCGCGCAGAGCAGGCCGAGGCCGAATATGGCGCCGCGATGCGTGTTGACCCCCGACGTCGCCGCCCGCATCGCCGCCTCGGCATCCAGGCCGATAGTCCTGAGACGCCCCATGCCGCATCCCTGCGCCCCGGCATCGGCCAGGGCTGCGAAATGCGGTTCGATGGCTCGTGCGCTCGCCCGGAACATCGCCGCGTCCATGTCGTCATGGCTGCCTTGATCGACATGGCTGACCAGTCCCGGCTTGGGCCAGGTCTCCAGTTCGAGGAGCAGGCTGCGCGCGGCGAGCGCCGCGACGGCGCTGCCGCCGGACAGGCCGGCATGCCGCGGGCCAAGGTCATTCGTCGGGGGAGAGAAAAACGCTGCCGCCGCCCTCAAGACGGCATCCTCCGGGCGAGGAAATGGCCCGCGTCGACAAGACTGATCCCGGCAACGGTCTTGACCAGGAGTTCGGACGCGCCGGCATGCAGTTCGCGCCAGTTGACGGCGGCGCCGTC
>DATDJN010000049.1:0-2521 GCA_036520515.1 Rhizobiaceae bacterium
GGCAGGTTGACACCGCGCTGCATCGCCGAGAGCAGCTTCGGATTGGCGAAGGACTGGATGGCCGGACAGCTTCGTCCGTCATCGGCAGCGCCGGCAGGCGATCCGGCCAGCGCGGCGGCGACACCGAACGCTGCGAGGAGCCGGCGCAGAGGCAAGACGGGCCTTTCCGCTCAGGCCGAGTGGCGGATGAGTGCGCCGATCGCCTGCGGGTTGGTGGTGATATAGCGCATGGCGAGCCGGCGCGGCTCCAGCCGGACGCGGTAGAGCCATTCGAGGCCGACGGCCTGCATCCAGGCCGGCGCGCGCGAGTTCTTGCCGGAGATGAAGTCGAACAGCCCGCCGGATGTCTTGATCACCCCGACGCCGGTGAGCCGATCGATGTTGCGGTCGATGAACTGCTGCTCGAGCGGCACGCCGAGCCCGATCCAGAGGATGTCGGGCCTGGCCGCGTTGATCTCGGCGATGATCGCGTCCTCCTCACCGCGGCTGAAATAGCCGTTGCGGCGTCCGGCGAAGACGAGCTTCGGGTAGCGGTTTTGCATCTCCTCGACGGCCTTGGCGTTCACCTCCTCGCTGGCGCCGAGGAAATAGAAGGAGACGCCGGCGTCCTCCGCCAGCCTCGCCGCCTCGTGCACGAGGTCGGTCGTGGCGACGCGCTCGGCCAGCGGCCGCTTGGAGAAGAGTTTCGAGTAGAGCACCATCGGCATGCCGTCGGCATGGATCTGGTCGGCCCTGCGCATCAGCGACAGGAAGGCCTCGTCCTTGCCGCAGAGCGCCAGCACCTGGCCGTTTGCCGAGGTCGAATAGAAGGGCCGGCGGTTCTTGCCCCGGCTTTCCAGCGCATGCGCGACGAAACCGCGCGCCGAGCCCTTGATATCGGTCTGCACGATCGGCAGCCGTCCGAGGAAACTCGTCGGCCACTCCGTCATTGGCTTTTCGGTAGACACCACCCGCCCGATCTTTAGTCCCGCCCGCGTCATTGCACCCTTTGGCGGTGAAGGTGGGCATTATCCCGGATCGGTTGACAAACTTTCAACGCCATCATTGCGCCATGGTTAATTTCGTTAACCAGCGCCGACCATGAAAAGCCAAAACCGACATGAATTTGGATAAAACTCCAGGTAATTCGCGTTTACCCTAATGTAAGCGGCGAACTCTATAGGGCCGAGATATAAAGGAGTCTCGGCGCATGAGCATGCCGGTTGCAACAGGACAAGAGCCGCGACAGGGCAGCCGTGCGGGGGACATCGCGCTGCCGCCGGCCGCCGTTGCGCTGGAGCCGGATTTCGATTTCCTGTCCGGCGAATACCGCGAGCTCTTCGAGGCTTCCTGCGCCACCGCCTTCCAGCATCCGGCCTGGCTCGACGCGTTCTACCGTACGATGATGGCGCCGCATGACGCCGAGAAGCTCGTCGTCACCGGGCGCGACGGGACGACCGGCGCGCTGCTTTTCGTGCTGCCGCTGCTGCGCCGCCGCCGCGCCGGCGTCGCCCTCATCGAGGCCGCGCATCTCGGCGTCGGCGACTACGCGCATCCGGTCGTGCTGCCTGAACTGCGCGGGGAGGACTTCGTGGCTGCGGTCGAAGCCGTGCTGCCGCCGTACGACATCCTGAACATCCGGCCGGTGCGCGAGGAGGCGATCCGTCTCTTCCGGTCGTTCCTGCCCGGCCAGTTTGCCACGCTGGACTTTTGCGCCCACGCCGCCGCGCTGTCCGCCCCGTTCACCGCCTGGCGCGACCAGGCGCTGGAGGCCGGCTTCCGCAAATATCTCGACCGCAAGAAGCGCCGCTTCCTGAAGGCAGGCAAGGTCGAGCTCGAGCGCGTGGACGCGGATTTCCGCGACGCCATCGATCTGGTCGCCTCGATCCGTGTGGGCCGCTTCAAGGACGACATCCTGCAGAACGCCTATGCGCGGGAATTCTATGCGGACGTCGCCGCCAAGGGAGGCGGTTTCGCCCGCGTCTATCGTCTGAAGCTCGACGGCGCCGACGTGGCGCAGGCCTTCGGGCTCGTGCTGGGCGGCCGGTTCCACTATCTGCTCATCGGCGCGGACTATGAGCGCTTCGGCAAGCATTCGCCGGGCCTGGTGCTTTACGACCTGCTGATCGAGCAATGGATCGCCGAAGGCGGCACCGTCTTCGACTTCACCATCGGCGACGAGGCCTTCAAGCTCGATTTCGGCACCGCGCCGACGCAGATGCACGCGCTGGTGCAGACGGCGACGCTGAAGGGCTGGCTTGCGCTCTCGACCTTCGACGCGTTGCGCGGCCTGCGCCGATGGAAGGCCGACGCGAAACCGGCGGCGCTGCTGGCCGCGCTGAAGGGGGCACTGCGCCGCCTCGTCGTCAAGGCCGCGGTGACCATGACGATGGTGCATCCGCTGACCGAGTACGCCGCGCTCGTCTGACGCCGCCGGGCAGCGCTATTTGCCGAGCTCCACCGAACGCGCCCGCGCCGCCTCGACGGCGTCGGCCACTAGCGTCTTCATCCGGTCTCCGCCCATCAGCACGCCGAGCGCGGC
>DATDJN010000050.1:0-23242 GCA_036520515.1 Rhizobiaceae bacterium
AACGTATCCGCCCCCCAGCTCAAGCCAACCAGCATTACCATCGGAAAGGGAGAGATCCTCGGCCTCACGGGGCTGATCGGCTCCGGCTACGAGCAACTGCCCTACCTCGCTTTCGGAGCCAGACCTGCTTCCAGCGGCACGCTCACCATTGAGGGTAGCGCATCCATCCCGCTTGCCGACCTGTCCCCGCGCCGCGCCATCGACCTCGCGCTGGCTTTGCTTCCGGGGGATCGCCAGGGAGCGAGCGGCGTCGACAGCCTGCCGATCGTCGACAACATGTTCCTGCCCGACATCGAGCGCTTCTTCGTTGGCGGCTTCCTGCGCAACGGTCGGATGAAGCGCGAGGCCAAGGCCCTCGGCGCTGCTTTCGAAGTACGCCCCAACGATCCGCTCAAGAAGCTCTCCGCCCTGTCGGGCGGCAACGCCCAGAAGGTACTGATCGCGCGCTGGATGAACCGCAAGCCGAGGCTCCTCCTGCTCGACGAACCTACGCAGGGCGTGGACGTCGGTACGCGCCAGCACATCTTCGCGGCGTTGCGCGCCGCCGCCGCGGAAGGGATGTCCGTCGTCTGCGCGAGCTCGGATGCAGAGCAACTGGCCGAAATCTGCGATCGCGTGCTGGTCTTTGCCCGCGGTGCAATCTGCGAAGAGATCGAGGGCGACCAGATCTCGAAAGAAGGCATTGCAGAGGCCTGCTATGCTTCTCTCGACAAATCCTCCAAACGAACCAACCCCGTCGAAGCCGGAACGATATCATGAGCGACGCAGCAAGCGCCAACAACACGCCGGCGACTCCCGCTACCAACTATGCCCGCCTCTTCGAGCGCGTGGCGCTGATCGGGGTGTGGCTGTTGCTCATCGCCGGTTTCGGCATCGCGATGCCGACGTCGTTCCTCAACTGGGGCAATTTCGCGATCCTGTTCGCCTCCTACGCCCCGGCCGCGCTGCTGGCGCTGGCGATCATCATACCGCTGACGGCCGGCGACTATGACCTGTCCGTTGGCGCGACGCTCACGCTTTCCTCGTGCGTCATCGGCGTGCTCAACGTCTGGCACGGGCTGCCAATCTCGGTTTCCATCGTCCTGGCCATCGTGGCGGGCGCGGTCGTAGGCCTGGTGAACGCGTTCTTCATCATCTACGTGCGCATCCCATCGCTCGTCGTGACGCTCGGAACGACTTCGCTGGTAACCGGCATCGTGCAGTGGATGACTAACTCGTCGACGATCTCAGGCATCGACAACAGCCTCGTGATGGCCGTGGTCGGCGGGCGACTGTTCGGGGTGCCGTACGCCTTCTACTACGCCATCGCCGCCGCCGTCGTGATGTCCTATGTGTTCGACTTCACGCCGCTTGGCCGCCGACTCCTCTTCGTCGGGCGCGGTCGCGAGGTGGCTCGGCTGAACGGTATCGCAGTCGACCGCGTGCGCCTGGGCGCATTGGTTGCGTCAGGTGGACTCGCTGCCGCGGCTGGCGTTCTCTACGCAGGCGTTCTGAGCTCGGCAGACCCATATTCGGGCCTCAACTTCCTGCTGCCCGCCTTCGCAGCAGCCTTCCTCGGCGCAACCACCATCCTGCCGGGCCGCTTCAATCCCTGGGGCGCTATCGTGGCGGTCTATTTCCTCGCCACGGGCATCACCGGGCTGACCATGCTCGGCATCCCGCTGTGGGTGACGAACGTGTTCAACGGCGGCGCGCTGATTCTGGCGGTGACGATCTCGCAACTGACCCGCGGCCGGGAAGCGAGCGACATCGGCTGAAGGCGGTCAGGCCAGCCTGACGGTTCCCCTCGATACCAGCTGCCCGGGTACGATGCGGCGGGTTGGAGGGGCATCGTGGTCCGTGATGAGTTCCACGGTCACTCGGACCATCTCGTCGATCGGCTGACGTATGGTCGTGAGATTGTAGGCCGGCCAGCCGGCCATCGGGATGTCGTCGAAGCCGACGACCGAGATGTCCGACGGGATCTTGACCCCGAAATCGTATCTGAGGCGGTCGATCCCCCCGAGCGCCAGCACGTCGTTCGCAAAAAACACGGCGTCCGGCTTTACCGAAAGCGCCTCGGCCGCGGCTCGATATCCCTCCGCGAACGAATACGACGTCGTATCGACACGACCTGCCAGCGAGCAGCCGCGCTCCATCAGCCTGCGAATGAAACCAGCTTCGCGCTCGCGATTTGTCGATGTTCCCTGCGGCCCTGCGACGAAGACGAGGCGCGAGTGGCCCCGGTCGATGAGAAGGTCCGCGAGCTCTCGCGCTCCCGTCTCGTTGTCGCAGGTGACGCTTGGAACGGACTGGTCCGGCACGGATCGATTAAAGAGCACGACCCGTCTATCGTCGCGTTGCCACTCCTCGGCGATGCGCGAGGAGATCGACGCGGAGGCGACGATAAGGGCGTCGACATTGTACTGCCGAAGCGCCGGCAGCTGGTCATCGACGTCCTGGCCAGCGGGGACGCGAAACAAGAGGGACTTGTAGCCGGCGGCGTCCAGCGCAGCGGCGGTTTGGTCGAGCATGTCCGTGTAAAAGGGGTTGTCCATGCCGCCAATCACGATGGCGACGATACCGCTGCGCCGGGTGGACAGGCTTCGTGCGATCACGTTCGGCACGTAGCCCAACGTCTCCGCGGCCCGCATGATGCGCGCGCGGTTTTCCTTGGACACACGGCCGGCAGGATCAAAGGCCCGCGAAACCATGGATTGCGACACGCCGAGCGCGCGGGCCACGTCGCGGGAAGTCACGTCCCTTTTTCGACCACCGTCCCGCAGCACTTTCAATCCCCAGATTTTCCACTTGGATCGCACGAGCGTCTGCTCTTCCGCAACAGTACACCCTTGCCGCAAGAAACAAATATGGTATGCATCCGGATGCATAACGAGTTTCGGGGAGAATTTTGATGGCACGCTGGTTGAAGAAGGGTTCTGTTTCGGATCGTGAGATCCAGGACCGGAAGGTACGGGACACGGTCGAAGCAATCCTTCTCGACGTCGAAACGCGCGGCAATACCGCGGTGCGCGAGCTGTCCGTGAAGTTCGACAACTGGGATCGGGACAGCTATCGGCTGACCGAGGCTGAGATAGAGGATTGCCTGTCGCAACTCACCAAGCGCGATCTCGACGACATCCGCTTCGCGCAGGAGCAAATCCGCAACTTTGCGCAGCACCAGCGCGATTCGATGAAGGACATCGAGGTCGAAACGCTGCCCGGCGTCTTCCTCGGCCACAAGAACATCCCCGTGAATTCGGTCGGCTGCTACGTTCCCGGTGGAAAGTATCCGCTGCTCGCCTCTGCGCACATGTCGGTCATCACTGCAAAGGTCGCGGGCGTTTCGCGCATCATTACGGCCGCTCCGCCGTTCAAGGGCAAGCCGGCGCCGGCAATCGTCGCCGCACAGCATCTGGCTGGCGCCGACGAAATCTACTGCCTGGGCGGCGTGCAGGCCATCGCCGCCATGGCAATCGGCACGGAGACCATCGCGCCCGTCGATATGCTCGTCGGCCCTGGCAACGCCTTCGTCGCAGAAGCCAAGCGCCAGTTGTTCGGCCGCGTCGGCATCGACCTGTTCGCCGGTCCGACCGAGACTCTCGTCATTGCCGACGACAGCGTCGATGGCGAACTCTGCGCAACCGACCTGCTTGGCCAGGCCGAGCATGGACCGGATTCGCCGGCCATCCTGCTGACCAACTCCGAAACCCTCGCCCGCGAGACGATGGAAGAGGTCGAGCGCCTGCTCGAAATCCTGCCGACCGCCGAGGTCGCCCGCAAGGCGTGGGAGAATTACGGTGAAGTCATCGTCTGCGACAGCTATGAGGAGATGGTGGCAGAGGCCGACCGGATTGCTTCCGAGCATGTGCAAGTGATGACGCGCGACCCGAACTTCTTCCTTGAGAAGATGACCAACTACGGCGCCCTCTTCCTCGGCCCGCGCACCAATGTCGCTTACGGCGACAAGGTAATCGGCACCAACCACACGCTGCCGACGCGAAAGGCCGGCCGTTATACCGGCGGTCTGTGGGTCGGCAAGTTCCTCAAGACCTGCACCTACCAGCGGGTCGAGAGCGACAGCGCCTCGGCAATGATCGGCGAGTACTGCTCGCGTCTGTGCGCGTTGGAAGGCTTCTCCGGCCATGGCGAGCAGGCGAATATCCGCGTTCGCCGCTATGGCGGGCGCAACATCCCCTATGCAGGAATCGCTGAATGACAGACCTGTTCCGGCTCGACGCAAAATCCGCGCTGGTCACCGGCGCGGGGCGCGGAATCGGGCTGGCGGCAGCCGAGGCATTGGCACGTGCGGGAGCCGAGGTAACCCTCGCCGCCCGCACGAGCGACGAAATCGAAGCCGAGGCGGCGCGGTTGCGCATGGCGGGCCTGCACGCTCGCGCGCTGCCTCTGGATGTAAGCAATATTTCTGCCGCTGCGGAGGCGATCGCGAGCTCAGGCCCGTTCGACATCCTCGTCAACAACGCGGGAACCAATCGCCCGGCAGATTTCCTCGACGTGACGCCCGAGGACTACGACGCCGTCAGCGACCTCAATGTCCGTTCTGCCTTCTTCACGGCACAGGCGGTTGCCAGAGGCCTCGTCGCGGCCGGTCGCCCGGGCTCGATCATCAACATGTCGTCGCAGATGGGACATGTCGGCGGCCAGCGCCGCACCGTCTACTGTGCAAGCAAGCACGCCATGGAAGGTTTTACGAAGGCGATGGCGCTTGACCTCGCCCAGCATGCAATCCGCGTCAATACGATCTGCCCAACCTTCATCGAGACGCCGATGACGAGACCATTCTTCGCCGACCCGGCCTTCCGCGAGGCGACGCTGGCCAAAATCCCCCTCGGCCGCCTCGGACAGGTCGACGATATCGTCGGCGCCGTGATTTATCTGGCGAGCGACGCCTCGCGGCTCGTCACGGGAACGTCGTTGAAAGTGGACGGCGGCTGGACAGCCGTCTGAGGAGGAATGGTAATGAGTCATATCGGTATAGTGGGCGCCGGCCTTGTGGGATCCGGCTGGGCCATCGTGTTCGCAAGGGCCGGGCACACGGTGAAGGTTTTCGATGCGACTCCAGCCATTCTCGAACGCCTGCCCGAGCAGTTGCGAACGTCTCTCGAGGCGATGAAGTCCCATGACCTCGTCGATGACCCCGCCGCCATCCTGTCTCGCATCAAGATAGAGGCAACGCTTGAGGATTGCGTCTCGGGCGCGTCGTATATTCAGGAATCGGTGGTCGAGGTGCTCGAGCGCAAGCGCGAGGTGTCCGCCGCGATCGACCGGCTGCTCGGCCCGGACACGATCGTTGGCAGTTCCACTTCGGGCTTGCCGGCATCGTCCTTCACCGAGAATTGCGTCAACCGGGCACGTTTCCTCGTGGCGCATCCGGTCAATCCGCCGCATCTCGTTCCTGTCGTCGAGATCGTTCCCGCACCGTGGACCGATTCGGCAACGGTGGCGCGGACACGCGATCTGATGAAGCAGGTCCGCCAGGAACCTGTCCTCGTCAACCGCGAGATCCCCGGATTCATCCTCAATCGTCTTCAGGGCGCGTTGCTGGACGAAGCCTGGTCGATGTTCGACCAGGGCTATGCCTCCGCCGAGGACATCGACAAGACGATCAAGTTCGGGCTTGGCCTTCGCTGGTCGTTCATGGGACCCTTCGAGACGATCGATCTCAACGCTCCCAAAGGCATCGACGACTACGCGCGCCGCCTCGGCCCGATGTATGTGGAACTGGCAGAGGGCCGCCGCGCCGCAGGCCCGTGGAGCGACGATGCCGTCGCGCGGGCGACGGCGGAGCGGCGAGCGGCGCTCCCTGCAGACCAAATCGATGCGCGCAGGCAGTGGCGCGACAACCGCCTGATGGCGCTGCGCGCGACCCAGGCCAAGCTCGACGAATAGGACAATCGCCGGGTGGGACCGCCCACCCGGCGATCTCGTTCGCTATTCCGCAGCCATCAGGCGCGCGCGCTGCCGGAACACCGGCGAACGCGGCGGCTCGAATCCGGTCTCCGTCTTGCAACGGCTCTTCAGTTCGTCGATCGACGTGAAGCCCCGGTTGAACAGGCCTTCGGCCTTCGGCATCGAACTCATCTCGGCCCGCAGCTTCGCCGTGGCCGCCTCATCGACCGCGCCGTCGGCGATCACCACGCCGTATCGCCTGGCGCCCTCGACCGTGACGAGCCCGCGCTTCACGTCCATCAGAACCGTCTCGGCCGCGCGTGCGGTGGGATCGCCCCAGCCGCCGCCGCCCCACGTGTTGAAGTAGAGCATGTCGCCAGGGTTGACCGCGACCCGGTCACACTTGGACGGAATATTCTCCTCCGTGCCATCCGTGCGCACCAGGCGCTTGGTGGATCGCAGGCCTGGCTCGCCTCCGTTGACGCCCCAGGGATAGGTCAGCCAGCGGTCGTCGTGGATCGAGATTTCGCCGGACTCCAACATCTCGTAGCCAATGACGATACCGTTGCCGCCACGGTGCAGTCCGGCGCCACCGCTATCGGGAATGGTGGCGTACTCCCGGATGCGAAGCGGGAAGTACGCCTCCAGGAACTCGTTCGGCACATTGGTGAAGGCCGGCCACATCGAGTGCCCGTCGGGTCCATCGCCCGCCGGTCGGCCCGGCACACCGCCAAAGCCGATCTGGAAGAGCTGGTACCAGTCGCCCTCCCCGTTGAAGCCGGAGTACATGAAGTGCGGGCTGTCCGAGAAACCGGCGGCGTTCAGCGCATGCGGCGCGCCCTGCCCGAGCAGGCCACCCATCAGGTCGAAGATGCGGCCGAGCATATGCGTCCGGCATGACAGCGCGGCGGGTTTCTTAGGCTTGAGGATGCAGCCCTCGGGAATGTTCACCTGGACGAGATCGTAGAACCCGTCGTTGAACAGTATCTGCGGGTCGAAGAGGTTGATCGTGAATGCTCCGAAGAACATCTTGAACATCTCTTCGTTGAGCAGGAAGTTGATCGACGAGAAGCTCTGCGGGTCGCTCGGCGAGAAGTCGAAATGGGCGATTTCGCCCTCGCGGTGCAGCGAACAGGCGATCTTGTACGGGCCATTGCCCATGCCGTCGTCGTCGATCCAGTCCTCGAAATAGGCCTTCTTGCCGTCCTTCGCCTCGGGGATGATCATCTGGATGATCGCGCTCATCGCCGCGCGGTTGCGGTCGAGCATGTCCCACATGGCGGAGATGTAGTCATCGACGCCGAAACGGTCGATGTTCTCGCGCACCCGGCGCTCGGCAAGGCGCAACGCCGCGATGATCGCGAAGAAATCCGACTTGTTCCAATCCGGCATGCGGGTGTTGGCCAGCATGATGTTGAGGATTTCGGACTGGAGCTGCGCCTTGCGGTAGATCTTGGTTGGCGGAATGATGATCCCTTCCTCGTAGATCATCTTCGCATCGGTCGGCAGCGACCCCGGTACCTTGCCGCCGACGTCGGTCATGTGCCCGAACATCGCGGCCCAGCTGACCAGACGCCCGTCATGGAAGATCGGCATCATCATCAACCAGTCGTTCAGGTGGCTGACGGCGCCGCCGCAGCTGTAAGGGTCATTGGTGATGAAGATGTCGCCGTCTTCGATCGTACCCTCGTAGCCCGCGATGAAGCCGTACAGGAAGCTGCCGAACTGGCCGACAACCATCTTGCCTTCCTGGTTGGCGATCATCGGAAAGGCGTCGTGCTGTTCGCGGATGCCCGGCGACATGGCGGTGCGGAAGAGCACCGCATCCATCTCGTTGCGGGCATTTCGAAGGGCGTTCTCGACGATGTCGAGGGTGATCGGGTCAACCGCGACACGGTTGAAGGGTCTTGCGTTCGCTTCAATGATCTGAGCCGGCATGGTCCCCTCCCCTCAGCGTGCGTTCTTGTGATCGGCGGGCCAGATCAGGATGTTGCCGACATCGTCGACGATCCCGATGTGGTCCGGAAGGATCACGGTCGTCGAGTCCATCTCCGTGACGATCGCCGGCCCGGCGACCCTGTTGCCCGGTTTGAGCCTGGCGCGGTCGTAGATATGTCCCTCACGCCATTCGCCGTCGGCATAGATGCGGGTCGGCTGGGTTCGCGCGGCGGACGAGTCGGGACCGTCGTTTCTGGATTCCGGATTGATGAAGGTTTTTTCCGCACCCTGCACCACCGCACGCAGCCCGACGAGTTCGTGTTCGGCCTCCAGTGCGAAGGTGAACAACTGCTCGTGCTCGGCATCGAAGCGCCTGGTGATGCCGGCGAGGCCGTCGGCCTCGAACTGCTCGGGGGTGATGTCGACCGTCAGCTTCATGCCCTGGCCCTTGTACCGGATGTCGATCTGGTAGAGCACCTGCTGCTCTTCAGGCGACACGCCCTCTTCCTCGATCTGCTTGGCAGCCGAAGCTTCGAGTTCCTTCAGCCGCGCGCCGATCTCGGCATCCGAGGTCGCCCGGACGAGGGTGACGAACGTCTGGCTGGCCTCGTCGCGCAGGCGCGTCGTCGCATCGCCATAGGCGCACAGCACGCCCGGGCCCGGAGGAATGACCGCCGGCCACGACTTGGTGATCCGCGCCAGGGCATTGGCATGAAGCGGGCCTGCGCCGCCAAAGCCGATCAGGGCGAAGTCGCGCGGATCATACCCTTGCTCCACCGAGACGAGGCGAAGCGCGCCGACCATGTTTTCGTTGACGATGCGGACAATACCCTCGGCCGCGTCTTCGATGGACTTGCCGAGCACATCGGCAATGGTCGCCACGGCCTTCGCCGCGAGCTCGCGGCTGATCGCCATGTCGCCGCCGAGCTTGGCGTCGGACGGGAGATAGCCGAGCACGACATTGGCGTCGGTCACGGTCGGAAGTTCGCCGCCCTTGGCATAGGCGGCTGGACCGGGCATCGCGCCCGCCGATTGTGGACCGACCCGCAGGGCCTTGGTCAGTTCCGGGATGTAGGCGATCGAACCACCGCCGGCGCCGACCGTTCGCACATCGATCGACGGCGCGCGCACGGTGACGTCGCCGACGCGTGTCTCGCGGCGCGTGCGGGCGACAGAGTTCTGGATCAGGGCGACGTCGGTCGAGGTGCCGCCCATGTCGAAGGTGAGCAGGTTCTCGAGCTTGCCCTGCTTGGCGATCCAGAGCGCGCCGGCCACGCCGCCGGCGGGGCCGGACATCAGCAGGTTCACCGGCTGGTCCATGGCGCCTTGCGCCGACGAAAGACCTCCATCGGAACGCAGGATGCGCAAGTTGACGTCCTTGCCCATCCGGCGCTGGATTTCGCCCTCGAGGCTGGAAACGTATTTTGACACCACGGGCCGCACATACGAATTGACCACGGTGGTCTCGGCGCGCTCGTATTCGTACATCTCCGGCATCACGGCCGCGGAGGTGGACACTGGAATATGCGGGGCGATCTCCTGTGCGATCTCGGCGATGCGCCGCTCGTGCGCGTCGTTGACGTAGCTGTTGAACAGCGCGACCGTCAGCGCCTCGATACCCGACGACAGGAGGATCTCCAGGTCACGCCGGATGGCGTCCTCGTCGAGCGGGACGACGACGTCGCCACGCGCGTCCATGCGTTCGTTCGCCTCGATCGTATGCTCGAGAGGAGCCAACGGCGGGCGCTTGTTCCAGATGACCCAGCCGCCAAGGCCGCCCGGCACGTAGGATCGGGCGATCTGCAGGACGTCCCGGTAGCCCTTGGTGGTCACCAGGCCAACCAGTGCGCCGGACGAGGTCAGCACCGTATTGGTTGCAACCGTGGTGCCATGCATCACCTCGGTGATCTCGCTCGGGTCGATGTTGGCGATACCGCAGATCTTCTCGATGCCGTTCAGGACGCCGATGGAACTGTCCTGGGGAGTCGAGGGAACCTTTGCGATGTAGGTCCGGCCATTCCTCTCGTCGAGGAGAAGCAGGTCGGTGAATGTCCCGCCTACGTCGACGCCGAGACGCAGCCGGCTCCCGTTCGACGGCCTCCCGCCGTCCATTTGACTTGCCGGTACCATGCGTCCTCCCTGCACTCGCTGTGTCGGAGCTGATCTCAGTTCGAGATGAAAACGCGGCGGCGAAAAGTAAGAAGCCGCCTTCCCCCCAGCTCAGACGAATTCATTCATCCTTACAAAGCAATTTCCAAGACGCTACTTTATCCAGACAACTATCCGCAAGAGATTTTTGTGGCGGTCCGACTGCACGTCGCCGACTTGGCTCCAACGATCAAAAGGCAGCGAGTTTTGCCCCCAAATTAGCCGAGCGTTGCTATCGCACGGGCCGACCTTGAGGCCGCGTCATCTCCGTCAGCCGAGGGCGCGTCTTACGCGATGGAGGCGGCCGCGGAACCTCGATCACTGTGGGTGGCGCCCGCCTCCCTGGCGAAATGGACTTCTGCGGCGTCAGCGAATCCCGTCAGGGGCCAAGTCCGATCTTCATGAAACCCCTCTATTTCACGCCGATGCCTGCCGTCAGCCCGCCATCGATCTTGTAGTCGGCGCCGGTGCAGAAGCCGGCCTTGGAGGAGCACAGGAACGCGATGAGCTCCGCCACCTCTTCCGGCTCGCCGATGCGGCCGATGGGATGCGCCTCGCCGAAACGCCGGTAGGCCGCTTCGACATCGGCGTCCGTGCCGTTGTCGCCACGTGCCGCTTTTTCGAGGATCGGGGTGCGGATCGAACCGGGGCTCACCGAATTCACGCGGATGCCGGAACGCGCATAGTCCAGCGCCAGCGAGCGCGTCAGCGTGTGGATGGCGCCCTTGGTCGTCGCATAGGCGGCGACGTTCTGCTGGCAGGCGAAACCCTGCACCGACGACACGTTGACGATGGCGCCGCCGCCACGCTTGATCATTTCGGGAATGCCGAAATGCGCGGTGAGATAGATCGAGCCGACATTGACGGACATCGCCCTGTTCCAGGTCTCGAAGTCCGTGGTGGTCGCGGTGCCGTAAGGATGCACGGCAGCGGAGTTGACGATGATGTCGAGGCCGCCGAACTGTCCGACACCGGCGGCGACGGCGTGCCTGACTTGATCCGGCACCGACACGTCGACGGTGAGCACCAGGGCCTTGGCGCCGGAACGGTCGAGTTCATCCTGTAGCGCGGCATTGGCCTCCTCGACGATGCCGCAGGCGACGATGGCGGCGCCACCCGACGCCAGGCGCCTGGCCGTCGCCAGCGCGATGCCGGTGGTTCCCGTGATAAGCGCAACCTTGCCGTCGAATTCACTCATGCCTGATCTTCCCTGGGCTTCATTGTCTCCTCCGGCAGGAACCGCAGGCCGAAATCGAGGTGCCGGCTCATCAGATACGCGTAGGCCAGCCGGTCGCGCGCGCGCAACGCGTCGATGATCTCGCCATGGGCCTGCCTCGTGTCGCCCAGTACGGGGCGTCTCTCCTTGCCGATCGTCATGATGCGCAGGATGACCGGGGACAGGAAAGCGTACATTTGAGCGAGCATGCGATTGCCGGCCAGTTCGATCAGGGCGCTGTGAAACTCGAAGTCGTGGCGCGCGGCGTCCTCCGCTTTCCGGCTTTCCAGAATCCGCCCATTGGTCGTCTCCAGCATCGCGATGTCGGCGTCGGTGACATGCAGGACGAGATGGTCGCCAATGCCGACCTCGATGATCCGGCGAAAGCCCTGGATGTCGCGGAAGGAGGATCGCGACACGTCCATCTGGGCGGCGAAGAAATTCTGGATCGCTGCGCCTTGCGGGTCCGTCAACACGGCGCCGACGCGCGGCTTGGGCTCGATCAGCCCGTAGGTCCTGATCGTACGCAATGCTTCGCGGACGGTGTTGCGGCTGGCGCCGAAGAGGTCGCAAAGCTCGCGCTCGGTGGGAAGCACATCGCCGACGCTCATCCCGTGCTCACGGATAAGATCGAGGATCTGCCCCGCCAGGGTATCGACCGCCGACTGGTTGCCGCCTTGTCGGCCCGATTGCCGCCCCTTCGATGGCTGTCCGAGTTCGACCAAGCCGTTGCTCCGTTCTATAATTGTTGGACCAGAGATACCCGACGACCTCGGAAATGCAACTTTTTTGGCGACCGACATCCACGTCGCGCCCTTCACCATGACATTCTTGCTCATTGACAGCGCCTTTGGTCCAACAATAAGAATTCGCGATCATTGGGAGGAGCGTGATGGAGCAATGCTGGCGCTGGTATGGGCCGAACGACCCGGTCCCGCTCGATCACGTCAAACAGGCGGGAGCGACGGGCGTCGTTACGGCCCTGCACGATATCTATGACGGCCGCGCGTGGCCGTTGGCCGAGGTGATCGAGCGCAAGCGCGTCATTGAAGACGCCGGGCTGACCTGGTCGGTCGTCGAGAGCATTCCCGTCCACAACTCGATCAAGATCGGCGCGCCCGAGAAGGAGCGCTACACCGGCTGGTACAAGGACAGCATCCGCGCGTTGGCCGAGGCCGGCATCGACCTCGTCTGCTACAACTTCATGCCGGTGGTGGACTGGACCCGCACCGACCTCGCCTATCGCCTGCCGACGACGGGCTATGCGCTGCGCTTCGACGCGATCGACTTCGCGGCCTACGATCTTTTCGTGCTCAAGCGCAAAAACGCCGAGGCGAGCTACAGCGCGGCGCGCATCGCCGAGGCAGAGGCGCGGCTCAAGAAGCTGAGCGCGGAGCAGATCGACCAGATAGAGCGCAACCTCATCGCCGGCCTGCCGGCCACAGAGCGCAGCTACAACCGCGAAACGATGCGCGAAGCGCTGGCCGAGTATGACGGGATCGGCCCCGCTGAACTGCGCGCGAACCTCTCCTGGTTCCTGAACGAGATCATCCCGGTCGCGGAGGAAGTCGGCACGCGCATGTGCATCCATCCCGACGATCCACCCTTCTCGCTCTACGGGCTGCCGCGCATCGTATCGACCGCGGAGGACGCCCGCTTCATCCTGAACGCTGTCGACAGCCCTGCGAACGGGCTGACGCTGTGCACCGGCTCCTATGGAACGCGGGCCGACAACGACATCGTCGCGATGGTCGAGGAGTTCGGCCCGAGGATCTACTTCGCCCACCTGCGCAACGTGACCATCGAAGACGACGGCTCGTTCTACGAGGCCGAGCATCTGGAGGGCGGGACGGATATGGCGGCGGTCGTCCTGGCGCTGATGAAGGAGGAGGCGCGGCGGCGGCAGGAGGGTCGCGCCGACTGGCGCATCCCCATGCGCCCGGACCACGGCCATCTGCTCGCCGACGACATCGGCAAAACCCGGATCAACCCAGGCTACTCGCTGATCGGCCGGCTCAAGGGCCTGGCGGAACTGCGCGGCATCATGCGCGCGGTCGAACGTTTCGATCTTGCCTGAGCAGCGGCGCGAACCGCTTGTCGTCGACCGCCGCCGCCATCAGCGCGCGTGTGTAGCTGTCGGCAGGCCGGTCGAATATCTCGTCGGTCGGGCCTTCCTCGACGATCTTTCCCGCCTTCATCACGATGATGTAGTCGGCCATGGCCCTGACGACGGCAAGGTCGTGGCTGATGAAGAGGTAGGTAAGGCCGTGCGCCGCCTGCAGGTCGCGCAGCAGCGCGATTATCTGCTTTTGCACCGAACGGTCGAGCGCCGATGTCGGCTCATCGAGAACCACGACGGAGGGTTTGAGGATGATCGCCCGGGCGATCGCGATGCGCTGCCTCTGCCCACCTGAAAACTCGTGCGGATAGCGGTTGCGCATGGCTGGATCGAGTTGCACCTCGCGCAGCACTTCGACCGCCCGCCTGTCGCGATCGACTGATGTCAGTGACGGCTCGTGCACCAGCAGTCCCTCGCTGACGATCTGGCCCACCGTCATGCGCGGCGAAAGCGAACCGAAGGGATCCTGGAAGACAAGTTGCAGACGCTTGCGCAGCGGCCGCATCTCCTGGCGATCCAGGTGGGAAATATCCCGGTCGCCAAACCGAATGCTGCCTTCGCTCGGCAGCAGCCGAAGCAGGGCGCGCCCGAGCGTCGATTTGCCCGAGCCGGATTCCCCCACGACACCGATGGTCTGACCGCGCTTCAGCACCAGCGACACGCCAGCCACGGCATGGATCGTCAGCCGTTTCGCGCTGAGCCCGCCCCCGACATCGAAGCTCACGGCGATGTCGCGGCCTTCGAGCAGGATGGGCGCCGAGGGGTCGGGAGGCGTCTTTCGTCCGGCGGGTTCCGCCGCGAGCAACATCCTGGTGTAGGCCTGCTTCGGCGCCTGGAAAACCTCTTCCGTCGTGCCCTCCTCGACGACGCTCCCCTCCCGCATCACATAGACGCGGTCGGCCAGACGCCTCACAATGCCGAGATCGTGGGTGATGAAGACGATCGCCATGCCGAGCTTCGCCTGAAGTTCGGCGAGCAGCGTCAGAATCTGCGCCTGGATGGTGACGTCGAGCGCCGTGGTCGGCTCGTCGGCGATCAATATGTCGGGACCGTTGGCGAGCGCCATCGCGATCATCACGCGCTGCCGCTGCCCGCCGGACAATTCATAGGGATAGGAGTCCAGGCGGCGCTCCGGGTCCGGGATGTGGACGAGCTTCAAGAGCCGCACGGCCTCCGCTCGTGCCTCCTTGTGCGACAGGCCGCGATGGCGCCGGATTGGCTCTACCAGCTGGTTGCCTATCGAATAGAGCGGATCGAGCGAGGTCATCGGCTCCTGGAAGATCATGGTGATCTTCCTGCCGCGGATCGTGTTCATCCCGGCCTTGTCGAGTTCGAGCAGGTTCCGGCCGCGATAGTCGACATGGCCGCTCGCGGTACCATTCGAGGCGAGGAGACGCATCGCCGCCATCATGGCCTGGCTCTTGCCCGAGCCGGATTCGCCAACGATCGCGACGGTTTCGCCGGCGTTCACGCGAAGGTCGACGCCGCGCACTGCCTCCACCGCACCGTCCAGCGTCTTGAACGAGACTTTCAGGTCGCGGATCGACAGGATGGGACCGCCGGAGATTTCTACTGCCATGCTAGCGGTCCTTCGGATCGAGCGCGTCGCGCAGGCCGTCGCCGACGAAGTTCAGCGCGAAGAGCGTAGAGACCAGGAAGAAGGCCGGGAAGATCAGGAGCCAGTTGGCGCTGCCGATGTTCTTGGCGCCGGCTGCGATCAACACACCCCAGCTCGTCATCGGCTCCTGCACGCCGAGCCCGAGGAAGGAAAGGAAGCTCTCAAGGATGATCACCTGCGGCACCAGCAGCGTCATGTAGATCACCACCGGCCCGAGAAGGTTCGGCACAATGTGCCGGAGCAGGATGCCCGAGCGGGAGACGCCGAGCGCCTCGGCCGCCTGCACATATTCCTGCCGCCGGATCGACAGCGCCTGCCCCCTGACGATGCGCGCCATGTCGAGCCACAGCACCGCACCTACCGCCAGGAACATCAGCACGAAGTTCCGCCCGAAAAAGACGACAAGCATGATGACGAAGAAGATGAAGGGCAGCGAGTAAAGCACGTCGACGATGCGCATCATGATCTCGTCGGTCCTGCCACCTGCGAAGCCTGCCGTCGCACCGTAGAAGACGCCGATCACGACGGCGGTGACGCCGGCGAGCAGCCCGATCGCCAGCGAGATGCGGCCTCCCATCAAAGTCCTCGACAAGAGGTCGCGGCCGGTACTGTCGGTGCCGAAGAGAAAATGCTGCTGCTTGATCGAGGCGCTCATCACAGCTTCCTTGCCGTCCGCGGACTTGCTCTCCAGCCGGGCATCGTCGAACGTGTCGGAACGGTCTAGGTAACGGGTGTTGCGGTCGTCGATCTGGCGGCTCGACGTGAGGGTGACGAAGATGCGCTCGTCTTCCTGGCGCCATTCCCTGACCTCGGCGCGCATGCGCCGCACCGCGTCCCCGAGCGCCGTCTCGATCATCTCGGCCTTGGGATATGCTTCGAGGCTCGGCGGCGTCCGCACGTAGTCCTGGTAGATCGTCGTGTAGCTGTGAGGCACCAGCCAGGGGCCGACGATGCAGGCAACAGCCATCAGCACCAGATAGAAGAGGCTGAACATCGCTGCCTTATTGGCGCGCAGCCGCGCCCACGCGTCGCCCCACAGCGACCGTCCGACGACGGAAGTTTCCCCGAGGGCGGCGGCAGACACGAGGTCAGTCATAGCGCACCCGGGGGTCGACCACGGCGTAGAGAATGTCGACGATCAGGTTGAAGACGATGGTGAAGAGCGCGATCACCACAACCGTGCCCATCACCAGCGTGTAGTCGCGGTTGAGCGCGGCATCGACGAAGTAGCGGCCGACGCCAGGAATGGCGAAGATCGTCTCGACGATGATCGAGCCGGTCAACAAGGCGGCAGCCGCCGGCCCCGCATAAGACACGACAGGGAGGACGGCGCCGCGCAGCGCGTGCTTCACGATAATCGACCAGTCGGAGAGGCCGAGCGCCCGCGCCGTTCGTATGTGATGCGCCCGCAGCGCCTCGATCATCGACCCGCGCATCAGGCGCGCAACGATGGCAATCTGCGGCAGCGCCAGCGTTATCACAGGGCCGATCTTGTTGACGAATGCGCCTCCGCCCCATCCCCCGATCGGAAGCAGCGCCCAGGTCAGGCCAAAGAGCAGCTGTATCAAAGGCGCGATCACGAAGGTGGGGATCGTGCTTCCCGCCGTAGCCGTCGCGATGACGATGTAGTCGGCGATCCTGTTCTGGTTGAGCGCGGCCACGACGCCCAGCACCCCGCCGACCAGCAGCGCGAGCGTTAGCGCCATGGCGCCGAGCTGGACGGACACCGGCAGGCCGTTTGCGAAAAGTTCGCCGACAGTGAAGTCCGGCAGGTTGTAGCTCGGCCCGAAATTGCCGTGCAGCAGGTTGTTCATGTAGTTGAGATATTGCAGCCAGAGCGGATCGTTGAGGCCGAACTGCGCGTCCAGATTGGCCTTGATTGCGGGCTGCAGCCCGCGCTCCTGGTTGAACGGGCCGCCGGGCGCGACGCGGATCAGAAAGAACGCGACAGTGACGACGACGAACATCGTCGGGACAGCGGTCAAAAGTCGTCGCAAGACATAGTGCAGCATCAAAGCCCCGCCTTCACTTGCCTGCCTGGCTCATCGTCTGGAAACGGGATCGGTTTTCGCAGAGGAATGCCAAGCGATGCGCGGTGCACATGTGCACACGAAGTGTGCGCAGATGCAGTGGCCCGCGGCTCTCACGCGAGAACCGCGGGCAGCAGCCGGGCTATTGCTGCTTGCTGATGAAGCGCGAAGGATGCACATCCTTGACGTTGTCCTCGAAGCCAGCGAGCTTGGGCGACACGATGTTGTGGAAGCTGTAGTAGAGAAGCGGGATGTTGCCGACCTCGTCGACGAGGATGCGTTCCGCCTCGCCAAGCAGTTTCAGGCGTTCCTCCGGATTGCCGCCGGCGGCTGCGGCCTTGTCCATCGCCTCCTCGTATTTCGGGCTGTCGTAGCGCGAATAATTGTTACCGCTCGCCTTGCGGGAAATGCCGAGGAAGGTTTCGGGATCCTGATAGTCGGCGATCCAGGCGGCGCGCGCCACGTCATAGTCGCCCTTCTGCTCGAGATGGCCGTAGTGCGTCTTGGTGTCGGTGTTGAGCAGCGTCACGTCAATGCCAAGCGGTTTCAACTGCTCCTGGATGGCGACCGCCGTATTCTTATGGTTCTCCGACGTGTTGTAGCGGATTTCCATCTTGAGCGGCTTCTCAGGCGTGTAGCCGAGCTTTTCGAGGATCGCCCTGGCGGCGTCTTCGCGGTCGATCTGCGACTGGTCGGCGAAGCTTGCCACCGCGGGCGTGTAGCCCTCTATGCCGGGCGGCACCATCGAATAGCCCGGGAACATCGAGTTGCCCCAGACCTTCTCCGCCAGGAAGTCGCGGTCGATCGCCATGGAGATGGCATTGCGCAGCTCGACATTGTCCCACGGCGCCTTGTCGGTCTTGATCGCATAATAGTAGGTGCCGAGATATGGCGCGACGCGGATCTGGTCGCCGAACTTGGCCTTGAGTTCGGCCAACTGCTCCGTCGGCAGATCGTCGTAGCTGTCCAGTTCGCCGGCTTCGTAGCGCTTCATCGCGGATGAGCGATCTTCGGTCGGGATGAAGTTGATAACGTCGATCTTGACGCTGTCGGCGTCGTGGAACCTCGGATTCTTGACCATCCGCAGGTGGTCGTTCGGCACCCATTCGGCCAGCGTGAAGGGGCCGTTGGACACCAGCTTGCCGGGCTTGATCCAGTCCGCGCCATCCTTCTCGATCGACGCCTTGTTGACCGGATAGGTCGCCTGGTGCGTCAGCATTTCGAGGAAATAGGGCGTCGGCGCCTTCAGGCTGACTTCGAGCGTGGCGGCGTCGATCGCCTTGACCCCCATCTCCTCCGGCTTCGCCTTGCCCTCGTTCACTTCCTGCGCGTTCACGATCGGATAGAGCATCGAAGCATATTCGGCGGCGGTTTCGGGGTTCTCCAGCCGGCGGAACGAATAGACGAAGTCCTCGGCCGTCACCGGGCTGCCGTCCGACCAGACCGCGTCGGGGCGCAGCTTGAAGGTGTAGGTCTTTCCGTCGTCGGAAACCGTCCAGCTTTCGGCCGCGCCGGGAATGAGCTGGGCCTTCGCGTCCTGCATCACAAGACCTTCGAACAGGTCGCGCATCACGTGTGCTTCATAGACCGTCGACGTCTTGTGGGGATCGACAGTTTCCAACTCGGCGGCGCTGCCGCGATTGTAGACGACTTCCGAAAACGCCGGGGCAACAAGACCGCCGCCGGCCAACATGAGGCTTGAAGCGAAGACAGTCGTTCTAAGCAAGGACCTAAACATGTCAGGGGTTCTCCTCTTGATGGGTGCTCATTCCAGAACACTTCCAATCCGCTCGGGCGATCGGACACTCCCATCGGGCGCCAAAGCAAGGCAGCGAGACAGCCGCCTCTCTGCAACCAAACCTATCAGGCGCACTTGCGATTTCAACATAAGCTGGCGTTACGCTAAGTAACGGCAAGGCCGATACAGAAATAAGGCGCCCGCGAGATTAGGGCCTATGCCCCGACAACTGCGCTAGAGAACCCGCCCCAGGAAGCAGCCGAGCGGCGGAAGCTGGATGGCAAGCCCATCGAGCCTTGCCTTCCGCCCTGGCAACTCGATCTCGTCGAAAATGAGGATGCCCGACGGCAACGTCCATCGCCTCTCTTCCTCGGCGAAATTGAAAACGCAGATCAGCCTCTCGGCGTTCGCCTCGCGGAAGAAGGCAAGCACGTCGTCTTGCCCGTCGATGAAGGCGATCGATCCGCGCGCCAGCGAGGGATGACGCTTCCGGAGCGACAGCATGGCGCGGTAGCTGGAAAGCACAGAGTTGGGATCGCCGTCCTGGACATCGGCCGCGCGCCTGAGGTGCTCCACGGGGACGGGCAGCCAGGGCTTGCCGGCAGAGAAACCGGCACCAGGCTTCTCTGCTTCCCACGGAATGGGCGTTCGGCAGCCGTCCCTGCCCTTGAAGCCAGGCCAGAACCTTATGCCATAGGGGTCGCGCAAATCCTCGAAGGCTATCTCGGCCTCGGTCAGCCCGAGTTCCTCGCCCTGGTAAAGGCAGATCGAGCCGCGCAGGCTGGCGAGCAGCCCGATGGCGAACCTGGCAAGCGCATCGACATCCTCGCCGGGCCGCACCCATCGCGAGACATGGCGCACCACGTCATGATTGGAGAACGCCCAGCAGACCCAGCCGTCGGCCACGTTCTTTTCGAAGGCTTCGACGCAGCCGCGGACATGCGCGGCTGAGAACTGCGGCCCCAACAGGTCGAAGGTGTAGCACATGTGCAGCTTGTCGCCGCCTGCCGTGTAGGCGGCCAGCGTCTGCAGCGAGCGGCTCTCGTCGCCGATCTCGCCGACGGAGGCACGACCTTCATATTGGTCGAGAAGCGCTCGAAACCGCTTCAGGAAATCGAGATTTTCGCGCTGCGTCTTGTCGAAGAGGTGCGACTGGTAA
Source organism: Rhizobiaceae bacterium (assembly GCA_036520515.1). Lineage (GTDB taxonomy): Bacteria > Pseudomonadota > Alphaproteobacteria > Rhizobiales > Rhizobiaceae > Mesorhizobium_K. The sequence continues at coordinate 19,856 of DATDJN010000050.1, forward strand.
AGATACGGATTGGTCGCCGTGATGGTGCCGGCAGCCGCTTCGTCGAGCGGTGGATTGCTGCGAAGCCACCGATCCTGAAAATAGTAGTTCACCGTGTCCAGCCGGAAGCCGTCGACGCCTCGCTCCAGCCAGAAGCGCACTGCGTCGAGCAACGCATCCTGGACTTGCGGGTTGTGGAAATTGAGATCGGGCTGCGCGGCGAGGAAGTTGTGCAGGTAATATTGCCGGCGAACCGAATCCCACTCCCAGGCGGACCCGCCGAACACCGAGAGCCAGTTGTTGGGCGCCGTGCCGTCCGGCCTGGCGTCGGCCCAGACGTACCAGTCGGCCCTGGCGTTCGTACGGTCCGCCCGGCTCTCCACGAACCAGTGATGCCTGTCCGACGTATGCGACAGCACCTGGTCGATGATGACTTTCAATCCATGCCGGTGCGCCTCCGCCACCAGGGCGTCGAAATCGTCCAGCGTGCCGAACATCGGATCGACCGCGCGATAGTCAGACACGTCGTAGCCCATGTCGGCCATGGGCGACTTGAAGAAGGGCGACAGCCAGATCGCGTCGACGCCAAGCGACGCGATGTATCCGATGCGCTGCGTGACACCCCTGAGATCGCCGCCGCCGTCGCCCGTCGTATCCTGGAAAGAACGCGGATAGACCTGATAGATGACGGCGCCGCGCCACCAATCCAGCTTGCGTCCGGCTTCGCTCATCCCCCGCCCCCTGTGGCCCTGCCCGCTTCCTCAATCGCCAAGGCTATAGTGCGGCCGGGAATTGTCCAGCCGCTGCCCGGTTCCCGCTGCTCCGGCAGCAGCAGTCTCCAACCGAATTCCTCGCGCAGCGGCAGTGAGAAGAATACTCCACGGCGATCGCCATTGATCATCACAGCGAACCGGACGCCTGCGCCGGTTCCTCCGGCCACGACCATCGACAGCCGTCGCCGTTCGCGGTCGGTCCATTGTTCTGTTCGGAGTGGCTTGCCGGTTTCGTCGAGCCAGACCACGTCTGGGATCCCACCGACCGCATTGCCGGTCAGGAACACAGTATCGGTCAGCGCCGGCGCCGCCTTGCGGATCGCCGCCAGCGCGATCGCATAGTCTTCAAGAGTCTGGTCGCGCCCGGCCCAGTCGAGCCACGTGAGTTCATTGTCCTGCGCGTAGGCATTGTTGTTGCCCTTCTGCGTGCGGCCGAACTCGTCGCCGGCGGTCAGCATGATCGTGCCGCGGGACATGAACAGGGTTGCAAGCATCGCGCGGATGTCGCGGGCTCTCTGGAGCCTAAAACTGCTGTCCGTGCCTTCGCCTTCGACGCCATTATTCCAGGCGAAATTCTCGTCGTGGCCGTCGCGATTGTCCTCGCCGTTGGCCTCGTTGTGCTTCTTCTCATATGCGGTGATGTCGGCGAGCGTCATGCCATCATGGGCGGCGATGAAGTTCACGGTTCGCGTTTCGCCCGCCCCGTCGCGACCGAAAATATCAGACGAGCCGGCAAGACGCGTCGCCAGGGTGCCGATCGTAGCGGCATCGCCACGCCAGAAGCGCCTGACATCGTCGCGGTAGCGGTCGTTCCATTCGAGGAAATTTCCGGGAAAGTTGCCGAGCTGATAACCGCCCGGACCGATGTCCCATGGCTCCGCGATCATGACTCGGTCGGCAAGCACGGGATCGGAACTGATCGCGGCAAGCAGCGGCGCTTGCGGATCAAAGCCCTGTTCGTTGCGTCCGAGGATGGTGGCGAGGTCGAAGCGGAAGCCGTCCACCCCGGTCTGGAGCACGAAGTGCCTGAGCGAATCGAGGATCAACTCGCGGACGCCCGGCTTGGCGCAATCGATGGTGTTGCCGGTGCCTGTGTCATTGACCAGCGAACCGTCTTCACGGTGACGATAATAGGTTCGCGCATCGAGCCCCCGCAACGACAGCGTCGGCCCGAACACGTCGCTCTCGCCCGTATGGTTGAACACGAGGTCGAGGATCGTACCAATGCCTGCCACGCGCAGGGCGGCGACCGTCTCCCGCAGTTCCGCCAACCCTCCCGGCGCGAGCCTTGGATCGAGCGCCATGAAGGTCACGGGATTGTAGCCCCAGGCATTCGTAAGCCCGAGTGGCGGCAGGTGCCTTTCGTCGATCCATGCTGTCACCGGCATCAGTTCCACAGCCGAAACACCGAGCTTCTGGAGATGTTCAATGACGGCCGGATGACGAAGTGCGGCGACCGTTCCTCTCGCCCGTATCGGGATCGCCGGGTGGAGCATGGTGAAAGAACGGACGTTCAACTCGTAGATCAGTCCGCCAGGACGGAAGAGCGGCGGCTTGCGCGGTACGGGTTCCGGCAGACTTTCAGCAATCGCCTTCGGCACCAACGGCGCGGTGTCAACACCCTCCCCGCGCCTTGCCGAGAGCCTGCCGTCGAAGACATACGGACGGTCAATCTCGATGGCATAGGGATCGACCAGCAGCTTGTCCGGATCGAACCAAAGCCCGCGCTCCGGCACATACTCGCCGTCGGCTCGAAAACCGTAGCGAGCGCCTTCCTTCAGCCCGGGGACAAAGCCGGAGAAGACATCGCTGTCACCGCGCGACAGCTCGACCCGATCGGTTTCGCGATTTCCTTTCGCGTCGAAGATCGAGGCCCAAACGCGCGAGGCCGCACCCGACCATACGGCGAAGCGGATGCCGTCTGACAAAACTCGTGCGCCAAATCGCGGCTCGATTGCAGCCGCGGGCTCGTTGGCCATCAGGTGATCACGCTCGGCTTGTTGCGGCCGGTGTGGATGTGGATGGCGGCGATGTCGTCGGCTGCCGCAATCAGATCGGCAAGCGCCTCCTGGGTATCGAGATCGTGGCGCGTCTTGTCCGGCTCGTAACGCTCGATATAGACGCGCAGCGTCGCGCCGCTGGTCCCTGTGCCCGAAAGGCGGAAGACGACGCGTGAGCCGCCCTCGAACAGCACGCGTATGCCCTGGTTCCTGCTCACCGAGCCGTCGACCGGATCGTGGTAGGCGAAGTCGTCGGCGTGGGAGATCTTCATGCCGCGCACGCTGGTTCCGGCGAGCGACGGGAGCTTGCCGCGCAGTTCGGTGATCAGCGCGTTGGCGCGCTCGCTCTCGACCTCCTCATAGTCGTGGCGCGAATAGTAGTTGCGGCCATAGGTCCCCCAGTGCCTTTCCGCGATCTGCTTCACGCTTTCCCCGCCGCGCGCGGCAAGGATGTTGAGCCACAGGAGTACGGCCCACAGTCCGTCCTTTTCGCGCACGTGATCCGAACCGGTGCCCGCACTCTCCTCGCCGCAGATCGTCGCCTTGCCGGCATCGAGCAGATTGCCGAAGAACTTCCAGCCGGTGGGAGTCTCGTAAATGCCGACGCCGAGCTTTTCGGCCACACGGTCGGCCGC
>DATDJN010000051.1:0-15420 GCA_036520515.1 Rhizobiaceae bacterium
GCCGCCAGCGGTGCCTGCCGGTGCGGGCAGCTTCGATCGACGTTTCGAACAGCTTGCGCCCGACCGGGCCGCCGCCCGCGGTGACGATGATCTCGCCCGCGCCTTCCAGTTCGGCCGGATCGCAGACCGGCTTCGGCGGCGCGATGAAGCCGGTATAGTGGAGCATCCGCGCCGTCTGGGGCGTCACCGGCCAGCTGGCCTCGAGAGGCACGATAGCGGCATCGGAGTGGACCAGGACGCCGTCATAGTGTGCGGTGAGCCAGGCTTCGGTTTGCTCTGCCTTCTTCACGCTGGAGGGCGGCGCAAGGATATCCCGGATGGAGGAAAAGACGAGCGGCGCCGGCGTCAAGCCTCTGGCCAATGCGAGCGCGGCCAGAAACTCGTCTCGCAGCACGCGACGGCCGAAGGGGAAGAGTTCGGTGATCAGGACGTCAGGTGGGTTGGCGCGGAGGGCCGCTTCGAGCACGCCGACCCGCTGCCGCATGAACTCGGGCGTCACGGGATCTCCGCGGCTGTCGAGCAGGCGGGTGAAGCTGGCGCCGTCCGAGCGGACGGGCGGGAGCTGGACGAAATCGACGCCCGACAGGTCCAGGTGCCCGGTCGGCATTCCGCCCGAGATGAGCTGCGCCGCGAGGCCCGTATCGCGAAGTGCCTGCGCCAGAACGAGTGAGCGGCTGAGATGGCCGGTGCCGAGCAGGTGGGTGACGAGGACGGTGACGCGTCTCATGCAGTGCCGGCCTCGATCAGGCGCACGGGCTTGTCGTCGTAGCTAAGCGTGCCATCGTCATGGATGTCTACCCGGTAGAGGCGGTCTCGCTTGACCTTGTTGAACGGGGGCGGGCCATCGAAGTCCCAGCCGGTCGCGCGGGCCAGCAGCACGCGCATGACGCCGATATGCGAAACGACCAGCGCATTGCCCCTGACCGATGCGAGCCACGGCTCGACCCGCTCCCAGACGCGCCTCGGCGTTTCCCCCCCCGGAGGCTGATAGTCCCATCCCCATTCCTCGATATGGCGATAGCCCGAACCGACGTGCGCAAGCAAGTCGAGCCCGCACTGGCCTTCCCAGCGGCCCCAATCCATCTCGATGAGCGCAGGCACCGCGATAGGCTCCCGTCCGGCAAGGATGCGGGCGGTTTCCACGGCGCGGCCAAGCGGGCTGGAGAACACCGCGGCGTCCTCGAACCCTTCGGGCAGGCGAAGCCGGGAGAGATGCGCGCGCGCCTGGTCGTCGAGCGGCTCGTCGACGCGACCCTGTATGCGGCCGGCGCGGTTCCACGCGGTGTGGCCGTGGCGCAGGAGGGCGAGGCGTGCGGTAATCAGCGGCGCCGTTCCGAAAGAAGGGGAGCGAGTTCCGCCGTCAGCGCCGCGCGCGCGGCAGGCAGAAGGTGCTCGGCCGCGATCCGGTCGCGTCCGTTGCGGCCGGCCGCGAGCCTCGCGTCGACATCGGCGGCAAGCGCATCGATCGCTGCGGCGTATGCGGAGGGATCGTCGGCCGGCACCAGCCAGCCACCGTCGCGGACGACCTCCCGTACGCCCTGTCGGTCCTCGGCAAGCGCGGGACAGCCCTGCGCCTGGGCCTCCAGATAGACCATGCCGAACGCCTCGCCGACGCCCGGCCAGACGAGCAGGTCGCCGTCACGGAATTCCCTGGCCACCCCCTCCTGGTCGAGGGCGCCCAAAAACGTAACCCTGTCCGCAAACTGCGAAAACAACGCTTCTACCTCCCCGCGCACCGGCCCGTCGCCGACGATTCTTAACGACCAGGCCCGCGACTGCACAAGAGCAAGCGCTGCCGCCAGCGTCCTGTAGCTCGCCAGCTTATCCCCGGCGCGCAACATTGCACAGGCGAGCAGTCGAAAAGTGCCAGATTGCGAGCGGGCTGGACGGGGCGGCAGCGACTCCGCGGCAAGGAAGGGCCGCAACCTGGCAAGCCGCTGACCGGGGACCCGATCACGTTCAAGCGCCTCGCGATCGTATTCGGTGAGGTAGAAGATGACATCGGCCGCATCGCAGGCGGTCTCCGCAGCCCTGGCGAAGCGCGCATATGGTCCGCGCAGCCGGCTGGAGGCGCGGGTGCCTTCGACGACGGCATAGGGGATGCCCCAATGCCGGGAAAGCCGGGGGCCGAGCAGGTCCGGCGCCTTGTAGTAGGTGTGGTAAGTGAGCCAGAGGCCGGGACGCGGACCGGCCAGCAGGCGCTCGATCTCGCCTTCCGCTTCTTCGAGGATGCGGTCCTGGGCAGCGCGATCGCCGACGCCGTCGCGGCTGCGCAGGCTGCTTGCGACGTGAACGTCGCCCAGCCCGGTTCCTTCCAGCGCGGCGATGAGCGCCCGCGCCATGGTGCGGTCGCCCGAGGGCACCGGATCGTCCGGCGGCTTCATCGGGGCGTAGAAGGCGATGGCGCTCATCGGACGGCTAGGCCAGCGCCGCGTTCAGCCGGGAAACCAGCCGGTCGATGCCGGCGTCCATGCCGAAGCTGTCGACCAGCCGCTGGCGGGCCGCCGCGGCCAGCCGGGCGCGGCCCTCGGGATCGGCGATCATGTTCGCCAGCGCCGCTGCGAGCTGGTCGACATCGGGCTGGACGAGGACCCCATGCTTCCCGTTCTCGATGAACTCGGGGATGGAGGACACGCTGGTCGACAGGATGGGCAGCTCCTGGCTCGCGGCTTCCATCAGCACGTTGGGCAGCCCGTCGCGATCCCCATCGCTGGCGATGCGGGACGGAAGCACGAAGATGTCGGCCGCCCGCATTGCCGCTATCACTTCGCCCTGGTCGCGCGACCCCAGCCACTCGATGCGGTCGGAAAGGCCGAGCGCCTGCGCCCGCGCCTTGAGCTGTTGGGCGAGGTCGCCGCCGCCGATATGGACGAAGCGCCATTTCAACGCCCCAGGCAGCCTGGCCAGAGCGTCGAGCAGCAGCTTGTAACCCTTCTTCTCGACCAGCCGGCCGACCGAGATGATGGTGACCGGTTCCGCCGTTCCGTCGCGCGACGCCCGGGGAGGGGGCGGCGCCGGGAAGCGCGACAGGTCGAGGCCGTGATAGGCGAGATCCATCTTGCCGGGATTGGCGCAAAGGCTGCGCAGGTGTTCTGCGCCAAGCCTGGTGCAGGTCACGCCGAAAGTCGCGCGATCGAGCTTTTCGCGCTTCTCCCACTCGGGCGACTTCCAGATATCCTTGGCGTGCGCCGAAAATCCCCAACCGACGCCGCGCATGATGCTGGCGTAGAGCGCCACCGATGACGGCGTGTGCAGGAAATGCGCGTAGATGAACCTGAGATCGGGCGAAGCTTCGCGCGCAAGCACGGCCGCCTGGCCGAAGCGGCGCACGCGGTTGGGCGTCGGATCGCGGACAAGATCCTTCAGCCAGAGCTTCAGCGCCGCCCCGAAGCCGGACAGGCGCGCCGCATGGGCGAGGCCCTTCAGCACGCGCAACGGCTCCTGATAGAGATACTCCGGCAGATAGGTGACCTTCGCCTTCAAGGCATCATGGAGCGCGTGGCGCTTCTTGTCGGTCGGATGGCGCATCGACCAGACGTCGAAGCGCATTCCGCGACTCTCCAGCGCGACGAGTTCCTGTGCGATGAAGGTCTCGGAAAGTCGCGGCCAGCCCTTGAGAACGACTGCGAGGCGCCCGGCGGATGGTACTTCGTTCATGCTTTTGCGGGCGCGCCGACCAGCGATTTCGTCAGCGCGATGATCTTTTCCAGCCCGTCCATGAAGCCGGCAGGCGCCTTGCCCGATGGGGGACTCTGGAAGGGCAGTTCGCGGATCGCCCGGGCCATGACTTCCGGGCCCTCGCCATCGCGGTCACGGTCGAGCATGCGTATCAGGCCGAGCTGCTCGGCGACCGATGCGCGGATGTGCTGCTCCATGCGCGGCACGGTGCGCGGGGCGATCACCGCGCGGCAATCGAAGGAGAGAATCTCGCAAAAGGTGTTGTAGCCGCCCATGGCGACGACGCCGAGCGCGTTCTGCATAAGGCCTTCGATGCGCGAATCGAAGCCGATGGCGGTGACGCGGGGCTCCAGCGCCGCCACGCGCTGGTCAAACGCCGCGCGGCGCTCGCCGTTCAGGAACGGTCCGTAGACGATCAGCGCATCGGGCTGCAGCGTCGGATCGTTTTCGTAGGCGCTCAGCGTCCAGTCGACGAGCGCCTCGCCGTCGCCACCGCCGCCGGGCGTCACCAGTACATAGGGCGTTTGCGGCAGGGCGGCCGGCGTTTCGTGCGGCACCACGCGCCGCAGGTATCCCGTGTAGCGCATGCGCCGCTTGAAGTCGTCGGAGATGTCCAGGCTCTGGAGCGGGTTGTAGATGCTCTGGTCGCCATAGATCCAGAACTGGTCGTAGAACTTGTCGGCGATGTCGAGCGCGCCCTTGCGCTCCCATTCCTGGTTGAGCGCCTCGGGGGAATCGAGGATGTCGCGGATGCCGAGCACGATCTTGGCGCGACCCATCTCCTTGAGGATTTCCAGCGTTGTGGTGAGTTCGCCGCGGAACCCGGCCGGCTCCTTGTCGACGATGACAAGGTCCGGATTGAAGGTCACCGCCGCGGCGAGGATGACGCTGGCGCGCAGCGCCGTCGTCTGCTCGATATCCATGTTGAGCGATTCAGAGACGTAGTCGGCATCGACCGTCTTGACGACGCCGGGCATGCGGATGTGGTCGACACCAGGCTGGAACGTGAAGCGCCCGGCGACCGGCGATCCGGTCAGGATAAGCGCCGAGGACCCCTCGAGGGTCGAAACGAGCGCTTCGGCGATGGCACGCGAACGCCGCAAATGGCCCAGTCCGAACGTATCGTGGCTGTAAAGCAATATATGCGGGGCGCGATTGGCCTGCTGGACTCCGTCACGCATACAATGATCCCGCTTCGTCTCAACTGGCCGCGCAACCGGAATAGTCGTTTTGAGGCATCCTACCATTAGCGTCCGGGAGGCGATTTGTGAATAGCTTCGGCCGAAAGAGGCCGTAACTTCAAGGAGAACGGGAGGCCTTTCGCAAATGCCGTCAAGGCCTTAAAGACGGGGCCGGTCCGGGGTCGGAAGGTGATCGGACCTTCGCCGATTTGCGAGGCAAGAAGCATGGCAGCAACCGATGCCCAGCGCATCGCCGCATCGGGGCGAACCCTGGAAGAACACAGAGAGATCGCAAGATCCATCGAAACCGATCCGCGCGGCAGCCGGTCGGTCAGGCTGGATTTCGAAAGCGGCGACTTTGCGGGCTGGAGCGTGAGGCGCCTCGCAAAAGACTATTCTGCGGTGATCCAGAGCGAAATCGTCCGTACCGGCACCAAGGCCTGCCGTTTCGAGATCAGGCCGGGCGACCTCATATCGCAAGGCCTGCGCGCCGAACTCCGCGACTGGTACAATGCGCCGTTCGAGGAGGACACGTGGTACGGCTTCTCGACCTACCTGCCCGACGACTTCGCTCCGCCGAAGGGCGTCGGCGTCGTTCTGGCGCAGTGGCACGACCAGGCCGAACTCGGCGATCCCGCCGGCAAGCCGCCGCTCGCCCTGCGCTACCTGGACGGCACGCTTCGTTTCACCGGAGCGTTTTCGGAGGTGGCCTCACAGAATCCGGAAAAGCGCTACGCTTTTCATGAGATACCCGATGTCGCCCGCGGCACGTGGCTGGATTTCGTCTTCCGCATCCACTGGTCGAGGGCGGGGGATTCCAGCATCGACGCCTTTCTCGGTGGACAGGAACTGTTCCGCTTCAAGGGACCGCTCGGCTACCGCAACGAGATAAAGGGGCCGTATTTCAAGCTCGGCGTCTATACCAGCGGGGAGATCATCAGGCCGCTCGTCGCCTACCACGACAACTACAGCCGCGCCGACAGCTTTGCAGCGGTCGATCCCGGCATTTTGCACACGGACAAGGCATGAGCGCGATCATCTCCGCGGGAAGCGTCGCCATCGTTTCGCTGTCCGGCGAGCGCGTCGAGGACCTGCCCGGCAATGGCGAATTTGGCACCATCTTTTCCCTCGATCTGACGGGGCACGCACCGGACACGCTTTCGGCCAGGATCGCCGCGGTGGAGATGGCCAGGGAGGCCGGCGCCGAGTGGCTGATAGCGCTTGCGCCGGGAGAAGCTGTCGCGGAAGACGCCTTCGAACTCGCAGCGCCCGCGCTTGGCCTCTACGACGCGATTTTCGGCGCTGCGCATGAGATCGACAGCAGCGAGGCGGTGGCACGGCTGACCCGCTTGGCCTTCGACACGGCGGAGCGGCTGCCGCACGCGCTGCTCAACTGGTGGATGCCCGATGCGCACCTGGTGCGGACGGAAGTGGCGGCGCAGACGCTGGCGCGCATTGCGAAGAAGGGCGGCCGGAACTGGAAGCTCGACTATCTGTTCGACATCTGGGGCAACGCGCGCTGCCTGAAGTCGGCGCAGCCGCTGCTGGAACTCGACGCCGAGCCGCAGCCGCTCGATGCCGAGGGCAGGGAGCATGTGCTGCAACGCCTTGTCGACGAGCCGGTCTTCCTGCCGATCGTCCATGGAGACGCCGTCTATCATCTTCCCTACACCGGCCGGAACGCGGGCATAGAGCGCGAGCAGTCGCGCGGCCTGTTCTACGAGGCGATGGAACTCGAGGAACTGCGAAAAGCGGTCAAGCCGGGCGCGCATGTCGTGGACGTCGGCGCCAACACGGGCAACCACACGATCTTCTTCGCAGGCCCGATGAAGGCGGCGTCGGTGCTGCCCTTCGAGCCGCTGCCGGCCGCGGCAAATGCGCTGCGGGCGGCGGTGGAGCGAAACGGACTGCAGAACGTCGACCTGTCGCGCCTCGGGGTGGGGGTCTCGGATGAGGCGGGCCGCGTCAGACTGGTGTTTTCGGGTCGCGGCGGTCTCGGCGCGACCAGCCTGGAACCGGATCCAGCAGGCGAAATCAGTGTTGCGACGCTCGATTCGATGATATCGGGTCGCCTCGATCTGCTCAAAATCGATGTCGAGGGAATGGAAATGAGCGTGCTGGCCGGCTCGCAGGACCTTATCGGACGCTGGAAGCCGCTGATCTTCATCGAGGTCGCGAACCGCAACACGCCGGCCCTCATGGAGTGGCTGAGGGACGCGGAATACAGGGTGGTCCGCATCTTCACCGACAAGGGCCACGCCAACTATCTGCTCGCGCCGGAGGCTGCGGTCTGATGCGGTTCTTCATCACCGGCACGGCGGGTTTCATCGGCTTCCACCTCGCGCGGCGGCTGCTGGACGACGGTCACACGGTGATCGGCTATGACGGCATCACGCCTTACTACGATGTCGCGCTGAAGCGCCGGCGGCACGAAATCCTGGTCGAACGGCGTGACTTCGCGGCCGTCGAGGCGATGCTGGAAGATGCCGACACCCTGCGCGCCGCCGCTGACAGGGCGGTGCCCGACATCGTCATCCATCTCGCCGCACAGGCAGGCGTGCGCTACAGCCTGGAGAAACCGCACGCCTATGCAAGCGCCAATCTCACGGGCATGGTGAACATGCTGGAGCTTTGCCGGGCGTTGAAGCCCCGGCATTTCCTGTTCGGATCGACCAGTTCCGTCTACGGCATGTCGGACAAGCCCGAATTCGTCGAGACGGACCCCACCGACCGGCCGGTGTCGCTCTATGCCGCCACCAAGAAGTCCGGCGAGGTCATGGCGCATTCCTATGCGCATCTCTTCGGCGTTCCGACGACTGTATGCCGTTTCTTCACCGTCTATGGTCCGTATGGCCGCCCCGACATGTCGCTGTTCAAATTCGTCCGCGCCATCCTGAGGGACGAGCCGATCGACGTGTTCGGAAATGGCGTGCACGAGCGCGATTTCACCTATGTCGGCGATCTGGTGGAGGCAGTCACGCGTCTTGTCGACTGCGTTCCCGAGGTCGGCATGCCGGTGGCCAAGGTTGGCGTGACCGACACGCTTTCGGCGGTCGCGCCCTACCGCGAGGTGAATATTGCGGGCGGCAAGACCGTAGGGTTGATTCGCTACATTGAGACGATCGAAGAAATCCTTGGCAAGAAAGCGAAATTGAACCTGCTGCCCATACAGCCCGGCGACGTCATGCGCACGTCGGGGTCCCCTGCGTTGCTCGAAGCGCTGACCGGCTACCGGCCGGACACCGGTATCAGGGAAGGCCTGGTCAGCTTCATCGACTGGTATGTGAATGACGTGCATTCACGGGCGGGTGGGACGCGCTGAACGATGAGGCTGGACGACAAGACGATCGCCGTGATCGGGCTGGGTTACGTTGGCCTTCCGCTGGCGCTGGAGTTCGCCAGGACGAGGCCCGTTGTCGGCTTCGATATCAGCCGGGAGCGGATTGACGAGTTGCTCGCCGGCCGCGACGCCACGCTCGAGGCCGATCCCGAGGACCTGCAGCAGGCAACCAGCCTCGAACTGACCGACGATCCCGAGGCGCTGCGCGGCTGCGGCATCTTCATCGTCACCGTGCCGACGCCGATCGACAAGGCGAACCGCCCCGATCTCAAGCCGTTGGTCCGCGCGACCGAAACCGTCGGCAAGGCACTGCGGGAGGGCGACGTCGTCATCTACGAATCCACGGTCTATCCGGGCTGCACCCGCGAGGTCTGCGTGCCGATCCTCGAAGGACTGTCGGGACTTAAGCTGAACGAGGGGTTTCACGTCGGCTACAGCCCGGAACGGGCCAACCCTGGGGATCGCCAGCACCGCCTGGCCACCATCACCAAGGTGACCAGCGGCTCGACGCCGGAAGCCGCGGATGCGATCGACGCGCTCTACGGGTCGATCGTCAGGGCCGGTACCCACAAGGCAAGCTCGATCGAGGTCGCCGAGGCGGCGAAAGTCATCGAAAACACGCAGCGCGATCTCAACATCGCCCTGATGAACGAGCTTGCGATCATCTTCAACCGGCTTGGCATCGATACGCTGGAAGTGCTGGCTGCCGCGCAGACCAAGTGGAATTTCCTGCCCTTTCGGCCTGGCCTGGTCGGTGGACACTGCATCGGCGTCGATCCGTATTACCTCACCCACAAGGCGCAGGAGGCCGGTTATCACCCGGAGGTCATCCTTGCCGGCCGGCGCATCAATGACGGTATGGGCCGCTACGTCGCCGACAGGGTCGCCCGGCTTATGATGCGGCGCGGCTTCCCGGTTGTCGGCAGCCGCATCCTGGTGATGGGCCTCGCATTCAAGGAGAACTGCCCCGACATCCGCAACTCCAAGGCGATCGACATCGTGCGGGAGTTGCAAGGGTTCAACGCCTCCGTTGACGTGTGGGACCCGTGGGTCACCGCCGAGACGTGCAGCGAGGAGGCAAGCCTGGACCGTCTTCCGGCATTGCCCGCAAGTGGCATCTACGACGCCGTCGTCGTGGCGGTCGGGCACCGGGAGTTCGTGGAAACGGGCGCCGCGGGCGTTCGGGCGCTCGGAAAGGACGGCGCGGTCCTCTACGATGTGAAGGGCATATTCGGGAAGGACGAGGCGGATGGACGCCTCTAGAGGGAATGCCCAAGTCTTGACCAGTGCCGCCTTTCCGTACACAACCGGACGTAAGAGATTTGAACGTTATGCTTGTATTTTCCAGCCTGCCTGAGGAGTTGATCGATGCCGCTCGATGAGGTTTTCGCCCTTTCGCCCGTCGCATCCTTCCAATCGGTCGGAGACGGGGCGGTGGTCCTTTTGGCCGACAGCGGCCAGCTCTATTCCTGCAACGACACGTCCGAAGCCTTCCTGCGTCACGTCGACGGAAAACGTTCGTTTGGCGAGATCATCGACTTGCTTGCCGAGGAATACGAGGCCGATCGACAGGTTCTGGAGGCCGATTTCGCCGAACTGGCGGCAAGCCTGAAGCAGGAAGGGGTGATCGTCAGCGGCAACACATGACCGGTTCGGCACCTGACGTGGGTTTCCTGACGGCTTGCCGGTTCCGCATGAACCTCTGGTTCGCGGCGCGGGCGCTGCCTTGGCGCGTCCAGGGGAAATCCTTCGAGCAGATCTTGGCGATGGCTTCGCCGAGGGGCGACGTCGACTATGCCGGATTGCCGGTGGAGTACATTTCGCGGCGTGTGCGCAAGGCGGTTCGCCATCCCTGGCTGATGCGCGACCGGCGCTGTCTTCGCGAGGGGCTTCTGGGTTTCGAGTTCCTGCGCAGGTCGGGTTTTTCGCCCGAACTGCATTTTGCCGTGGATCCGTCTTCGGTCGCCGCCGACCGGATATCCGCACATTGCTGGGTCTGCCTCGACGGCAAGCCGGTCGTCGGCGATCGGCAGGGAGACCAGGTCACGATCTTCGTGCACCGCGCGCAACCGGCCATGCCGCCAGACAACGGGACGCTGCATTGATCGTACGCAACTTCGACCTGATCGGCCCGGTTCTCAGGGTCGAGGCCGCCGAGGAGCGCCTGATCGAACGCTTCGCGGTGCTGCTGCGCGGCCTTGCCATCGAGACCGACAGGGAGCCGGACTTCACGCTGCGTGTGCGCGAAGGCGCACCGCAGCCGATCCCGGCCGATGCGTCGGTCGTCTATGAGGGGCCGATCTTCTGGGAGGGGGACTGCGTCTACGCGCAGAAGGATTCGCGGCTGCACCTCGCGTTCCCGAACCGGATTTCGCTCGCGATCGATCCGTCGCGGCAGACGGCTGAAATCGTCGTCGCCGCCGACAGCGTTTCGCGGGTGGGCGCGACGGCGGGCATGCTGGCGGTGGACGCGGCGATCGATGCTTCCGGGCAGTTCATGCTGCACGCGGCGGGGCTGACCCTGCCGGGCAGCGAGGCGCAGGTGCTGGTCTTCGCGCAGAGCGGGACGGGCAAGACGACGACCTCGCTGGCGCTGGCCGAGAGCGGTTTCGGCCTGTGCGCGGACGATTCGATGGTGATGCGGCTGGATGGCAGCACGGCAACCGGCTGGGGCCTTCCGCGCGACCTGAAGGTGCACAAGAACACGGCTGAGATGATGCCCTGGCTGAAGCCCTTCATGACGGGCGCGTGGAACGACGAGGGGGAGCAGGCAGTGACCCGCGCCGCATTGTCGGAACGGATAAGGGTCGAGGCCGCGGCGCGGCGGCCGATCGCAGGGGTTTTCTTCCTGCGGCGCGGCGATGCCGTGAAGAGCGTGGCCGCGCCTCTCGGCCAGACCGAAACGCTGGTCTCGCTTGCCGCCGACAATGTCAGGACGGGAAGGACGGGGCTGCTCGCCACCCACCGCCGCCGTTTTGCCAGCCTTGCCGGCCTGGCGTCGTCCGTGCCGACATTTTCCGTGACGGTGGGCTCGGATCCGCAGTCGATCGCGCCGGCGATCGTCAAAGCGGTGGGCCAGGCCGCAGTCTAGCTAGCGCCTGCCGCCGCCCACCCTCGACAGGAGCTGCAGCCCGCGAAAGGCCTTGCGGCGGGCATGCGAGGCCCGGCCGGACGTGCTCATGGCGTTGTGGATCGCCTCCGGCGAGATCAGGCGCTTCGACAGCCTGCCGGCGAAACCGGGCGAGAAGCAGCGCGCCAGCTCGAGTGTGCGCCGGTCGCCGAAAAGCTCCCCGGCAAGATTGAGCGACACGGCCATTTCCAGGCCGGCGCCGATCGCGCGGGCCGCGTGCTCCAGCTGCGGGATGTCGGCATCGGGAAGCGCGCGCGCGGCCTGGACGATGTCGACCGCGAACTGCAGGCGATGGAACTTGTGGCCGCAGGCGGCGTGGATGACGGCGGTCATCAGGAGCGCCGCCGGCGCGTTCGGGTCGCCGTCTCCGGCAAGCAGCAGCTCGTCATAGCCATAGGACAGCAGCCGGCGGAACGACGCGTAGTGCACGAGGTTGCCGTGCAGTTCGATGAGGACGTTCGAGTTGTCCGAACGGCCCCATTTGTATTCCTGGTTGCTGTCCGACTTGTCCCAGATCTGCCTGGTCAGCGCGACGAAGCCGAGCGACGGGAGGATGGCGTTCGCCCTGTCGAGATGTTCGGGCGAGGTGAGGAGGTCGATGTCGGTGAAAGGCCGGTCGGCTGGGACCTTGTAGATGCGCTCTGCGAAGACCGGACCCTTGACGATCGCGACCGGGATGCCGGCTTCGGCAAAGGCGCGGCTGATGCTGCGGCTGTGGTAGCGCAGAAGCAGCGATTGGCCGGTCATGACGGAGATGGTGTCGCCGGCGCGCTGCATTTCCGTCTGGAAGGCTTCGCCCAGGCCGGGCGAGGGGGGCACGGCGCGGAATTTCCGCCAGACGATGGGCAGGACACCGTGCAATCGGGCGACGGAGAGCATCCTGAGCGCCGCCCGCTCGTCGTTCCAGTCATCCGGATCGGTCTCTCCCTCGGGATCGGCAAGCCTGGCGAAAAGCACCTGCTCGCGTTCCGACAGAGGCGTGTGTCGATCTTCGCCCAAAAGCTGCTTCCCCCCGCCCGTACATATTATGCCGAATCGGCGTGCCGTTCGTAAAGCCGCGCCACATCGGCGACCGAGCCGATGCCAGCTATCTCCTCGGAGGACAAGTTCCGGCCGAGGTCTGCCTCGACTTCCAGGATGATGTTGACGTGGCCGATGCTGTCCCATTGCGGCAGCGTGTCGACGCCCGCGTCGGGGCCGACCGCATCGAGCGAGCATTTCAGCGCGTTGGCGATCGCCTTGCGTGCCTTGAGGTCGGCCGCATCAGCCATTGGCGCTCCTCCGCTTTTCCCAGTCGTCGCGCAGCAGTTCGAAGATGACCGTGTCGAACAATTCGCCGCTGACGGGATCGCACTGCGCACGGTGCAGCGTGCCGACATGCTTGAAGCCGAGCTTCTTGTAGTTGAACACGGAAGCCGTGTTGCGCGCGTGCACCGTGCAGCAGAAGCGGTCCACGACATTGTTTTCAAAGGCGTGATCGATCACGGCTTTTCGGACCTCGGCGACCACCCCCTTGCCCCACCAGTCCCGGTCGTGCACCGCGACGACCAGAAGGGCGCTGCGGTACCTCTGCAGCGTCACGCCATGGATGCCGATCGGGGCGCCGCCGTGCTTCGGGACGATGGCGTGCGAGAACTTCGTCCGGCCGTTCACCCAGACCATCTTCCGCAGCCAGCGCCATGGATCGAGCGGCTTGGACGAATGGACCAGGTTGCGCATGATCTCGGGGTCGTGGTTCCAGTTGCTGCGGCCGATGCGGTAAGCCTCGAGGCGGCCGAGGGGCCGCAGCAGGAAACGCTCCGTTTCGAGGAACTGGAGCATGGGATTGGGTTCCGCCATTATTCGGCCGCCGCCTGTATCGCCAGCGCGGCCTCGCACACGACGCTCCGCACGATCTTGCCGCGCTCGTTGCGCGGGATTTCGGCGAGCCGCAATAGCCGGGAGGGCACCGCCTCGGCGCGGATGTGGCGGCGGCACCAGTCCTTGATCGCCTCGTCGGTTGCGGACGCGCCGGGCTTCATCACGATGGCGACGGCCACCGCCTCGCCGGAAACCGGGTCCGGCAGGCCGAAGGCGCAGGCCTCGGCGACGTCGGGATGGCGCTCGAGCAGCATGTCGATCTCCTCGGCGGGGACCTTGATGCCGCCGCGATTGATCTCGTTCTTGATGCGGCCGACGAGGAACAGACGGCCGTCCGCGTCGATGTCGCCGATGTCGCCGGTCCGGAACCAGGAACCGTGGAAGACGCCTGCGGTCTTGTCGGCCATGCCGTGGAAGCCGAGCATGATCGAGGGCGAGTCGAGCACGACTTCGCCCGTGCCGCGCTGGCGTACCTCGCCGTCCTGGCCCAGCACGCCGAAGCTGCCGCCCCAGGCGCGGCCGACGAGGCCGTCGCCGACGCCCGGTTCGTCAAGCGCAGCGCCGCCGATCCAGTTCGCCGTCTCCGTCATGCCGTACATGTTGAAGACGCGTTTCGTGCCGACCCAGCGGCCGATCTCTTCCCAGAGGTCGAGCGAAAGCGGCGCCGAGCCGACATGCACGCGGGCGAGGGGGCGCTTTGGCCCCTCGGACATGCGCATCGCGATCCTCCAGAAGGACGGCACCGAACTCATGAAGGTGATCTTTTCGCGATCGATGAAGCCGGAGAGGCCGCGAAGCTCGGTTACGTCGGGACTGGTCCAGACGTGGAGCGCGCCGCCGGCGGCGAGGGCGGTCAGGCAATTGCCGATCAGGCCGTGGCCGAAAAAGGCGGGAAGCACGTTCAGCGTCCGCGCGAGATCGGCGCGGCCGATGGCGTCCATGTTCAGCGCGAGGCGCGTCGACAGCGAGCGGAGGCTGTGCACGACGCCTTTCGGCGTTCCGGTCGTGCCCGAGGTCATCAGCATCAGGGCCGGAACGTCGAGGCCGAGCGCGCGGCCGGCGAGGGCGCTCGGGTCGGGCTGTGCCGCCTCATCAAGGCGAAGCGGCGTATCGCAGGCGACCGGGCCAAGCCAGAGTTTGGCGCCGGTGGAGGCCAGCACGCGCTTCTGCTCGTCCGGGGTGAGCCTGGGGTTGACGGCGACGGCGACGGCGCCGGCCGTCCAGGCGGCGAACACGTCGAGGATGAACGCGACACCCTGGGGTTGTGCCACAACCACGGCATCGCCGGGTCCGATGCCGCTGGCGACGAGCGCTGCGGCACGGCCAGACACGGCCTGCCAGATCGCCTCGCGCGGATACTGCTTGCCCGAGCGCACGTCGATGAGCTCAGCGGTCTCCGGGAGGCCGGCGACGATGGCGGGCAACAGTGCTGCTGGCGGGGCTGCGGTCAAAGAGCTGTCCGGCTGCTGTTCGGCCTCAAAGGCTTGCCGCAGATTGGCGCCGACCGCAAGCACGGGGAGGCGACATCGCAAACAGGAATAGCCGCGTGTTTCATCGTTGCCACGCCTGCTTTCGCATCTGGCCATTGGAAGATGTGGGAAGGCGGCGCATGGGGCGACGTCTTCTATTATTATTATTTGACGCGCTCCATGCGCCGCCGGCGTTTTCTCCCCTGCCGGCTCCCGGCCCATCGTTGCTTCCGGGGCTTCCGGACAACAACGCGGGCGCACAGGGCGACAGACGACCGGAGATGTCCCGCGCAACCCAGCGGACGCACTCCAGCGCCACACTTGCCTGAATGGAGGTTGTGGCCACCCGTTCCCACAAGCAAGCTGCGAGAGGGAGTATGCGGGAGGTTTTGGCGGCGTGGAGAAAGCAGGAAGATATTCCTGACAGCTCCTGACAGGCTGTTAAGACCTCCGTCATTCCGGGGGCCGCGCAGCGGAACCCGGAATCCAGGGGTGGCGGAGTCACTGAATAAGACTGCACGGGAGCGCAACCGGGGGTCGGACACCACTATCAAGGTCGGTGCTCTGGATTCCGGGTTCCGCTTCGCGGACCCGGAATGACGGTGACGTGTAGAACAGCGAACGCTGAACCGGAATCGCTTTCGCCGCGCTATCTATTTGTTTTCACATCGTATTTTTTGAAAACCGCCACGCACTTTTCGGTCCGGCGCGCTAAAACTCAATCCCCTTCTGCGCCTTCACGCCGGCGGAGAAGTGGTGCTT
>DATDJN010000052.1:0-3610 GCA_036520515.1 Rhizobiaceae bacterium
GGCATCCGCGACGGCGACTGGGTGCGGCTCGCCTCGCGCGCCGGGGAGACGACGCTGCGCGCGCTGATCACCGACCGCGTCGCGACGGGCGTCGTCTACACGACCTTCCACCACCCGGACACGCAGGCAAACGTCATCACCACCGACTTCTCCGACTGGGCGACCAACTGCCCCGAATACAAGGTGACGGCGGTGCAGGTGTCGCCCTCCAACGGCCCGAGCGACTGGCAGCGCGAATATGAAGAGCTGTCGCGCCGCAGCCGCCGGATCGAGGGCCATCTCGAGGCGGCGGAGTAGCATGCGTCTGCGCCCTCCCCTCACCCAGGCCACGCGCCTCGCCCGCCGCGCCGCGGGATCGGCTTCGGCGCCGCGCAGCGTGCCGGAGGAGACGCCGGTGGCGCTGTCCTATGCCGGCACGACGCATGCCGTGATGATGGCCTCTCCCGGCGACTTCGAGGATTTCGCGCTCGGCTTCTCGCTGACCGAAGGCGTCATCGACCACCCGGACGAAATCGAGTCCATCGAAGTCCAGGGCGTCGGCGCCGGCATCGACATCCAGATCCGGCTGAAGGACCAGGCGAACACGCGCTTCCAGGCGCGACGGCGCAAGCTCGCCGGGCCGGTCGGCTGCGGCCTCTGCGGCATCGAGTCGATCGAGGAGGCGATGCGCTCGGTGGACAGTGTCGAGCGCGCCGCGATCACGCTGTCGGCCGCCGACGTCGTGCAGTCGGTGAAGCTCCTGTCCAAGGTGCAGCCGCTGCACGCCGAGTCGGGTGCGGTGCATGCCGCCGGCTTCTACGTACCAGGCAAGGGCATCGTGCAGGCGCGTGAGGATGTCGGACGCCACAACGCGCTGGACAAGCTCGCCGGGGCGCTGGCCAGGAAGGGCATCGACGGAGCCGATGGCGCGGTCGTGGTGACGTCGCGCGTCTCGGTCGAGATGGTGCAGAAGACGGCGGCGATCGGCGCGTCCTTCATCATCGCCGTGTCGGCGCCCACCGCGCTCGCCATCCGCACGGCGGAAGAGGCAGGCATGACGCTGGTCGCGCTGGTTCGCGGCGAGGATTTCGACGTGTTCACCCACCCCGAACGCGTGACCGATGGAGCAGCGCGCAATGTCGCATGACGGAGACGTCGCCCATTCCAGCCACGCCAAGATCGTGCGCATGGCCAACCAGATCGGCACCTTCTTCGAATCGAAGGAGGACCGCGCCGAAGGCGTGCACGGCATAGCCGAGCACATCAACAAGTTCTGGGAACCGCGCATGCGCCGCCATTTCTTCGAGATTGTCGACGCCGGCGGCGAAGGACTGAAGCCGATCGTGCTGGAGGCCGCGGCCCAGATCAGGCGGCCGAGCGAGCATGTGAGCGCGGAGCAGGCTGCCGAGGCGAGCGCCGTCGCGAGCGGCTGAGCGCAGGCCCTGAGCGATCCGCTCAAGCCGAATGCAGCGGCTTCAGCGCGGCAGCCCAGCGGTGCAACTCGTCCAGCATGGTCTTCGCGCCCTCGGCGATCGGCTCGCTGGCGCGGAAGGTGCCGTCCGGCGCGATTTGCTTCGCCACGGCCTGGACCGACACGCATTCGGGGATAGGCATCATCTTCAACGCGGTGAGCAGCAGCTTTTCCGCCTGCTGGGCGCGCAGGCCGCCCGACACGCCCCCATAGCTGACCAGGCCCGCCGGCTTGTAGGCCCATTCCACCGACACATAGGCGAGCGCGTTCACCAAGGACGGCGGCGCGAAGTAATTGTACTCCGGCGTGACGAAGACATAGGCGTCCGCCGAGGCGACGCTCTTCGCCCAGCGCTTGGTGTATTCGTGCTCGTACTGCTGCAGCGTGGGATGCCTGGGCTCGTCATAGACCGGCAGGTCGAAATCGGCGAGGTCGACCAGCACGGCGTCGAACTTGCCGTGCTGGACGGCGGCGCCGTGGAACCAGTTTGCCACTTTCGGCCCGAGCCTGCCGGGCCTGGTGCTGCAGATGATGACGTTTAGTCTGAGAGGCACGACCGCTCGCTTTTGCGCTTTTGCGCTCAGCAAATAGGTCGCGTGCACATTGAGGCAAGAAACGATCGCGAGATGACTGCGCTTGCTGGGGCCATGAGGAGGCGGCGCTATCGCGCCTTGCCGGCTTTCTTCCAATGGTCCTTGATGTGGACGAAACCTTCCTTGTAGACGGCCTCGGGGCTCTCGGCGAAATCGCGCCAGACCTTTGTCGCGGCCGCCAGATCCTTCAGGCCCCGGCCGAACGCCTCGATGGTCAGCCAGTCGTCGTAGCCGCTCTGGCGGATGGCGGCGAAGGTCTTCTTCCATGGGATGTTGCCGCGTCCGGGCACGCCGCGATCGTTCTCGGAAATGTGGATGTGGCGGATGTTCTTCGCATGCCTGGTATAGGCCGCGATGGGGTCCGCCTCCTCGATATTGGCGTGGAAGGTGTCGTACATCGCCTTGATGTGCGGCCGGTCGATCTCGTCGATATGCGCCGAGAGATCGGCCATGGTGTTGAACAGGTAGCACTCGAAGCGGTTCAGCGCTTCGAGGCAGACGGTGACCTCGCGCTTTCCCGCATGATCGCCGATGTCGCGCTGCGAGGCGACGGAGCGGCGCCTTTCGGCAAGCGTGGGCCCGACGCCGGTGAATGCGCCGAGCGTCGAGTGCATCGGACCCGAAAGCCGGTCGGCGCCAAGGGCAGCGGCGCAGTCGATCGCCCATTTCATATAGGCGATGCCCTTCCGCCTCGTCGCGCCGTCGGGCGAGATGAGGTTCATCGAGGGATCGCCCATGGCGGTGACGGCGGTGCGTTCCAGGCCGATCCCGTCCAGCATCTCGCCGAGGCGCCGATAGTCGTCAGGCGCCCCCTCGAAGATCGGGATCTCGACGCCGTCGTAGCCGGTCTCCTTGATGTCCTTGAGCAGCCGCCGGTGCTTCCCCGTGACGTTGCTCGTCCACAGGAACATGCAGAATCCGATTTTCATGCTTCCTCCCCCGAGACCCTCATGCTCGCGGTCCTTGGCGACAATCTAGCCGGGAATATCTGGTCGGACCAGATGTCGCTTGGGCGAATATTCCGGAATGATCACACCTGCCGCGTGCAGGCCTTTTCAGCCTCCCGTGAATTTTAGCGCGGCGAAATCAATCACTTGTGCGATTCCTCCAGATTTCATCGGGCGATTTCTCCACGCCTCTCCAACCTCCCCCATACTCCTCTCAGCAGCTTGCTTGTGGGAACGGGTGGCCACAACCTCCATTCAGGCAAGTGTGGCGCTGGAGTGCGTCCGCTGGGTTGCGCGGGACATCTCCGGTCGTCTGTCGCCCTGTGCGCCCGCATTGTTGTCCGGAAGCCCCGGAAGCAGCGTTGGGCCGGGAGCCGGCAGGGGAGAAAACGCCGGCGGAGCATGGGAGCGCGTCAATAATAATAATAGAAGACGTCGCCCCATGCGCCGCCTTCCCGCAATGGCCAGATCGGAAACGAGGCGTGGCAACGATTTCGCGCGCCTAACGATGCCCTGATTGCGGTCGGGGCCAGCACCGGCTAGGAACGCCGGGACATCTCGGGCAAGACCATGGGACCATCTGGAAACAGACAGGGAGGCGTCAGCCTCGCCCGCATCAG
>DATDJN010000053.1:0-11241 GCA_036520515.1 Rhizobiaceae bacterium
GAGACAGGTTGCAATGTATGTCGCTCATGTAGTCCTGAGGTTGAACATGACCGACATCGGGCGAGCGTTCGGGCGCGACCGCACCACCGTCATATATGCCTGCCACCTGATCGAGGATCTGCGCGACGATGATGACTTCGATCGCATCATCACGATGACCGAGCGGGTCGCACTTGCCGCGTTCAGCAACCGGCTGGAGCTGTGACGATGGGAAGGGCGGAACAGGGAGAGGAGAAAGCGAGGTTGCGCGTTGTGCGCTTCCTGACGCAGGGAAAAGCGATGATCGCGGATGCGGCGGCCACGGACAAGGTGCTGCTCGATGCCGGCAATCGCGGAACGATTTCGGTCGGACGGAGACTGCTGGCGCAAATGGTGCGCTCCGGCGAGCTGAAGATGAGCGGCGGCAGCATCATGCTAGGCGAAGTCAAAGAACGGAGCGCCTTGGCCGAGGGCCGCCGCGACATCGGGACAACTACGATCCACAGCGGCGGGTCAATAGAGACAGTGGCAGTCAACTGGTCGGAATCGCCGCTCGCACAGTTGATGCGGCGCAAGGGTCGCGATGGCGAGGCGTTTCTCACCTTGGCGGAGTTCCAAGCCGGTGAGCGGTTGCGCGCCGACTATACCCGCGGTCAGATCATGCCGCGGCTCGGGGCCAATTGGGTTGCCAGCGTCTCGTCCGGGCGCCGAGACGGCGGGATCGCCGATCTGACCGATGCTGCGCTTGGGGCGAGGATTCGTGTTGAGAAAGCGATCCGCGCCGTCGGCCCGGAACTGTCAGGCATCTTGATCGACGTGTGCTGCTTCCTCAAGGGAATGGAAACGGTGGAGATGGAGCGCGGCTGGCCGGTGCGCTCGGCGAAGATCGTGCTGAAGACCGCGCTTGGCGCGCTTAGCCGCCACTACAGTCCGGCGAGTGGGCAGAGGCTTCGGCAGATGCATTGGGGCGCGGAGGATTACCGGCCGGTGATTATGTGAGGCTGATGATCTTAAGAGAGGGCGGTCGTTCCCCTCCTGGTGGCGTTTCGCCCGTCGTCTCTACCCCGCTTTGCGCGAGCAAGGAACCGAAGCTCCGCTATGCTGTTTGCTTCAGCGCCGCTTCCGCGTCGCGCTTGATCCGCTTGACCATAGAACGCAGGCCGTTCGCGCGCTGCGGCGTCAGATGCTCGTCAAGCCCGAGTTCCTTGAGCAGCGCTTCGGCGTCGGTGGCGACGATCTCGCTGGCATGCCGGCCGGAGAAAAGCGCGAGCATGATGGCGACGAGGCCGCGCACGATATGGGCGTCCGAATCGCCTCGGAATTCAACGATAGGGTCAGGCCCATCGCCAACCTTGGTGGTCAGCCAGACCTGGCTGACGCAGCCGGGCACCTTGTGGATGTCGATGCGCGACTGGTTCGGAAAGGGCGGCAATGCGGAACCGAGATCGATGACGTAGCGATAGCGATCCTCCCACTCGTCGAGGAAGGCAAAGTCGTCGCGGATCGCCTCAATGGTCGCCATGGTCCGGATATAGGCACAGCGAAGGCCGAGGTCACGAAAAAAAGCGGCGCAACGCCTGCGTGATGGCCCCGCACTCACGTGCCCCTTCGACATGTTCATGCGGTCGCCGCAGGCATCGCAGCTCAGTTCGAAATTGTCACGCTGCCGGTGGCTGCGGGGGCGGTCGGGTCGGCGACCGGGGGAGGGACTTCGTCCTCGGATGCGATGAGCGCGCCCAATTCGTCGGCAGGCGCGTGTTTGCCGTTATCCTCGAGCATCTCGTAGGCGATGCGGGCGGTTTCGCGTGCCCGGGCGCCAATCGTCTGCATGGCGGCCTTGCCGACCTCGCAGACATCAGGCTTGCGCTCGCAGATGCCCGAGACGTCGTCGACGGCTTCGCGGGCGGCGAAGAACGCCTGGATAGGGCTGACGCTTTCGCCCGTCGTGTCGGAGGTATCCAGCGGGAGCACCAGGAGCACCAGCGAGAACCAGAACGCCATTCGGATCAGGAAGCCCATTCGTCCACCTTGTTGCCCCTTCGCCGTAATTGTCGTGGCAGAGGGATTCTCGTCATTGGCGTTACCTTGCCACACCCAGCCGAAGGACGGCTTGCGGTCTAGAATAGCATTCGAGGCAAATTTGATTCAAATTTTAGCAATTCAGGTTCGTGTCGAAGTGGCGGAAAATGACGATCTTGCTGTTGACCTCCCGCTGGTCATGCAAGCCATTGATTTATCGTCTTTCTCGAATATCGGGCCACCAAGGGACGACGAACGCAGCGCCTGTTGAGAGGGGCGAAAACTAAGCCTCCATTTACCATACGTTGAACCTGTGACGCCTCGGCGGGGGAGCAGCCCAGTATTCGCTACCGGGCGGGCGTCAAATCCCACGGCTTTTATTCATTCCTTAAAGGCTCGAGTGCGAATTTCGACGGCAACAAAGACGACCCGCGAAGCGGGCCAATGCTGTGATAGTGCGAGTGCTTTGAGTGCGTCTGTCTGGGACCAGAACCGGTGAGTTGCTTAACGCCGCCGCCAAGCGCTGCGACTGCCTGGTTCACGGTTCAGTGCGAGAGCCGGCCGAGCGCGTTGCACAGCGCCGCCTGCTAGGCGTGCTTCTGGCGGCGCCGTTTCTCATTGCCGCGCCGGCCGCCATTCTCGTTTCTCCGCTTGTCGGTGCTCCGGCGATGCTGGCCGGCATTTGTGCGCTATTTCTGGCGGCCTTGCTGATTGCGGCTCTGGCTGCCGCGACCGGCCACGCACGCATCGCGGAAGCGCTCGCATTGACGCTTGGCACGGTAACTCTGGCAGGCGTCGTGGCTGCCGCCGCCGGCCAGGCTTCGCCTGCGGCGATAGTGCTTGCAGCGCTGCCATTCGAGGCGTGGTGGGTAAGACGCACGCCAAAGGCAGCACTTGCAGGCGTCGCCGCTGCGCTGGCTGCATTGCCGCTGCAGGCCGTGTTGGCACAGGAGTTGTTCGCCCCAGCGTCGCCATCCGCCTCGCATTGGCTGATACCGCTTGGCTATCTCGCCTTCGTCGTGCCCCGCCTTGCTGCCTGGCTGGACGCGAGGACGGAAGACGTCACTGTCGACAAGCAGCGATTGGAAGAGATCGTCGAAGCGGTCGTGCTGCACATGGATACTGGCGGCGAGGTGCTGGACGCCTCGCGGCAGGCACGGGGCATACTGGGCTTAGCGCCGGAGTTGCTGCTCTCGAATGGTCTGTTCGATAGATTGCATGTCGCCGACCGCGTGGCCTACATGTGCGCACTGGCGGATCTGCGCGAGAAGGAAGGCTTTCGGCGCGTTGAGGTAAGGATAAGGGTACCGGGATCGGCGGGCGCCGTAGCCACCGACTACCGCTCCTTCGTCATCGAGATGATGCGGCCGGCGAACGGCGAACCGTCGATCACGGCACTGGTGCGCCCCGACGATGAGACGGCCGCGCTACGCGCGGCGCTCGCGGCTTCGGCCGACACGGCAGAAAGCACCGAGCTTGCCAAGAGCCGCGTGCTCGCCGCTGTCAGCCACGAGTTGCGCACGCCGCTGAACTCCATCATCGGATTCTCCGATATGCTACTGCACGGGCTGATCGGCGACTTCTCCGATCCCAGGCAGAAGGAATATGTGAAGCTCGTGCGCGAGTCGGGATGCCACCTGCTTTCGGTGGTGAACTCCATCCTCGACGTGTCCAGGCTGGAGTCCGGCGCCTACCCGACCGACCCCGAGCCGTTCCGTTTCGGCGAGGCCGTCGACATGTGCCGCGCTATGCTGGAAAAGCAGGCGGCGGACAAGGAACTCGCTTTCGAGGTGGCGCTCTCCGGCGACATTGGCGAGGTGCATGCCGACAAGCGCGCGGTCAAGCAGGTGCTGATCAATCTGATCTCCAACGCCATAAAATTCACGCCGGCGGGCGGTACGGTAGCGGTTGGGGGAAAACGTCTGGGTTCCAGGCTGCATTTCTGGGTGTCGGACACCGGTATAGGCATGTCTGCCGATGATCTCACCCGCATCGGCAAGCCGTTCACCCAGGTGCAGAACGACTATACGCGGCGCTTCGAGGGTGCGGGGCTCGGCCTGTCGCTGGTGAAGGGGCTTGTAGCGTTGCATCACGGCACGATGGCGATCGAAAGCGAGCCGGGTCACGGCACCACGGTGACCATCAACCTGCCCGCCGATGCATCGGCGCGCGCGAGCCTGCTTCAAGCCGCCGACGTTTTTGCGATGAAGCCGGTGAAACCCAAAGAGGATTTCGATGGGACGTTCCGCAGGACCGCTTGAAGATCGAGAGCCGTGGTCGCTCGGCGACAGCGTCAACGCGTTGCTTGGATTGATCGCGCGCAACCCGACACTGGTCGGCGGCTCCACCGCCTTCCTGGTCGCGCTGAGCTTCGTTTCCGCCAACGCGCTGTGGTACCAGCCGCATGCGCATTCGGGTGCCTTCTTCGCGACGCGGGAATTCCTGCGGCCGGGCGAGCCGGAGCCGGCCGCCAAACTTCCCGACGAAACGACCATCTTTATCGAGCGACCCGAGCAGCCTCGCAACGTGGTCGGCGACCCGACGGTGAAGCAAGTGCAGCAAACGTTGCGTCAGCTGAATTTCTACAGCGGCGAGGTCGACGGGCTGTTCGGACCGAACACGCGGGACGCGGTCGAGGCATACCAGGCCAAGATGGGCATGTCGGTGACGGGGGCCGTAGACGACAGCCTGCTCGACCAGCTGGGCACCGGTTCGGTGACGCCGGTCGTGCTGCCTTCGCCGGCGCCGCGGGCGTCGGGGAAAGTGGTCGCCAGGACGGAGCCGGCGGCGAGCAACAAGCCCGCAGACGCGGTCGCCAAGCCGGTCTCCCTGACGCATGACGAGCGGATCGCGAAGGTGCAGGCCGGGCTGAGGGAGTTCGGCAACGAGGCGATCGAGGTCGACGGCGTGATGGGCGCGAGGACCGCCGCGGCGATCAGGGAGTTCCAGTCGCTTTTCGGGCTGAAGGTGACCGGCGAGGTCGATCAGGCGGTTTACGCCAAGATGAAGGAAATCGGGCTGGTCGAGTGAGGGCTTCCCGCTTCCGTCCCGGCCTTCCGGACGGAGCACCTTTCTACCATGACTATTTTTGAGGGGCCCGTCCCAAACCCCTTCGCACTTTTCGCTATCATGCTTTAGAGCAGGCGCATGCGGGTGACGACGGATTTCTGGGTCTCTGCGCTGGTGAAGCGCGTTTTTTCCGGCGGCGGTTTTGCGGCGATCGCCAAGCGTGGCGCGGCGGAGGCCGGAGCTGTGTTCGTGATTGTGCGGGATAGAATGGGCGGAGCGGCCCTGTTCGGGCCGGCGCCACAGACCAGCTACGACACGGCGAAGCCGGAGGAGCGCCACTTTGTCCGCTACCAGCTTGACGACGAGGAGGCGCTTGACGCGAGGCTGGAGAAGGAAAAGCGCTTCGACTACGACATCTGGGTAGTCGAGATCGAGCCGGGGCAGGGGGCCGTCGAGGACCTTATTTCGGTCGTCGAGGCCTGAACCGCATCAACCCGCGACCCTGATGTCGGCGGACTGGCCCTTTGCGGAAATGCAAGGCTGCGAAGCTTGGACCCGTTCCGACTTCCACGATGCGATGCGCTGACGGGCTTCCTCGCGGCTGATCGCGGCATAACGCAACAGGAAGAGCCGAATCGCCCGGAGGTCGCCGAAGAGCGACGGATAGAGCGCCGCGGTGACGAGGAACGCCTTCTCGTCGCCAACCTCAAGCACACAGAGCGCATCGAGCAGCCAAGCATAGGACGGGTCGTCGCTGACGTCGCGCACTGCTGCGAAATCCTTGTCGAGCGCGTCGGCAAGCGCGGTCTGGAAGAAGGCGGCATGCCCGCTGAGCACTGTCTCCCGCAACCGGTGGTAAGGTGTGCGCGCGGCCGATGTCGAGATCAAGGTCGACGCAGGGCGCATTATCGCGCGTAGCAGGCGGCGCGTTTCCTCCGCGGCTTCACCCGGTGCGCGCTCTTCGGCGGCCCGTTCGGACGAAGCGGTCTCGGTGGGCGCCGGGACGGCCTGAACGCGGGCAACGGCGTCAGCGTCGCGCGGCCGCAGCGGTACCACCTTGCGTTCCAGGGCGGCGACGAGCCTAGCTATGGCGGGATTGAGCTCGCGTCGCCGGCCGATGGCACGGGCGTGGCCATAGCCGTGACGGCCGATCAACACGATAAGGTCGACGTCCCCGAGCGCTGTCGAGCGGACCAGCAGCGGAGCTGCGATGTCGACGCTTTCGTGTGCGAGCCGCCTGATGAGCGCCATCGGCGGGCAGGGACAATCGGAAAGGGCGGCGGCTACGTAACGTTTCGATTCGACCGAGACGAGATCGAAGAGCGGAAGCGCGAGATCTTCAAGCTGGGTGATCTCGCGCCGGGAGGGACGGGGCAGCGAGCAGAACGCGGAGACGGCGGCGCGGAAGAGCCGCTCGGCCTTCTGCGCATGGCTCTTGATCGTGATCTGACGGAAGTCGGAGGAAGACACTCTGATACGCCTGGCACCGGCCTTGCAGGCTCAACAAGGGCACGCTGCAGGGCTTCAATTCGAGTGTCAAATTAGCGGCGATCCGTTAAAGTCCTGTTAACCGTCTGCTGGCCTTATGGACACGGAGGCGTTGCGTGGTTGCTCCGGGTGAAGCCGAGAGGAAATCGCAGTCATGGGCAGCGTACTAGCATTTGCGCCGCGCAATGCGGCAACCGTTCGGAAGCCGCTTGGCGCGGGAGACACTGCGTCGATCGTGATCTTTCCGGGCATACGCTATGAGCGCGACGAGTCGAACGATGGTTTGCGCAAGGCCGCGAACCACAGCGAGACGAAGCGGGACAGGCCGGCGCCGCGGCATTAGCGGGCCGCTCTCGCGGCGGCGCTACTCCTTGGTGCAGGCGATCCTGGCCAGGAACTCCGACGTCGCCTCTTCCCAGGTCGGGTCCGGCACGAAGCTGCGCACCACGACAATGCCTTCGCCGAGCGGCACCTGGACGAAAATCGATTTCTGAAAATCCTCCGGCATCGCCTTGCGTACCTGGATCATCTGCTCCGAGGTCAACACGACGAAGTCGAGAGCGCCCCTTTCGGTGGCGCGGTCGTTGAACGAATAGACGTTCTGGCCGGCACGATTGTAAATCGATACCGACCAGAAGGGGACGGTGCCCGGGGCGTTGAGGCGGACTGGCCCTTCGTCCAGATCGAACCGGCAGGCGGCAGCGTGGAAAAGCGGGTCGACCGTCTCCACGATCGGCGGGCTGCCGTCGGCGGCGTCGATGCGCACGGCCTTGTAGACATCGGCCGCCTCGGCAAGCCTCGACCAGGTGTCGCGCTCGGAGAACTGCGGCAGGAGGAGCAGCACGGCGATATGCACGATGCCGGCCCCGACTGCGCCGATGAGCAGCGCATAGAGCAGCCTAAGCATCGCAGCCGACCTTCACAATTGAGGGCAGTGTGACGTCGGACGCGCCGGTGCTGGACGCGATCGGCGTATCGAAGAAGGTGAGCACGAGCGTCATAGGACCGGCGCCCGACAGCGCCAGCCAGTTGCCGGGGGAGGGATGCGCGCCCGCCGCGATGGCCACTGAATTGTCGGCAAGGTGGAGGAGCTGATAGGAGTGCAGCGCACCCGACCGCCGCTCGCCGCGGCGCACGACGTTGCCCTCGGCATCGGCCGCGTAGAGCGTCCAGAAACGGGCCGACGGCACCACTCCCTCGATGCGGTAGCTGCATTCGCGCCAGAGCGCATCGCCGTCGGAATCGCGTCCCGCCGAAAACGAAAGGCCTTCCGCGCGGCCGAGCGCGAGCAGACCCTCGCGCGAAACGCGCGCCATCGAATAGGGATCGGCGTCCGGTGTGCCGAGCGATGGAAAGGCGGTCCACTCACCGATTGTGACGGCGCCGACGCTCTCGTTGGCCTTCAGCGCATACCACACGCTGGCGCCGCCCCCGACGATGGAGACGCAAAGCACGACGAAGGTGAGGAAGGCCGTTTTCAGCATGAGTCGCCGATTGGGGAGCGCTGGTGGAACGAGGCGCTTCGGATAGCGCGGCGATTGCCTCGATGGCAAGCAAGATGCGCCGATAGCAGGCGTCGGGCGCGAAAGGCTAAAGTGCGGAAAGGGTCTCGGGTTCCGGCGGCGCGTCGATGATGGGCGAATTCTTGAAGATGTTGGCGATGGCGCGGAGCGCCCTTGTGGTCGAGCCTGAAAGCACCGGCCGGCGCTCGATCTGGCTGAAATCGGCATCCGCTTCGTCGTTACCCTTCTTCCGCTTCTTGTCTTTCTCCTGAAGCTTGGCGATGACCTCCGGGTCGACGAACGGATTGTCGATGCCTGGAATCGCCTTCAGATCCACGTTTTCATGCGCGTAGGTCATCAGCCGGTGCCAGACCATGGCAGGCAGGGAGCCGCCGGTCATGTTGCGGGTGGTGGAGAAGTCGTCGTTGCCGAGCCAGACGGCGGCGAGGTAGTTGCCGGTGTAGCCGATGTACCAGGCGTCGCGGTAGGACTGCGTGGTGCCGGTCTTGCCGGCCGAGCGGATGGTGGGCAGCGCCGCGCGCCTGGCGGTGCCGCGCTCGGGCACCTGCACCATCATCGAGTTCATGTATTTGACCGCCAGCGGCGACAGCACGCGCTTCGGCCTGTTGCCGTCCTTCTCCCAGTCCCAGAGCACGTCGCCGGCGCGCGTCGTGACCTGCGTGATGCCGTGTCGAAGCCCCGCCATGCCGCCGTTCTGGAAGACGCTGTAGCCGGTCGCCTGGTCCATCACGGTCATGCCGGAGATGCCGAGCACCATCGTCTTGTGCGACGAGACCACCGATTCGACGCCCATCGCCTCGGCCATCGCCTTGATCGGCGGGATGTCGAGATAATCCTTGGCGAGACGCACCGGCACCGTGTTGATCGACTTCACCAGCGCCGTGGTGAGGTCCATGCCGCCGCCGTAGCTGCGCGCGTAGTTCTTGGGCGCCCACTTGCCCCACACGATCGGCCCGTCGGAGACGACGGAGTCGGGCGTGAAGCCATGCTCCATGGCGACGGCGTAGACATAGGGCTTGAAGGACGAGCCGGTCTGGCGCAGCGCCTTGGTGGCGCGATTGAACTGCGACTGGCCGTAGTCGCGGCCGCCGACCATGGCGCGCACCGCGCCGCCGGCTTCCATGACGACCACGGCGCCTTCCTTGACGCCGTATTCCTTGCCGTGCTGGCGCAGATTGTATTCGACCGACTCTTCGGTCGCCCGCTGCAGGTTCATGTCGATCGTCGTGCGCGCCACCATCGAGCGGACGCCGGACTTTGCGGTCAGGCGCTTCACCTCCTCGAAGGCCCAGTCGAGGAAGTAGTCGGGCGTGTTGCGCTCGCCGCGGTCGACGACGGAGGCCGGATGCAGGCGCGCCTGCAGCACCTGGCCGTCGGTCATGAAGCCGCCCTGCACGAGGTTGGTGAGCACGATGTTGGCGCGCGCGCGTGCGGCGGGAAGGTTGGCGTGCGGCGCGTATTTCGCAGGCGCCTTGAACAGGCCGGCGAGCATCGCCGCCTCGGCGAGGTTGAGGTCCTTGACCGACTTGCCGAAATAGAAGTCGGCGGCAGCGGTGATGCCGAAGGTGCCGCCGCCCATATAGGCGCGGTCGAGGTAGAGCTGCAGGATCTCCTTCTTGGTGAGGTTCACCTCCAGCCAGATGGCGAGGAAGGCTTCCTTGACCTTGCGCTCGATGGTGCGCTCGTTGGAGAGGAAGAGGTTCTTGGCCAGCTGCTGCGTCAGGCTGGAGCCGCCCTGCACGACGGAATTGGCGCGCACGTTCTCCGACATGGCGCGCAGGAGGCCGAGGACGTCGATGCCGTAATGCTCGAAGAAGCGGCGGTCCTCGGTGGCGAGCACGGCCTTGATGACGTGGTCGGGCATCTCGTCGACCGGCACGGATTCGCGCTGGATGATGCCGCGCTGGCCGATCTCGTTGCCCTGGCGGTCGAGGAAGGTGACGGCGAAATCGTCCTGCGCGCGCCAGTTGCCCTCGGTCTCCTCGAAGGCCGGCAGCGCCAGCGCCAGCATGACCACGGAGCCGGCCGCGCCCAGGGTAAAGCCTTCGCCCGCCAGTTCGAAGAACGCGCGCTTCCAGCCGGTGTAGCGGAAGCGGCGGAAGAAGATGGTGAAGGATTCCCAGATTTCGGAGGCCTTGAAGCCGATCTCGTAAAAGGCGGAATCGATCCATGCGTCGATCGCCATCAGGCGCGTGGCCCTCGGACTCTTCGGTTTGCGCAGCAATGGGCGGTTCATGACCAACGATCCACTCGGCGGCGTCCGGCTCGGCAAGCTGTCTAGACTGAAAAACCTTGGGGGCGATTTCAGGGCGGCGCCCGCCAGCGCCCCGCCGCCTGCTTGTCACCGATTTTTGACGCGGCGGCAAGGGGGAGGGAGGTGCTCTCCCGGGTGGTGAGCGGGAATCCGAGTGGGTATGGCAATTCGGATACGATGACCTTCGACGCCTTGCGTGGAAAGGCTTGGCGCGCGGCGTCCAGACGGTCGCGGAAGGCGGTGTCGAAGGGGGACGACGCCGCCGAAAGCCGCCCCGAAGCCGGTGGCGGCGACCGGATGAGGGCCGGAAGGCGGCATGAGCGCCGCACGCCGCCGCCGCCCGTTCAACAGGAATTGATGATGCGTGAGGCCGACGAGCAGGGCCTGCCGTGCAGAAGAGCCTCTGCCCGGTGCCGCCGGGCATGGCGTCGGCGGGCGCGCTGCCGCCCCCTCAACCCCTCAGATGTCGTAGCTGGGGCCGGGGCCGGTTCCCTCCTGCCGCGGCCGGACTTCCAGCCCGGCGGTGGCGGCGAGCAGGTCGGTCTGGGTGATGATGCCGACGACCGTTTCGTCGAGGACGATGATCACGGCGTGGGTTCGCCCGTCCGAGAGGATCGGCAAGAGGGCCATGGCCTGCGACTGAGGGTGGGCGGTGGCGGCAGTGGAGAGGAACGCGCCGACGATGCCGTCGGGTCCGGCGAGCTCGCGCAGGCCCACGGTGCCCAAGAGTTTCCGCCCGGCGTCGACGACGGGCAGGGTGCGGACATTGTGGTCGAGCAGCAGTGTTCGGGCCTCGCCGGCCGTGGTGTCCGGGCCGACCACGATGACGTCGCGCGACATGATGTCTTCGCAGAGCAGCGACCGGCTGGAGCGCAGCAGCGCCTGCAGCTCGACCTGCCTGAGAAGGCGTTCCAGGTCGGCACGGTCGATGTCGAAAGTCTCGTCGAGGGCCGCCAGGGCCGCGTCGAC
>DATDJN010000054.1:0-2582 GCA_036520515.1 Rhizobiaceae bacterium
GCCATGATGGATCACGGCGGGTGGCGCTTCGTCTATCTGGCGAGCGGCGCGATCTGCCTGGTGACGATGGTGCCGCTGGCGCTGATGCTGCGGCGGCAGCGGCCGGTGGAGGACGTGAACGCCAGGAGCACGGCGAGGCCGGTGCAGCCGATCTCGCTTTCGCCGGGAGCGCTGCAGGCGCTGCTGGTGATCGCCGGACTGGGCTGCTGCCTCGCAATGTCGATGCCGCAGGTGCATATCGTCGCCTACTGCGTCGACCTCGGCTACGGCGTGGCGCGCGGCGGCGAGATGCTGTCGATCATGCTGGCGGCGGGCGTGGTGAGCCGGCTGGCCTCCGGATTTCTCGCCGACCGCATCGGCGGGCTGAAGACGCTGCTCATCGGGTCGACGCTGCAGTGCCTGGCGCTGTTCCTCTACATCCCCTTCGACGGGCTCGTATCGCTCTATGTCGTGTCGCTGGTCTTCGGCCTGTCGCAGGGCGGGATAGTCCCCTCCTACGCAATCATCGTGCGCGAATACATGCCGGCGTCCGAGGCGGGCCAACGCATAGGCATCGTCATCCTGGCGACGATTGCCGGCATGGCGATCGGCGGCTGGATGTCGGGCTGGATCTACGACCTGACCGGCTCATATGCTGCGGCGTTCCTGACCGGCATCGCGTGGAACCTGCTCAACATGGCGATCGCCTTCATGCTGTTGTGGAAGACGGGGGCTGCGAGGCCTCAGCCAGCGTAGCTCCCTCGGCGGCAGGAACATGTGGAGAGCGGGCCGCATATCGCCCGGGGTGCTTGACCATCGGCGGGATCGGGTTAGAGAGCCTTCATACCTTCCGTAAAGTCAGTGCAGTGCATGCCATGTTGATCAGAGAACCCGTCGTCGATGAGCCGAAGAACCCCCTCAGGCACGTGAATTACGAAACGGAGTGCCGCGAGGCGCTGCGGCCGCATCTCGAAGCGCTCCTGGACCTGGCGGTGAAGGCCGGTTGGGATCGCAACATAGCGGGCTACAGCCTGATGTACCTCGCGGCCAAAACACCGCGCTCGAACGAAAAAAACGCCGCCTGATCGCCCCGCCGGGCGCCTTTCGCAAGGTTCGCACTGCGTCGGATTTCAACGACCCTGGCGTGTGAGCGCGGCGAAGCCGTTGTCTGGCAAGTGAATGCGCTCTTTCCTAAGCCCTGCGACTTGCATATGAACGTGCGCGCGGGGCTAGGCCCTGTGGACAACCTCGACCGGCGGTACGATGCCATGACCAGCCACAGCGAACGACTGACCTTTGCCCGCGAACTCGCCGAACGCGCGGGGCAACTCGGCATGGACTATTTCGGCAAGCTCGATTCCCTGACCATCGAGAGCAAGGGCCACCAGGACATGGTCTCGCAGGCCGACCGCGAGGTCGAGCTGTTCGTGCGTCGCGAACTGGCCAAGGCCTATCCGGACGACGGCATCATCGGCGAGGAGCACGCGCCGACGGAAGGTTCGACCGGCTACACCTGGGTGATCGATCCGATCGACGGCACCGCGAATTTCGTGCGCGGCATTCCCGCCTGGTGCGTGGTGATCGCCTGCGCCAAGGACGGCGTGACGGTCACCGGCGTGATCCACGAGCCTTCGACGGGCGAGACCTTCTACGGCGAGAAGGGCGGCGGCGCCTATCTCAACGGCAAGCCGATCAAGGCGACGTCGGGCGACAGCCTTTCCGACGGGTCGCTGGGCGTGGGCTTTTCCAGCCGGCGCGAGACGGCGGGCGTTGCCGACCTGATCCGGGACCTGCTGGCGCAGGGCGGCGTGTTCTACCGCAACGCCTCCGGCGCGCTGATGCTCGCCTACGTCGCCTCGGGGCGGCTGCTCGGCTACGTCGAGAACCATATGAACGCCTGGGATTGCATCGCCGGCATCATGCTGATCGAGGAGGCCGGCGGCCGCGGCGTCGCCCCCGACCCGAAGACGGTGCTGGAGAAAGGGACCGTCGTGGTCGTCGGCGGCGCGAATGTCTTCGACGAAATCTACGCGCTCTGCGCCGCGTCGTTCGGCTTGACGCAGGCCTGAGAGGTCGCACTTCATCGTTGCCACGCCCTGCTTTCGCAGTCTGGCCATTTCAAAGAACGCTCCCTGCCGCGGAGGGAGAAGTCGGGAAGCGGGGCGCGAGACCCAAGCCTCTTAAAAACTAAACGTGGCCCGGTTTCCCGCGCCCCGCCGACGTTTTCACCAGGACGACGGTGGGCCGGATCGGGGCTATCGCTCGCCGCCGGCCGGACACGCCGCCTGGCCCGGGTCTTGGGGATCGACTCCCTAAACCGCGCTACCGTCGCGCGGCCGACCCGGACACCGCCGCCCTCCCTGATACCCGGTGCGCACCAGGTTCCCGCGAGGGCGATGGGGCAAGTATCGGATAGCGCCAAGGGGTGTGAGTGCAGTTGCGAAAAGTTTTCAAGTCGACGGAACCGATCGCGTTACCATCGACGGCGAAATAGAGCACGTTCCCAATGGCTTGGCAGGCGTCAGGCCGAGGCAGAAAAATCGCCAGTTGCGAATGGGGGTCGGAATTCATCCACTCCGGAACCGACGGGCCATTTCAGGTCA
>DATDJN010000055.1:0-4194 GCA_036520515.1 Rhizobiaceae bacterium
GAGGCCGCGCCCTATTCCGACAGTTCCATGTCGGTGATCATGTTCTGGTCGCCGACCTTGTCGTAGGCGAGCAGCACCTGCATGCCTTCCTTGATCGCATCGACGTCGAACTCGCCCGGCAGCTTGTAGGACTTGCCGTTCTCCAGCGTGATGGTCAGGTTGTCCCGGTCGACGGTTGCGATCTTGCCTTCCGCTTCCGCCGCGAAGGCGGCGGTGGAAAACATAAGGGCGGCGACAAGGGCGCCAGTCAGGCTACGCATGATCGACCTCTTTGTTATCTTGCTTTCGCGCGGGCAAGGCGGTGTCCGGCGCGAAGCAGAGCAGAAACATCCTGAATGTGTCAAAACTTTAGGCCGGTTTTGCACCGCCTTGTTACCGGGGCCTCCGAAACGATGCCCGGATGGCCATGCTTAGCCGCCTTGCGTATCGGTTGGGTGCCGCGCGCTCGCGCGACCGACGATGCGCAACGCGTCGCGCCGGTGCCTTGGCCCACTGTTCGCCAGCGGTTTGACCGTCGCGGAAAAGGCCAATAGAAGGCTGCCGTTACCGGCGTGTTGCCGGTCCTGGGCAGCATCATGTCGCACAACACATTCGGGCACCTTTTCCGGGTCACCACCTGGGGCGAGAGCCACGGGCCGGCGCTCGGCTGCGTGGTCGACGGCTGCCCGCCCGGCATCCGCTTCACCAGGGACGACGTCCAGCGCGAGCTGGACAAGCGCCGTCCCGGCCAGTCGCGCTTCGTCACCCAGCGGCGCGAGCCCGACGAGGTGAAGATTCTCTCCGGCGTGCTGGAGGACGGCGACGCGCTGGTCACCACCGGAACGCCGATCTCCATGCTGATCGAGAATGTCGACCAGCGCTCCAAGGACTATGGCGAGATCGCCAGGCAGTACCGTCCGGGCCACGCCGACTATGCCTACGAGATGAAATACGGCCTTCGCGACCATCGCGGCGGCGGCCGCTCCTCGGCGCGCGAGACCGCCGCGCGCGTCGCCGCCGGCGCCATCGCGCGCAAGATCGTGCCCGGCATGGCAGTGCGCGGCGCTTTGGTGGCGATGGGCGAGAAGTCGATCGACCGCGCCAACTGGAACTGGAATTTCGTCGGCGATCAGGAAAACCCCTTCTTCACGCCCGACCCGGCGTCGGTGCCTGTCTTCGCCGACTACCTCGACGGCATCCGCAAGGCCGGCTCTTCGGTCGGCGCGGTGATCGAGATCGTCGCCGAGGGCGTTCCCGCCGGGCTCGGCGCGCCCATCTACGCCAAGCTCGACCAGGACATCGCCGCCGGACTGATGTCGATCAACGCCGTGAAGGGCGTCGAGATCGGCAACGGCTTCGAGGCCGCGAAGATCACCGGCGAACAGAACGCCGACGAGATGCGCATGGGCAATGACGGCAAGCCGGTGTTCCTGTCCAACAATGCCGGCGGCATCCTCGGCGGCATCTCGACGGGCCAGGACATCGTCGCGCGCTTCGCCGTGAAGCCGACCTCGTCGATCCTCACGCCCCGCCGCTCCATCGACCGTGACGGCAACGACGTCGACGTCATGACCAAAGGCCGCCACGACCCCTGCGTCGGCATCCGCGCCGTGCCGATCGGCGAGGCGATGGTTGCCTGCGCAATCGCCGACCATTATCTGCGGCACCGGGGACAGACTGGAAGGCAGTAGGCATTGGGCAGCGGCAGTAACGCCGCCCCGTCGCCTCCTGCGTCTCCAACCAAGATTGTCTACGATTGCCCATTGCCTACTGCCTGCGAGCGAAGCGAGCCCCATGCCCTACGATCAGAAAAAAGTCGTCGAAGCCCTGCGCGCGTTCGAGCGCGGCGAAATCGTCGTCGTCATGGACGATGACGGGCGCGAGAACGAAGGCGACCTGATCGTCGCGGCGGTCCACTGCACGCCCGAGAAGATGGCGTTCATCGTGCGCCACACCTCGGGCATCGTCTGCACGCCGATGACCAGGGAGGACGCCAAGCGGCTGAACCTTGGCGCCATGGTGGCCGACAACGATTCCGCCCACACCACGGCTTTCACCGTCAGCGTCGATTTCAAGCACGGCACCACGACCGGCATCTCGGCCGACGACCGCACGCTCACCGTGCGCAACCTCGCCAACGGCAATGTCGGCGCCTCCGACTTCACCCGCCCCGGCCACATCTTTCCGCTGATAGCGCGCGAGGGCGGCGTGCTGATGCGCTCCGGCCATACCGAAGCCGCGGTCGATCTCTGCAAGCTTGCCAACCTGCCGCCGGTCGGCGTCATCTGCGAGCTGGTCAACGACGACGGCAGCGTGAAGCGCGGGCCGCAAGTCACATCCTTCGCCGCCGAGCACGGGCTGAAGCAGGTCTCCGTCGCGGACCTCATCGCCTATCGCCAGCGCAAGGAGACGCTGATCGAGCGCGTCGAATGCTTCGACATCGACACCCCCGGCGGCCAGGCCATGGCCTATGCCTACACGCTGCCCTGGGATCCCATGCAGCATCTCGCCGTCGTCTTCGGCGACATCCGCGACGGCGAGGACGTGCCGGTCCGGCTGCATCCGGAAGAGGTCGTGCGCGACGTCTTCGGGACTGGCCACCGCCTCGACGACATCATGAAGACGATGGGCGAGCAGAAGCGCGGCGTCATCGTCTATCTGCGCGAGGGTTCGGTCGGCGTCGGCCACCGCGACCGCAACCGTCCGGCCGCCGGCGAGGACCACGACGAGGCGCGTCGCCGCGAAAGCGAGTGGCGCGAGATCGGCCTCGGCGCGCAGATCCTCAAGGACCTCGGCATCTCTTCGATCAGGCTTCTCGCCTCGCGCGAGCGCCACTATGTCGGCCTCGAAGGTTTCGGCATCAAGATCGCCGCGACCGAGATCATCTGACGGGAAAGCCCCGGCTGTGACTTGGCCGGGGCGTTCTTCTGCGGCCGCACTTTATTCGGCAGGTTGCGGAACCGCCGCCGGCGACGGCTTCTCCTTCTGTCCGGCGAGCGTGCTCTGGCCGAGAAGTACGGTCGCGAGCGCAATCGCTCCGGAGAGGACGGAGACCCAGAAGCCGTTCTGCGCGCCGAACGTATCGACGACCCAGCCGGTTGCAAACGCCCCGAACGCCATGCCGATGCCGATGCCGGTCATCACCCAGGTCACGCCCTCCGTCAGCATGGCTTCCGGAACGCGCCGCTCGATCAGCCCGAAGGCGGTGATGAAGGTGGGCGAGATGGCGATGCCGCTTGCGAAGACGGCGAGGGCCAGCAGCGGAACCGTATCGGCGAAGAGCAGCGGCACCGCCGTCAGCGCGATGATCGCGACGGCGATCAGGAGCTGGCGCTCGAGCGGCATCTTGAAGGCGAGCGCGCCGAGGATCAGCCCGACCACGAAGGAGCCGGCGGCGTAGACGCCGATGACGAGGCTGGCGGCGCCCGGCTGGCCGAGTTCCTTGGTGATGGCGACCGAGCTCACTTCGGCTGCGGAGAAGATCGCGCCGATGAAGATCAGCGCGAAGGTGACGACCTGCACCGGCCGCTGCCGGATCGCGGAGCCGCTGGCGCCGGGTTCGGCCGGGCGGACGCGCGGTTCGGTCGAGCGCTGCAGGATGAAGGCCGTCATGCCAACGGCGAGGAAGAGGGTGCTTGCCAGCATGCCCGCCTCCGGGAAGAGCGCCACTGACAGGCCTACCGCCAGCGATGCGCCGGTGATGTAGAGCAGCTCGTCAGCGGCGGATTCGAAGGCAAAGGCAGTGTTGAGTTCCGGCCGGTCGCGGAAGATTTCGGTCCAGCGCGCTCTCACCATGGCCGACATGCTTGGCATCGTGGCCGCGAGCAGCGCCGTCAGGAAAAGCGTCCAGACCGGCCAGTCGAGATGCGTCGCCGCGATAAGCGCCGCGAAGGCGAGGGTCGAGACGATGGTGGCCGGTACGACGATGCGGCTCTGGCCGAGCCGGTCGATCAGCCGCGAAATCTGCGGCGCGAGAATCGCGTTGGTCAGCGCGTAGGTGGCCGAGACCGCGCCGGCCAGCCAGTATTCGCCATGCGTCTGCGACAGCATCGCCACGATGCCGATCGGCGCCATCGCCATCGGCATGCGGGCGACGAAGCCCGCCGCCGCGAAACCCTTGGCGCCTGGCGCCCGGAAAATCTCTCTGTACGGATTGGCCATGACCTGCTCCTCGACATTCTGGGCGCCGCCGACTATATTCACATACGCGGCGTA
>DATDJN010000056.1:0-9015 GCA_036520515.1 Rhizobiaceae bacterium
GGTCTTGTAGTTCAGCGCCCGCGCCAGGATGCGCGCCGTGGTCGTCTTGCCGACGCCGCGCACGCCGGTCAGCATCCAGGCCTGCGCAATGCGGCCGGTGGAGAATGCGTTGGTGAGGGTGCGCACCATCGGCTCCTGGCCGATGAGGGCGGAAAAGTCGGCAGGGCGGTATTTGCGCGCGAGCACCCGGTAGCCGGCGGCGGCCTTGTCCTGGATGTTCGTGCCGGCGTCGCTCATTCGCCCGTTCGATGCTCCCTTGGCGGCCCATGTGCTTAGGCCGATTCCATCGTCGCCGAGTTTCGCCCGCGCGACATCGCGGCGTCAATGACGCGGCGGCGGACGGACGATCGGCGGAAAGGCGGGAGGCTGGAACAATGACCCGTTCCGTGCTCGTTAGGGCTGCTTCCTTCCGGACCTGACCCGGTTGGCGAGTGGCGCGTCCACCACCAACCTCCCAGGTTCCATATCGGCAATTCGGCGGCCGATTGCAAGAGCAAGATGCGGTCGCCGGCGGTTCGCGCACGAATGGCTTGCAGGGTGCCAGACTCCGATCTAGCCTTCGCGAAAACATAAGGAAACGCCGATGCTGCCGGGCACCCTGAAGGCCGGATTTGCCCTGGATGCGAGGCTGGAGGCCGACAGCGGCCGGCTCATGCGGCTCGGGCTCTGCGAACTGCGCGTCATGAACGACCGCCGCTGGCCCTGGCTGATCCTGGTGCCGCAGCGGCCGGGCATCGAGGAAATCCATGATCTGACGCCGCTCGACCAGGCCATGCTGACCTTCGAGACGAACATGGTCGCGCAGACGCTGAAGCGCGTCACCGGCTGCGCCAAGATCAACAGCGGCGCGCTCGGCAACATCGTCAGGCAGTTGCATGTCCATGTTATCGCCCGCAACGAGGGCGACCCGGGCTGGCCGGGGCCGGTCTGGGGCCACGGCGTGCGCGAGCCGTACGAGGCTGCAAATCTTCGCGAATTTGCCGAAAAGATAAAGGCGGCGCTATAAGCGTCCGTCCTCAAGCCTGCCTGCCAGAGTCCCTTCCATGCCGTTCCGCCTTTTCGACGCGCCGCAAGCCGAGCCGAGCCAGTTCGTCGGCTTCGCCGGGAACACGATCGACCGCCAGTCCGAGAACCGCGCCGACGATTCGGTCGAAAAGGCGCTTGCCGATCCGGCGACGCGGCTGCTCGTCATGGGAAACGGACGCATCCTGCTCAAATTCGATGCCGAGGGCCGGGCGGAGAGCTACTTCACCTTGTCCGAGGCCGTCTCGCTCGGCTCCGAGGTCGGCAACGGCGTGCTGCTCGGCTTTTCGCCGGCCGGGCCGGTCGTGGCGATCCCGAACGCGACCGAGGCGGAAGAGTTGCCGCATGCGATCAAGTCGCTCGACTACCGCTCGGTCTACATGCAGGGGCTGGTCGACCGGGAGGCGCTCGGCGCGCTGGCGCAGGGAGCGAGCCTGCTCGCCTGGCATGCCAGCCACCGCTTCTGCGGCAAATGCGGCCAGCCGACGGCGATGCGCGCGGGCGGCTACAAGCGTGTCTGCACCGCCTGCGGCACCGAGCATTTCCCGCGAACGGATCCGGTCGCCATCATGCTCGCCGTCTCGCGCGACAGATGCATCCTGGGACGCGGCCCGCATTTCGCGCCGGGCATGTATTCGGCGCTGGCCGGCTTCATCGAGCCCGGCGAGACGATCGAGAACGCGGTGCGGCGCGAAACACTGGAGGAATCCGGCATCAGGCTCGGCCGCGTCGTCTATCACGCCAGCCAGCCCTGGCCTTTCCCCTATTCGCTGATGATCGGCTGCTTCGGCGAGGCGCTCAACGATGACATCGACCCCGATCTCACCGAGCTCGAGGACTGCCGCTGGTTCGATCGCGGCGAGGTGCTCGCCATGCTCGACAAGTCGCATCCGAGCCTCTTCGTGCCG
Source organism: Rhizobiaceae bacterium (assembly GCA_036520515.1). Taxonomy (GTDB): domain Bacteria; phylum Pseudomonadota; class Alphaproteobacteria; order Rhizobiales; family Rhizobiaceae; genus Mesorhizobium_K. Next base: position 1,932 of record DATDJN010000056.1, read on the forward strand.
CCTCCGGGCGCGATCGCCCATCACCTCATCCGCGCCTGGGCGGAAAGCTCCTGACCAAGTTACAACACAAGAATTTTCTTGTGTGGTAATGGGAGACACTGTAAATACCACACAAGAATTTTCTTGTGTGGTATCGCATGACTCCTGAAGTCCAGCGTCATTCCCAGACCGCGCACGCAGCATACACCGATCTTGTTTCGCTCCTCCTTGACGACGCCATGGCCGACATCAAGGGAATGCCTACCGCACGCGAAATAGGAGGGCGCACCTACTGGTACGATCGGTATCGGATCGGAGATGCGATCCACGATCGATATCTGGGCGAAGATTCCCCGATGCTTCGCGCCAGAATAGATCGCTACACTACACTCAAGGAAAAGCGCGACGATCGGCGGCGTGAGCGGGCGAGGCTCGTTCGACTGCTGCGCAGCGAGCGATTTCTGGGCATGGACAACGCCACGGGCAGCCTGGTCGGAGCACTTGCAAAGGCAGGCGTGTTCAGGCTCGGCGGCATACTCGTGGGGACCAACGCTTTTAGAATGTACGAGGGCGAGCTCGGCATACGGCTTGCCTTCGATCAGACTGCGATGACCAACGACATCGACATAGCGAGTTTCGAGAAGCTGTCCCTGGCTCTCGAGGAAACCGTGCTACCTTCGATGGAAGAGGTGTTCAACGATTTCGAATTCTCGCCCGTCACCAGCCTGGAGAAGGGAAAGGTGTGGCGCTGGCGCCAGTCCAAAAGCCAGATCCTCGTGGAGTTCCTTACCCCCTCTTTCAGCGACGAGGAGGATTTGCGCGACCTAGCCGCCCTTGGCGTGAGCGCGCAGTCTCTGCATTTCCTGAACTACCTTATCGCCGATCCCATCCACGCTGCCGGCATCTACCGGGACGGTATCCTCGTGCAAATTCCGCGCCCGGAAAAATTCGCGATCCACAAGCTCATAGTGGCAGACAGACGCATCGACGGACCTGACAGCATAAAGGCTCGCAAGGATTTGATGCAGGCCGAACTCCTGGTGGCGGTTCTTGCGGAAGACAGGCCTACCGATCTCCTGGAAGCTTATGAAGATGCATTGTCGCGGGGGCCAAATTGGAAAGAGCGCATCAACCGCAGCTTGAAACGATCCCGGAGAGCGGCTGAATTGCTCGCCGGGCTCAACTAACCCGCAAAAAGGATAGTCCATGATCCGTCATACCGTCGCCTTCCGGCTGAAACACCCGCGCGGCTCGGCCGGGGAAAAATCCTTCCTCGACGCCGGCAAGGCGCTGGCGGACATTCCCGGCGTCGAGCGTTTCGAACAGTTGCGCCAGGTCAGCCCGAAGAACGACTTCCATTTCGGCTATTCGATGGAGTTCGCGGACCAGGCGACGTACCAGGCCTACAACGACCATCCGGTGCACGTCGCCTATGTGCGCGACCGCTGGATTCCCGAGGTCGAGGCGTTCCTGGAGATCGACTACGCGCCGCTGGGCTGACGCTCAGTCGGCGACCTTCCACTCCTCGCGCGAAGCGCTGCGCGGATAGACGCCGAGGATGCGGACCTCGCGCGAGAAGAACTTCAGCTCGTCCAGCGCCAGCTTGACGTTCGCATCGTCCGGATGGCCCTCGATGTCGGCGTAGAACAGCGTCGCGGTGAAGGCGCCGAGCTGATAGCTCTCCAGCTTCGTCATGTTGACGCCATTGGTGGCGAACCCGCCCATCGCCTTGTAGAGCGCGGCCGGCACGTTGCGCACGCGGAAGATGAAGGTCGTCATCATCTTCGCGTCGGGCGAAGGGCGCTCCGCCCACTGCTTGGACCTGGTCAGCACGACGAAACGGGTGACGTTGGTGTCGGTGTCCTCGACATTCTCTTCCAGGATGTCGAGCCCGTAGAGGCTTGCCGCCAGGCGCGGCGCCAGCGCCGCCATGGTGCGGTCCTGGATTTCGGCGACCAGCTTCGCCGCGCCGGCCGTGTCGCCGGCCACCATCGGCTTCCAGCCGTTCTTGCGGATGTATTTGCGGCACTGGCCGAGCGCGTGGATATGGCTGTGGACCGTCTTGATCTCCTTGCGCGCGACGCCTGGCAGCACCATCAGCTGGAAATGGATCGGCAGGAAATACTCGCCAATAATGTGGAGCTTCGATTCCGGCAGGAGATGATGGATGTCGGCCACGCGGCCGGCGATCGTGTTCTCGATCGGGATCATGGCGAGGTCCGCCTTGCCCGTCTCCACCGCATTGAAGGCGTCTTCGAAGGTCGGGCAGGGCAGCGGCTCCATGTCGGGGAACATGTTCCGGCATGCGGTGTCGGAATTGGCACCAGGCTCGCCCTGGAAGGAAATACGGTTGGTCTTCTCGGGCGCCATTGTCAGGCCCTCTCTCTTCCAAGCATTGTTCGTGCGCGCTCCAGATCCTCGGGCGTGTCGACCCCGAGCGGAACCGACTGGACGATTTCGGCGTCGATGCGCATGCCGGCTTCGAGCGCGCGCAGCTGCTCGAGCTTCTCGCGTCTTTCCAGCGCGGACGGCGGCAGCGACACGAATCGTTCGAGCGCCGCCCGGCGGTATGCGTAAAGTCCGATGTGGTGGTAAAGGGGGCCGTCGCCCCAGGGCGCGGTCGCGCGGGTGAAATAGAGCGCCCTCAGCCGCTTCGGCGGCTGCGAAGTCGCAGAAAGCGGCGAGCCGACGATCTTGACGACGTTGGGGTTGGTCTTTTCCTCCTCGCGGACGATCTCGACGCCCAGCGTGGCAATGTCGACGCCCTTGCCGTCGAGCGGGGCGAAGACGGCTCGGATCGTCGCCGGATCGATCGTCGGCAGGTCGCCCTGGACGTTGACCACGACGTCCACCGCGCCGCCTGGGTCCAGCGCCTGCAGCGCCTCATGGATGCGGTCGGAGCCGGACTGGTGATCCCCGCGGGTCATCACCGCCTCGAAGCCGTGCCCGCGCACCGCCGCGGCGACCTCGCCGGCATCGGTCGCGACGACGACCCGCCCGAGATCATCCTCGCGCGCCCTCTCGGCGACATGCACGATCATCGGCTTGCCGGCGATGTCGGCGAGCGGCTTGCCCGGAAGCCGTGTCGAGGCCATGCGGGCCGGTATCAGGATGATGGTGGACATGTGAATGGGGGCCGGGAACAGCGCTATCGAAAAGTGGCAAAACGTCTCATGGGAACCGCCCTTATAGGTGTTGCAACGCCTAAGCAAAAGACCTAGTTTCCGCCCAAATCGGCCGGCCCGGTCGGTCGATGCAGCATGCCGTCTGGCCGCAGGAAACCGTCTCGGCCGGGGGACAAGGGAGCCAGGGGCGAATGGATTCTTTCGAATACAACAAGTTGATCGGCGCCTTCCTGGGCGCCGTGTTTGTTGTCTTTTCCGTGGGCATCATTTCTGATGCGATCTTCGCCGCGCCGCATCCCGAGAAGGAAGGCTTCATCATCGAGGCGGTCGAGGCGGAGGCAGGCGCCGGTCCCGCGGCTGGCCCCACCGAGGAGCCGATCGCGGTCAGGCTCGCCACCGCCGATGCCACGGCCGGCCAGGCCTCCGAGAAGAAGTGCTCGGCCTGCCACACCATCGAGAAGGGCGGCGCCAACAAGGTCGGCCCGAATCTCTGGGGCATCGTCAACCGCCCGGTCGCCTCGCATGAGGGCTTCGCCTATTCGGGCGCGATGAAGGGATTCTCGCAGGACGGCACCGTCGTGTGGGACTACGAGCACCTCGACCATTTCCTCACCTCGCCCAAGGGCCTGGTGAAGGGCACCGCGATGAGCTTCGCCGGCATCAAGAACCCGACCGAGCGCGCCAACCTCATCGCCTTCCTGCGCACACTTGCCGACACCCCGGCCGCGCTTCCCGAGGCAACCGCCCCGGCGGCGGAGCCCGCAGCCGCGACCGCGGACGGAACGCCGGCGGCAGAGCCTGCCGCAGCGGCGGAACCGGCGCCCGCCGAAGCCGCTCCAGCTCCCGCCGAGCCAGCCGCACCGGCGGAACCAGCGCCCGCGGAGGCCGCTCCAGCTCCCGCGGAGCCAGCGCCTGCTCAATGACGAAAATGTAATGCTCGAAATCACGAAAAAGCCGGGTTCAGCCCGGCTTTTTTTGTTATGCCGGAGACCGTAGCCCCAGGCCAGGCAGCCATACTGTTGTTCGGCGACGTTTTGGCCGACCCATGAGGATTGCATGAAACGATCAGCCATCCTGTCCCTTTCGGCGTATGCCGCGGCGGTAGCGCTGCTTGTTTGCGTCCCGGCCGCGAATGCAGAGGAATGGCAGACGTCCTCCTCCCTGATGGGGGAATCGAAATACGGGCCGGACTTCCAGCGCTACGACTATGTGAATCCGGACGCCCCAAAGGGCGGCACGCTGCATTCGGTGGCGCAAGGGTCCTTCGACAGCCTGAACCCCTATATCGTTCGCGGCACGCCTGCCGCCGGCCTGGTGCCGTTCGGCGGCGGCCTCCTCTACGACACGCTGATGGAGCAATCGATCGACGAGCCCAGCGTCAGCCACGCGCTGGTCGCCGAAGCCTACAAATACCCGGCCGATTTTTCCTCGGCGACCTATCGCCTCGACCCGCGCGCCAGATGGCACGACGGCAAGCCGATCACCGTCGAAGACGTGATCTGGTCCTTCAACGTGCTCAAGGAACACAGTCCTTATTATCGACGCTACTATGAGAACGTGACCGAGGCCGTCCCGGTCGGCGAGCGCGAGGTGGAGTTTCGCTTCGACCAGAAGGGCAATCGCGAACTGCCCAAGATTCTCGGCGACCTGGCCGTGCTCCCGAAGCACTGGTGGGAGGGCACGGACGCCAATGGCAAGAAGCGCGACATCGCCCAGCCCACGCTGGAGCCGCCCCTGGGCTCCGCCGCCTACAGGATCGAGAGCGTGAAGCCCGGGCAGGAGATCGTCTGGGCGCGCGTTCCCGACTATTGGGGGGCCAAGCTGCCGGTGAAGATCGGCCGCGAGAATTTCGACAAGCGCAAATACATCTATATCCTCGACAGCACTGCGGCCTGGCAGGCCTTCACGAAGGGCGGGCTGGAGGACCTGCATCGGGAACCCAGCGCGCGCGACTGGAAGACCAAGTACAATTTCCCGGCGCTCAAGGCCGGCGATGTCATCCAGAAGGAGTTCCCGGCGACCGGCAGCGCCAATTTCCAGGGCTTTGTCCTGAATACGAGGCGGCCGCTGTTCGCCGACCGCAGGGTGCGTCAGGCGCTGACGCTGGCCTATGACTTCGAGACGCTGAACCGCACCGTCTCCTATGGGCTCAACAGACGCGTCAACAGCTACTTCATGGGCAGTGAGTTGGCGTCCTCGGGCCTGCCGCAGGGCAAGGAGCTCGAAATCCTCGAGCCTTTCAGGGCCGAGCTGCCCCCGGAACTCTTCACGCAGGAGTTCAAACTGCCGGTCTACAACACGCCGCAGGATGAACGCACGCACCTGCGCGAGGCGCTGAAGCTCCTCAATGAGGCCGGCTGGACCCTGAAGGACGGCAAGCTGGTCAATGCCAACGGCGAGCCATTCGAATTCGAGATTTTGACCAACAACGATTCGCTGGAAACGGCCGTCAACTATTATGCGAACACGCTTCGCAAGATCGGCATCACGGTGCGCATGCGTGTGGTCGACACCTCGCAATACACCAACCGCATCAACAGCTATGACTACGATGTGATCCTGACGCCCCTGGCGCAGTCGGAATCGCCCGGCAACGAGCAGCGCGAGTTCTGGTCTTCCAAGGCCGCCGACACGCCGGGCTCGCGCAATTACTCCGGCATCAAGAACCCGGTCATCGACAAGCTGGTGGAGCGCGTCATCTTCGCGACGGATCGGGAGGACCTTCTCGCGGCCACGCACGCGCTCGACCGTGTCCTGCTCTGGAACTACTATGTCGTGCCGCAATTGACGCGCGACGTCGATTTTTATGCCTATTGGAACAAGTTCGGCATCCCGGAGAAGCAGCCGACCTATCGGGGGCCGGACACCGAATCGTGGTGGATAGATCCGGAAAAGGAAGCCGCGCTTGCCGCGAAATACGGATTCGCGAATTGATGGGTGGACTTTCACGGCGGGAGTTTTTGGTACTGGCGGCGGGCGCCGCGGCTACCCCCTTGCTGTCCGGCAGGGCTTTCGCCGACAGCGCGACCGACATGCCGCTGCACGGGCTGTCGGCTTTCGGCGAGCTTAAATACCCCGCCGACTTCACGCATTTCGGCTACCTCAACCCGGACGCGCCGAAGGGCGGCGTCATCAATTTCTCGCCGCCCAACTGGCAGTACAATCAGAATGTCACGACCTTCAACACGCTGAACAGCTTTACGCCCGGCGGTGACGCGCCGCCGCGTATGGAGATTTGCTACGACACGCTGATGGCGCGGGCGCTTGACGAGCCCGACGCGCTTTACGGCCTGCTGGCCGAGACGGTGACCATCTCGGCCGACCGCAACACATTCACCTTCGCGCTGCGCCCCGAGGCGCGCTGGCACGACGGGACGCCACTGACGGCCGACGATGTCGCCTTCACCTACATGATCTTCAAGGACAAGGGGCATCCCTTGCTGTCGCTGCCGCTCTCGGATCTCATCACCGTCGAGGCCATCGACCCGAAGACCGTGCGGCTCACCTTCTCCGGCAAGCAGTCGTCGCGTACCGTCCAGACCATCGCGGCATTCCCGATCATCTCCCGGTCGTGGTTCTCCGACCACCCGTTCGATAGCTCGCAGCTCGTCGCGCCACTCGGCTCCGGTCCCTACAAGGTCGGCCGGGTCGCGGCAGGACAGACCATCGTCTACGAACGTGTCGCCGATTATTGGGGACGCGATCTGCCGGTCACCCGGGGACTCTACAATTTCGACATCCTGCGCATCGATGTCTATCGCGAGCGGCAAGCTGGCTTCGAGGCCTTCAAGAAGGGCGACGTCACCTTCCGCCAGGAATTCACCTCGCGCGTCTGGGCCACCGGTTATGACTTCCCCGCGGTGAATGCGGGCAAGGTCGTCAAACGCGAATTCCCGGACGAGAAGAGTGCGAGATTGCAGGGCTGGGCGATCAACCAGCGCCGCTCACAACTCAAGGACGCGCGCGTGCGCCGGGCGATC
>DATDJN010000057.1:0-6071 GCA_036520515.1 Rhizobiaceae bacterium
CCCGACTACTGGGCGAAGGACATTCCGTCGAAGCGCGGTTTCGACAATTACGACACGATGACGCTCACCTATTTCCGCGACGAGAACTCGATGTTCGAGGCCTTCAAGAAGGGCCTGGTCGACGTCTTCATCGAGGAGAACAGCGGCCGCTGGGCAAGCCAGTACGATTTCCCGGCGGTGACGCGCGGCGATATCGTCAAGGAAGCGATCAGGACGCGACTGCCGTCGGGCATGCTCGGCATCGTCATGAACACCAGGCGGCCGGTGTTCCAGGATGCCAAGCTGCGCGCCGCGCTGATCGACCTCTTCGATTTCGAATGGGCGAACCGCAGCCTGTTCGCCGGCGCCTACACGCGCACCAAGAGTTTCTTCGACAACTCCGAACTTTCCTCGCACGGCCGGCCGGCGAGCGACAAGGAGAAGGCACTGCTCGCACCCTACCCGGATGCCGTGTCGCCGGAGATCATGGCCAATGGCTGGACGCCGCCCGTCTCCGACGGCAGCGGGCTCGACAGGGCGTTCATGCGCCAGGGCTTCGAGAAACTGAAGGCTGCGGGCTATGTGCTGAAAGACGGCCGGATGATCGCGCCGGACGGCAAGCCGGTGGCCTTCGAGATCATGCTGAAGAACGGCGAGCACCAGCAGGTCGCGGTTGCCTTCCAGCAGACGCTGGCGAAGCTCGGCATTGCCGTATCGATCCGCTCGGTCGACGCGGCGCAATTCCTGCAGCGGCAGATCAACTACGACTTCGACGCGATGTTCTTCAACTACACGGCCTCGCTGTCGCCGGGCGTCGAGCAATTGTCGCGCTGGGGATCGCCGGCGAAGGACAAGCCCGGCACATTCAACTATGCGGGCGTCGCCGAACCGGCGGTCGACGCGATGATCGAGGCGCTGATCAATGCGAGGGCGCGCGAGGATTTCGTCGACGCGGTGCGCGCCTTCGATCGCGTCCTCTTGAGCGGCGGCTACGTCGTTCCCTTCTATTTCAAGCCGGAACAGTGGATCGCGCATTGGAAGTACATCGAGCGGCCGGGGACGACGCCGCTTCAGGGCTCGCAGTTGCCGACCTGGTGGCGCACAGAATTGAAGGATCCGTGACATGGCGGAACGCCAGACGCTATCGATAGACGTCGTGTCAGACGTGGTCTGCCCCTGGTGCTATCTCGGCCAGAAACGGCTGGACGCGGCGATTGCCGGCGCGACCGACGTCGACGTCTCGGTGACCTGGCGGCCGTTCCAGCTCGACCCGACGATCCCGGCGGAGGGCATGGACCGCAACGCCTATATGCGCGCCAAGTTCGGCGACGAGTCCAAGCTGCGCGACGCGCATGCGCGGCTCGAGGCGCTCGGCAGCGATGTCGGCATCGACTTTGATTTCGGCGCGATCAAAGTGTCGCCGAACACGCTCGACGCCCATCGCGTCATACGCTGGGCAGGCGCCGAAAGCGCCGAGACGCAGAACCGGCTCGTGCGCAGGCTGTTCAAGCTCTATTTCGAGGAAGGCGCGAACATCGGCGATCACGCCGTGCTGGCGCAGGCCGCGCGCGACGCGGGCATGGACGGCGCGGTGGCGGAAAGCCTGCTCGCCAGCGACGCCGACCGGGAGGCGGTGGCGAGCGAGGCGGCGACCGCCTCGCGCATGGGCATCACCGGCGTGCCCTGCTTCCTGTTCGAGGGCAAATATGCGGTGATGGGCGCGCAGGAGGTCGCGGCGCTGACCGATGCGATCGGGCAGATCGCGGCGGCGAAGGCGCGGGGGGAATTGGAGAGCGTCGGCTGAGGTTTCCCCTCAGTCGCGGTTTTCACGCACGATATCCATAAGGATGGCGATCGCCTCGTCGGCCCGGTCGGCGGGAACGAAGAGGTGATCGTGGCAGAAGGCGGAGACCGGGTTCACGCCCATGCCCGCCGCCGCGAGCCGAACGGTGATGGCGGCGAGGAAGCCGACCGCTTCGAGCGACGAATGGACGTTCAGCGTGATCATCCGGCAGCGGAAAGCGAAGGGGAGTTCGGCCACCCTCGCCTCTTCCTCGCGAAGGATCAGCGTGACGCCCTCGCGCTCGCGAAAGGTCATGACGGGGCTGGCGCCAGCGGGACGCGGCGCGCCTGAGGGCAGCATGGCGAAGACGAAGACGCCGGGCAGGAGTTCCGGCGACATCGAGCCGAGCAGTTTTTGCAGGTTCGTTTCGCCGGGCATGTGTTTTCCGTTTGAGACGACAGTCGCCAGCGTCGACGCTGCCCCTCACCCTTACCCTCTCCCCGCAAGAACGGGGAGAGGGGTCGCCAGCGTTGCGGCCAGTTTACTTCTCCCCGTTTTTGCGGGGAGAAGTGCCCGGCAGGAGGATGAGGGGCAGCGCCTGGCTATGCGGCTTTCGCGGCCATGCGGGCGAGCTGGGTCATGACGACGGCGGAGCCGGCGAGGCGTTTTTCGGGGTTCGGCCAGTCGCGCATGAAGACGACGCTCTGGTCGGGCCGGATCTTCGCGAGGGCCCCCTGCTCGCCGATATAGCGGACGAGGCCGGCGGGATCGGGGAATTTCTTCTCGCGGAAGTGGATGACGACGCCCTTCGGTCCGGCGTCGAGCTTCTCGACATTGGCCTGCCGGCAGAGCGCCTTGATGAAGACGATCTTGAGCAGGTGCTGCACCTCGTCGGGCAGCGGGCCGAAACGGTCGATGAGCTCGGCGCCGAAGGCGTCGATCTCCTCGGTCGTCTCGAGGTCGCCGAGGCGGCGGTAGAGCGCGAGCCGCAGCTGCAGGTCGGGCACGTAGCTCTCCGGGATCATGACGGCGGTGCCGACCGTGATCTGCGGCGACCAGCCGCCGTCGACCGCCTCGCCGGTGTCGCGGATCTCGGCCACCGCCTCCTCCAGCATCTGCTGGTAGAGCTCGAAGCCGACTTCCTTGATGTGGCCGGACTGCTCCTCGCCGAGCAGATTGCCGGCGCCGCGGATGTCGAGGTCGTGGCTGGCGAGCTGGAAACCGGCGCCGAGCGTGTCCAGCGACTGCAGCACCTTGAGGCGGCGGTCGGCGGTGTCGGTGAGCTTCCTGTTGGCAGGCAGCGTGAACAGCGCATAGGCGCGCAGCTTGGAGCGGCCGACGCGGCCCCTGAGCTGGTAGAGCTGCGCCAGGCCGAACATGTCGGCGCGATGCACGATGAGCGTGTTGGCGGTCGGGATGTCGAGGCCGGATTCGACGATGGTGGTCGAGAGCAGCACGTCGTACTGGCCATCGTAGAAGGCGTTCATGATGTCGTCGAGTTCGCCGGGCGGCATCTGGCCGTGGGCGGTGGCGAATTTCAGTTCAGGCACGTTCTGGCGCAGGAAGTCGCCGACCTCGGTGAGGTCGGCGATGCGCGGCACGACATAAAAACTCTGGCCGCCGCGGTAGCGCTCGCGCAGCAGCGTCTCGCGGATGACCAGGGGATCGAAGGGCGAGATGAAGGTGCGCACCGCCATGCGGTCGACCGGCGGCGTGGCGATGAGGGAGAGCTCGCGCACGCCGGTGAGCGCAAGCTGCAAGGTGCGAGGGATCGGCGTGGCGGAGAGCGTGAGCACATGCACGTCGCTCTTCAGGTCCTTCAGCCGCTCCTTGTGCTTGACGCCGAAATGCTGCTCCTCGTCGATGATGAGCAGGCCGAGGTTCTTGAACTGGATCGCGCTTCCGAGCAGCGCGTGCGTGCCGACGACGATGTCGACGGTGCCGTCGGCGAGGCCTTTCTTGGTCTCGGCCAGATCCTTGGCGCCGACGAGGCGCGAGGCCTGGCGGACGGTGATGGGGAGGCCCGCGAATCGCTGCGAGAAGGTCTTGAAATGCTGGCGCGCGAGCAACGTGGTCGGCACGACGACGGCGACCTGCACGCCCTCCATGGCGGCGACGAAGGCGGCGCGCAGCGCGACTTCCGTCTTGCCGAAACCGACGTCGCCGCAGATGAGCCGGTCCATCGGACGGCCGGCGGAGAGATCGTCGAGCACGGCGTCGATGGCGTTCTGCTGGTCGTCGGTCTCCTCATAGGGGAAACGCGCGGAGAACTCGCCGTAGATGCCCTCCGGAGCGTTGAAGGCCCTTGCCGTGCGCATCTTGCGCTCCGCAGCGATGCGGATGAGCTGGCCGGCCATTTCGAGCAGGCGCTTCTTCAGCTTGGCCTTGCGCGACTGCCAGGCGCCGCCGCCCAGGCGGTCGAGCTGAGCTTCGGCGGAGTCGGAGCCGTAGCGCGACAGAAGCTCGATGTTCTCGACGGGCAGATAGAGACGGCCGTCGCCGGCATAGTGGATCTCAAGGCAATCGTGCGGCGCGCCGGCGGCCTCGATGGTCTTCAGGCCGATGAAGCGGCCGATGCCGTGGTCGGCATGGACGACGATGTCGCCCGCCGACAGCGAAGCAGCCTCGGCGATGAAATCGGAGGCTTTCTTGCGTTTCTTGGAGCGGCGCACGAGCCGGTCGCCCAGAATGTCCTGCTCGGCGACGACCGCCAGGCGATCCGTCTCGAAACCGGACTCCAGCGGCAGGACAGCCGCGCCCGCCTGCCCTGGTTCGAGCTTTTCGATGTCGGCAAGTGTGGCCACCGGCTTGACGTTGCCGAGATCGTGCTCGGCAAGGATCTGCATCAGGCGGTCGAGCGAGCCGTCGGTCCAGCCGGCGACGACGACGCGGCGCTTCGCCGTCCGGATCGCGGCGATGTGTTTCACCGCGGCGTTGAAGACGTTGGCGTTGGGGTCGGCGCGCTCCTCGGCAAAACTCTCGCCGGCGCGGGAGCCGGCATGCAGCACGGTGCGCGGGCCGGCGTCGGGGGTGTCGAAGGGCGTGAACTCGACGGCGAGATGATCGGCGAGCGCGGCCTTGATGTCGTCGGGCGTGAGGTAGAGCAGGCCGGGCGGCGTCGGCTTGTAGGGCACCGCGTCCTTCAGTGCCGCGCTGGTCTGCTGGCGGCGGGCCTCGTAATAGTCGAGGATCAGCTTGTGGCGCTCGTCGAGCGACTCCGGCGTGAGATGGTCGAAGACAACGGGCGCGCCGGGCAGATAGTCGAACAGCGTGTCCAGCCGCTCGTAGTAGAAAGGCAGCCAGTGCTCCATGCCGGCGAAGCGGCGCCCCTCGCTGATCGCGGCGTAGAGGCCGTCGTCGCGCGACGGCGCGCCGAACGTCTCGATGTAGTTGCGGCGGAAGCGGCTGATCGTATCCGGCGTCAGCGTCACCTCGGTCATCGGCTGCAGCGACACTTGCGCGCGCGTGCCCGTGGTGCGCTGCGTGGCGACATCGAAGGCGCGGATGGTCTCCAGCGTGTCGCCGAAGAAGTCGAGGCGCAGCGCCTCGTCGGAGCCCGGCGCATAGAGGTCGAGGATGCCGCCGCGCACGGCGAATTCGCCGACGTCGCGCACCGTCGGCACGCGCTCGAAGCCGGATTTTTCGAGCCGCGAAATCAGCTCGTTCATGTTGACGTTGCTGCCGGGCCTGGCGCGGAAGCCCTGCGCCTCGATCACCTCGGCCGGCGGGATGCGCTGGAGCAGCGCATTGGCGGTGGTCAGGATGACGGCCCGATGGGGAGCCTTGCGCAGCGCGGCCATGGCGGCCAGGCCATCAAGGCGGCGCGCAGCCGCGTCTGCCCCCGGCGATACGCGGTCGTAGGGCAGGCAGTCCCATGCGGGGAATTCAAGCACCGGCAGGTCGGGCGCGACGAAGGCGAGCGCATCGATGATCGAGGGCAGGCGCTGGCCGTCGCGGGCGACGAAGAGCAGCGGCCCCTCGGGTGCCGCCTCGGCCACCGCAGAGGCGAGCGCGAAGGCTTCGAAACCGTCGGCGACGCCGTCGACGATGAACTGGCCGGTCCGGCCTTTCGGCAGGCCGATTTTTTCGAGAAGGCTCATGAATTCAATCTTTAGTAGGCCCGGGAGGCCAAGATCTTCCTAAAAAGGGGCGTGTCGAAAGCGGTCGGGATCGCACTTGTGCCGGTGACCCAGGCGAGCAGGTCAGCGTCCTGAACCTCGAGAAGATGCTCATATTGGTGCAATTCCGCGTCGGTCAAGGAGCCGATGGCCGCATCGGCGAAGCCGCCGAGGATGAGGTCCATCTCGCG
>DATDJN010000058.1:0-6005 GCA_036520515.1 Rhizobiaceae bacterium
GAGCGTCGCCGACCCGGAGTTGCGCGCATTCGGCTCGAAGCTGCGCTTCAGCGACGATCCGGCCTTTCCGTTGGACAGCGCGCGATTGCTGCTGCGGTTTGCAGACGGCAGGGAAATCGAGCGCATGGTGGATGCCGCCAAGGGAGGACTGGCGCGGCCGATGAGCGACGAGGATCTCGCAGCAAAACTCGCCGCGCAGGTCGAGTGGCGCGGACTGGATATCGACGCGGACAGGCTGGTAGCGGCGATCAAGGGCATCGAAGACGCCAAGGACGGCACGGCATTCCTGGCGCTGGCCAGGCCGCAATGATGCAATCGCTAGGAACGACAGGAGCAGAGCGGTGACAGGCAAGCCCATTCCGGAGACGATCTTCACGCTGACCACCGGCCCGGTGGACGCCTATCCTGCGGTGCTGCGCGGCATCTCAAGGCCGGTGCTCTACGATTACGACCCGGCCTTCCTCGCCTTCTACGAGGATGTGAACGGAAAGCTGCAGCGCGCGTTTCGCTCCTCTGCCCCTCCCGTCATCCTGCATGGCGAGCCGGTGCTGGCGCTTGAAGCGGCCGCCGCCTCGCTGATCGCCAGGGGCGACGTGGTGCTCAATCTCGTGTCCGGCGTCTATGGCAAGGGGTTCGGCTATTGGGCCGCCCGCCATGCCGGCGAGGTCGTCGAACTCGCCGTTCCCTACAACGAGGTGCTGGAGCCCGAGGCTGTCGCCGAGGCCTTGCGCAAACGGCCGGACATCGCGATCGTCGCGCTGTGCCACCACGACACGCCGTCCGGCACCGTCAATCCGGCAAGGGAGATCGGTGCAGCGGTGCGCGCCGCCGGCAAGCTCCTGGTCGTCGATGCTGTGTCGTCGTTCGGCGGCATGGACGTGCTGCCAGAGGCGGTCGAGGCCGACATCTTCGTCACCGGCCCCAACAAGTGCCTTGGCTGCCCGCCCGGCCTGTCGCTCCTCCATGTCAGCGACGCCGCATGGCGGAAGATGGAAGCCAATCCCGACGCGCCACGAGCGTCGATGCTGTCCATCGTCGACTGGCGGCGCGCCCACGAGGCGGCGCAGCCCTTCCCCTTCACTCCCTCGGTCTCGGAGATCAACGCGCTCGACGCGGCGCTGGACCTCTATCTCGGCGAAGGCGACGCAGCAGTCTGGCGGCGTCACGCCGTCACGGCGGCGGCCTGCCGGGCCGGCATAAGGGCGGCGGGGCTGTCGCTGTGGCCGGCACGGGAGGAGATCGCCTCGCCGACCTGCACCGCGGTCCGGCTGCCCGAAGGCGTGGATGAGTTGAAGCTGCGCACCGCCATTCGCGACCGCTACGGCGTCATGGTATCCTCGGGGCGGAGCGAAACGCTCGGCAAGCTGATTCGCATCGGCCATATGGGACCGACGGCGCGGCCGATCTATTCGCTGGTCTCCGTCGCCGCGGTGGCGGGAGGATTCCAGGCGCTCGGCGTCAAGGGCATCGATGTCGGCGCCGGGGTGTCGGCGGCCATGGAGGAGATCGACAAGGCGGCTTGAAGAGGCGTGGCTTTTGCCGAGCGGCCGCATGGTATAGTAGCACGGTCATACAATTTTCCCGACAAGCCGGGACGCCGAGGAACCAGTTCGCAAGGTCAGGGCATGAACGTGAAAGCAGCATTGCCTCTCGATTTCAGGGTCGTCAAAGCGGCGGCTCCGGTGCGTCACAGCGTTACCGAGAGCATCCGCAACTCGATCGCGCTGGGTTACTTCACATCCGGCCAACGCATCACCGAGCGTGACCTGTGCGAGATGACCGGCGTCAGCCGCACCGCGGTTCGCGAGGCGCTGCGCCAGCTGGAGAGCGAGGGCCTGGTGCAGGTGCTGCCGCATCGCGGCCCGATCGTTGCCCGCCTGACGCCCGAGCAGGCGGAGGGCATCTACCAGGTGCGCGTCGAGCTCGAGGGGCTGGCATGCGAGCTCTTCACCCGCAACGCGACGGACGCCGACATCGAGGCCCTGAAGCGCGCGTTCGAGAGGCTGAAGGTATCGGTCCGAAGCCCCGACCCGCTGGAGCGCCTGACCGCCAAAAACGCCTTTTACGACTGCCTGATCGACGGCGCCCACAACGAGGCGCTCGGGCACACGCTTTCCGCCCTCAATGCGCGCGTAATGGTGCTGCGCGCCACCTCGCTCGGCGCTCCCGGCCGCACCCATGAAAGCCTGGAGGAACTGGACGAGCTCGTCGGTCATCTCGCAGCCAGGCGCGGCAAGGAAGCCCGCAAGGCCGCGGCCCGCCACGTCAGGAACGCCGGCAAGGTGGCCATCGAGATCCTGCGCGCGCGGCTGCTCGAGGAAACCCCCGAGGCTGCTTCCTGACCGGTTCGAACCGCCGATCCCGTTCAGATACCGGGGGTCGCACCGCCGTCGACGTTGATCACCGTCCCATGGACATAGGCCGCGGCGGGGCTGCACAGGAAGCGTACGACGTCGGCGACCTCGTCGGGCTCCCCATAGCGGGCGATGCCCTGGCTGACGCGCATCTTCTCGCGCGCCTCCTCGACCGACAGGCCATGCTCGCCTGCATAGGTCTCGATGCGCTTGCGCAGGCGATCGGTGACGATGTGACCCGGGCAGAGCGTATTGATGCGCATGCCGGTGCCCTGGGCGCGCCTGGCGATCGCCTTGGTGAAATTGATGAGGGCCGAGTTCACCGGGCCGCCGATGGCGAAGTCCGGTTCCGGCGTGTGCGCGCCGATGCCGGAGATGTTCACGATGGAGCCCTTGCTTGCCGACAAGGCGTCCCAGGCGGCGCGGCAGAAACGCACCGTCGCGTGGAACTTCAACGCGAAGCCGTCGATGAAGTCGTCATCGGACAGGGCGAAGAAATCGCCGCGCCTGGTGGCGCCGGCATTGTTGATCAACGCATCGATGCTGCCGGTCTCGGCGAGTGTGCGCTCCACCACCAGCGCCGGAGCCTCCGGCAGCGACAGGTCGATGGCATGGGTCACCACCAGCGGCGCGCCGGCTTGCCGCGCTGCCGCCGCGGTCGCCTCCAGCTCGTCGGCCTGCCGGGCGGCAATGCCAAGCGCGAAGCCGTCCCTGGCGAGGCCGATCGCGAAGGCGCGCCCCAGACCCCGGCTGGCTCCGGTCACGATGGCTGTGCGCATATCCTAAAACTCCCAGAAACGGCGGGCTCGGGCACGATCCCGCTTGAGCATCAAATGCATAAGGGCGCGATGCCGGATGACGTCGCAAATCGCAAACGCGAGTTTTCGATTGTAATACCGTATGATCATGTTATCGTTTTGCCACGCTGTCAATTGGAGCGTGCCGAGGGCCTTTGCTGCGGGAGTTTTGCGTGGTTCAAGGCAGGCGGTCCGCTCCTTGCCCAGGTGAACTCCCATGCGTCCGACGCTGGACACACGACCTCGGGGAATGCGCTGCGCCTATGGCCGGGCGCAGGTCGTCCCGGCTGCGTTTCCCACACAGTCCAGCGAGATCGGCGCGGGCATCTCGCCGATCCGACGGTCGAGCGCGATCTCGGAGCGCGTCGCCCAGCTCCGGCCCTTCAGCCCGCACCACAGCCGCTGCACCGGCATGTCGTCGCCGACCGTGTTGCGCAGGAAGACCGTGCCGTCTTCGGGATCGGCGCGCAGGGTGAAGCGCAGCGTCGTTCCGGGCGCGACGTCGCCGAGGGCATTCGAATACCAATGCGCGATCGAGGCGTCGCAGGCGAGCATCGCGTCGCCGGTGTTGTTGATCGTGACGTCAAAGGATTGCGTGGCGGCAGTCGCCGGCACCGCGACCAGCCCGGCGAGGGCTGCAACAAGAAGGGGCAAAACCTGCATCTCTGTCCACGGATTGGGGTAAGGGACAGGACGAATGCACCCGGCTCAAGGCCAAGTGTCAACCAAAATCGAGAACTGGGAACAAATGTCATGAAGAACTGGATGATCGGAACCGTGAGCCGGACAGCGTTGGCGCTGGCTCTCATGGGAGGTTTGGGGACGGCGGCGCTGCACGCCGCCGAAGTGAAGTCGATCGCCATCCTGGCGCCCGAGCAGGGCACCGACATGGGCTGGAACCAGCAGGGCGTCGACGCCGCGAAGGCTGCGGCGAAGGCGGCCGGCGTCGAGGTCATCGTCGCCGAGAACCTCGGCTATGGCGACGTGCGTCCGACGCTGCGCGAGCTCGGCGAAGACGGCGCCAGCCTGCTGATCGCGCATGCCAGCGGCTACAACACGTCGGCGCCCGAGATCGGCGCCGAGCTCAACATCCCGGTGGCGATCGTCGACAGTCCCGACAAGCTCGCGGCCGGCAAGGTCGCCGACTACACCGCGTCCGGTCACCAGGGCGCCTATCTCGCCGGCCGTCTCGCCGCCAAGATGAGCCGCACCAAGGTCGTGGGCATCGTCGTGTCGGGCGAGCCTCCGTCCTGGAACAACATGTCGGTCGCGTTCGCCGAAGGCGTCAAGGCCGAGAACCCGGCCGTGGAAGTGCGTTACGCCGTGATCGGGCCGGCCGCCTATGCCGACGCCGCCGGCGGCAAGCGCGTCACCGAGACCGTCATCGCGTCGGGCGCCGACGTCATTTTCGGCCAGGGCAACGGCTCCTCGTTCGGCATGCTGCAGGCCGTCGAGACCACCAAGGCCACCGACGGCGGCAAGGCCTATTTCATCGACGTGATCGGCGACAAGACCTCGATCGACAAGGGTTTTCTCCTGTCGTCGGTCGTGTGGGACCTGACGCCGGTCTACGCGGCGATGATCGACGACCTGAAGGCCGACAAGTTCGGCAGCCGCAACTACGACATCAAGCTTTCCGACAACAGCCTGTCGCTGCTGAAGACCAAGAACGTGCCTGACGACGTCTGGGCGCAGATCGAGGCGATCAAGGCCGACATCGTCGCCGGAAAGGTCGTGGTCGAGCCGAAATACGACGCCGAGAGCGTCCACAAGCTGGTCAAGGCCGTCCAGTAAATCTAAGCACCTGTAATCGACCCGCCGCGCCCCGGTGGCGCGGCGGGTCACGAGTTCATTCCGGGACCGGCCGATGCAGGCATCCATTCAGGCGCCAGCCACCTCAGCGCCGACGCCGGCCACGCCGATCGTCGCCCTCAGGCGCGTGACCAAGCGCTTCCCCGGCGTCGTCGCCAACGATGCCGTCACCATCGAGATCCATCCCGGCGAGGTGCATGTGCTGCTCGGCGAGAACGGCGGCGGCAAGTCGACGCTGGTGGGAATGCTGTCGGGGCTCCAGCAGCCCGACGAGGGTCACCTGGAGGTCGACGGCCGGCCCGCTGTCGTCGCCTCGCCGAAGCAGGCGCTCGCCATGGGCATCGGCACGGTGTTCCAGCACTCCATGCTGGTGCCCAGCCTCACGGTCATCGACAACTTCGCGCTCGGCGGAACGTGGTGGAAACGGCCGGACCGCGCCGGCATCGCGGACAGTATCCGCCAAACCGCGCAAAAACTCGGCCTGCGGGTCGATCCCGAGGCTCTGGTCAGCACCCTCTCCCTCGGCGAACGGCAGCAGGTCGAAATCCTGCGGGCGCTCATGCGCGGCAGCCGCTGCCTGATCCTCGACGAGGCGACGGCCATGCTGACGCCGCACGAGGCGGTCGCGCTCGGCGAACTGATGCGCCGGCTGGTCGCGCAAGGCATCGCCGTCATCTTCATAACGCACAAGCTCAACGAAGCCATCGCCTATGGCGACCGCATCTCGGTGCTGAGGCTGGGCCGCAATGTCGGCGAGATCGGTCCGGAGACGCTGCATGCCTCGTCCGGCGAGGAGACGACCGAGCGCATCATCGCGCTGATGTTCGGAACGTCGGCCAGCGGATCCGACGCCGGCCGGGAGCGCGCCGACCGAAGCCTCGGCGACACGATCCTCGCCGTAGAGGGGCTGTGCTCCGAAGCGGGCCGCGTACCGGTGCGCGACGTGAGTTTCTCGGTGCGCGCCGGGGAAATCTTCGGCATCGCCGGCATCGACGGCAACGGCCAGAAGGAGCTGGCAGAGGTGCTTGCCGGCCAGGTTCCA
>DATDJN010000059.1:0-27734 GCA_036520515.1 Rhizobiaceae bacterium
CGTAGCTCAGTTGGTAGAGCAGCTGACTCTTAATCAGCGGGTCACAGGTTCGATCCCTGTCGCACCCACCAAATATGCAAATAAGATCATAGAGATAATCCGAGAGCTGTCGGCAGGGCCGTCCGCAGGCGCGGGATGGGCGGCTGCCGTGATTCCGTTATGCGTACGGCACGAAGCACTCCTGTCCCGACACGTCTCGGACAATAGTGGGCTTGCGCCTCAGGGCGTTCAGCCGATCCTCGATCACGTAACTGCCAGTTCCACGCCGATCCCCGTAAAAGCCCCGGGCAGGACCATGTGGGCCGTCGATGCGGAGGAGGGGCATGACTTTTTGCGAGCGGATCGTTTCCAAGGCGTGGCGAGCCAGATCCTTGTTAACGCGGCCTGTCGAAAGATTCGCGGCTGCGGCCGGATGCCTCCAGCACCAGTGATCGCCGCGAAAGGCCCAGGACGAGGGCCTTCCGTCCGCTTATGACGGCGAGCGCGGAGGACTTATTCCAGACCGAGGCTTCGCTGCGGGAGGCAGAGACAACCGTTGCCCCGGCCGTTGTCTCTCAAAGACCGGCTCTGCGCATCGAGAGGGCTCAAGCAGAATGGCGTCTCTCGACAGTTCGCCGGATCGCCGGCCGCCGCCACCCGGCGCATGGCGTCATTCTCGCGGCAAGGCGTTGCGCCGAATCTCGACCGCAACGCCAATGCCAGAGGCCTTCCGTGGCGCTCGTCAGGCCGCCGAACCGGCCGCTGCGGAGGTGCCGGCGATACGCCCGAAGACGGCTCCGGACATCAATCCCGTTCCGCCGGGATAGTTGAAGTAGAAGATGCCGCCGACCATCTCGCCGGCCGCGTAGAGGCCGCTGATCGGCGCAAGGTCCTTGTCGACGACCTGGGCATTCTCGGTGACGCGAAGGCCGCCGAAGGTGAAGGTGATGCCGCAGCCGACCTGAAACGCCAGGAACGGCCCCTGGTCGATCTGGTTCGCCCAGTTGGATTTCCGGACTGCCAGATCGCGCGTCGTGCGCCCGTCCTTGACGTTGGGGTTGAACGGAACGTCTGTGGTGACGGCGGCGTTGTAGTTGCGGATCTCGTCGAGGAACGCTTCCGCATCGACACCCTCGAGCTTCGTAGCCAGTTCCTCCAGCGTATCGGCGCTCACCTTCGTGACTTCCTTGATCCGGTATTCGTCGCGCAGCAGGTGGACGACCTTCTGGTCGAAAATCTGCCAGGCGAAGTTGCCGGGCTGCTCAAGGACGACACGGCCATATTTGGCGTAGGTGTAGTTGCGGAAATCCGCGCCCTCGTCGACGAAGCGGCGGCCGTTCGCGTTGACCATGATGCCGAACGGATAGGAGTGCTTCTGGAAGCCGTCGCCCACCGCAAGGTCGCCGAATTCCGGCGCATTGAAGTCCCAGCCGACCGCGTGACAGCCTGACCAGTTGCCGTAGGATGCAGCGCCGATGTCCTGCGCCATCTTGATACCGTCGCCCGTGTTGAAACGGGTGCCGCGCACGCGGGCGAGCTCCCAGCCCGGTCCGAGATAGCGGGCCCGCAGTTCCGGATCGGATTCAAAGCCTCCGGCCGCCAGGACAACCGCTTTGGCGCCGATCTCCATGATCTTCCCGTCTTCCTTGACCTTGACCCCGGTCACGCGGTCACCGTCATAGAGGAGTTCCACCGCGCGGCAGCCATAGCGAATGTCGATTCCCTTCGACCTTGCGATCTCGGTTTCGCTGTCGACGAGCCCCGGGCCGCCACCCCAGGCTTCCACGGTCAGTCCGCCCCAGAACTTGAACTTGCCGTCGACCTTGAAGGCCTGGCGGCCGTAGATGGGCTGGAAGCGAACGCCCTTGCCGCGCAGCCATTTCATCGTCTCGAAGCTGCGCTTCACGAGCAGTTCGCACAGGACCGGGTCGGTACGGTAGCGCGTCACGCGAAACATGTCGTCGAAGAACTGGTCTTCGGTGTAGGTCCCGAAATCGGTGCGGCCGATCTCCTCCTCGGTGAGGTCCGGCATGACCTCCTTGAGATCGTCGACGCCGCGGTAGGCAAAGCGGATGGCGCCGGCCGTGAAGCGGCTGTTGCCGCCGTTCTCGGCTTCGGGAGCGCGTTCGAGGACCACTACCTTCGCGCCATTCTCCTGCGCGGCCAGGGCCGCGCAGAACGCGGCATTGCCGCCGCCGACCACCACTACGTCATAATTCAGCATGTTCTTCCTCTGGAGTTGGCGTGTCGCGACGCATCGTCTGGTGCGCCTGCCGCCCAATGGGTTCAATTGGCGGTGAGAAAGGTTCCTCGCCCGCTGGCGACGAGCTTGCCCTCACCGTCGAAAAGCTGGGCCTCGGCGGTGGAGACCGTCTTGCCGAGCTTGATGACGCGGCCCTTGGCGACAAGATCGCCCTGCTTGGCCATGCGGTGATAGTCGATGCGCAGATCGACGGTCAGAACGGGGCGGCCAGTGGTCTTGAACATCGCGAAGTTTGCCGCGAAATCGATCAATGCGCCCAGAATGCCGCCCTGCGTCTGGCCCCGATCAACATTGGCCACCCATTCGGAACGCCAGGTGGCGGACAGGGTAATCTCGTCGTCGGTCAGTTCCTGGACCTTGATCCCCATCCAGCTCAGGAAAGGGCTTCGGTCGACGATCTTCTGGACATCATCGGGTCCGTAGTGGGCATCGCTCAACGTGCTTCTCCTTGAGCCGATTTGGCGAGTTCGGCAGCCTGTAGCGTCAGGCTCTTGCGATCGATCTTGCCGACGCCGGTCATCGGCATTGCGGGAATGAAAATGACGCGGCGCGGGTGCTGGTAGGGCGGGCCCTTCGCCAGCGCGAATTCCTTGACGTCCTTCTCCGACAGGTCGGAGTCCGGGCGCTTCACCACAAACGCGCAGGGGATGGTGTACCTGACCTCGTCGGGAACCGGCACGACCAAGGCCTGGTCGATGTCGGGGTGGCGTTCGAGCATCAACTCGACTTCGCTCGGGTAGATGTTGTGGCCGCTCGACACGAACATGTCGTCGCCGCGCCCGACGAAATAGTACCAGCCCTCCGCGTCGCGGCGCAGGATGTCGCCCGTGTTGTACCAGCCGTCGACGACGCGCTTGGCCATCTCATCCGGGTTGTTGTTGTAGCCGTTCATCAGGCCGGGGCCGCGCACATGCAGGGTGCCGAAGTCGGCGCTGTCGCCGCCGACGAGGCGGAACTCGTTTCCTGCGATCGGCCAGCCAATGGAATGGCGCGGTCTCGGAGCGCGTTGCGGGTGGCGGCCGAAGAGGGCGGCGCTGGCTTCCGTGATGCCGAAGATCTGGACGATCTGGGCGTTGGAGAAAAGCTCGGCGACGGAATCGATCAGAGCGTCAGTTGCGGGGGCGCCGCCCATGGTTGCCAGGCGGACGAACGAATAGTCGTTGCCCTTGAGCAGGTCGCGCTGCTGCAGGAGCATGGCGAAGATCGTCGGCACGCCCGAGACGACGGTGGTCTGGTAGCGGTTGACGGCTTCGATATAGGCGCGGGCATCGAACTTGCGCATCAGGACGACGGTCGACCCTCCGACCAGCACGCATTTGATCGAGTTCATCGCGTGCTTGTGGTAGAGCGGGGCGGCAACGATCATGCGGTCCGCAGGCGAGAAGTCGCGGTCCCGGGATATCGTCTCGGCCACCCAGGAATGCGCCCGATGCGACAGCAGGACGCCTTTCGGGCGGCCGGTCGAACCGGACGTGTAGGGCTGGAAGGCGACATCGTCGCCATGCGGGACGAAAGGCTCGAACGGACCGGGGCGCATGAGCGCCGACAAGCCGCCTTCGCCGTCCCCTTCGATCACCACAACCTCGACGCCCTCCGGTACGAGGCGGCGCAGGCCGCTCTCGCAGAAGACGAGCTTTACGCCGGCGTCGGCGATGATCCATTCAACGGTGTCGCTCGGAAGCTGGATGCCTATGGATACGGGCACGATGCCGGCGCGCATTGCCCCATAGAAGATCTCCAGGAACTCGGCGCGGTTGGACGACAGGATGCCTACGCGGTCACCCTGCACCAGACCTCTCTCCAGAAGTCCGCGGGCGATAGCGTCGCAGGCGGCGTGAAATTCCGCATAGGAGATGACGCGCGGGCTGGCCGGGTCGAACAGGTCGATGATCGCCGGCCGCTCCTCGGCGCGAAATTCGGCGCCGATCATGCCGAGGTTCTTCACGGGTGCGTTCATGGCGTGACGATCACCTTGCCGAAGACGCCGCGCGAATCGAGCATGCGCACACCGTCCGCGGCACTCTCCAGCGGCAGGATCGTCTCGATGACAGGCTTGATCGCGCCCGACGCGACATGCGCCAGGCAGGCGCGGATGTCATCGGGCACATAGGCGCGCGAGCCGATGATCTCGGTCTCCCGGTGCCAGACAAAGCGCACGTCGATTTCGCACAGGTGACCGACCGTGGAGCCGCATGTGAGGATCCGGCCGCCGGTAGCCATGCAGCGCTGCGTCTGCACCCATGTGTCGCCGCCGGTGAAGTTGATGGCGACATCGACACCCTTCTTGCCGGTCGCCGCCCACACCGCCTTGGAGAATTCAGGCGTCTCGACGTAGTTGATGATGTGGTCGGCGCCGATCTCCTTGAGGCGTCGTCCCTTTTCGGCGCTGCTGGTGCAGGCGTAGACCTCGGCCCCAGCCATCTTGGCGAACTGCACGCAGGAGACGCCGACGCCGCCGCTGGCGCCGAGCACCAGGACCTTCTCGCCGGCCTTGAGGTGGCCGCGCGTGAACAGCATGCGGTGCGATGTGCCATAGGCGATCGGCAAGGCTGCGGCATCCTCGAGGCTGACGCCGTCCGGGATTTCGATCAACTGGCTCTGGTCGACGGCGATGAACTGGCACAGGCCGCCGTTGCCGTTCTCGCCGAGCACGCCGCCCTTGGGGAAGCGGGGGAAAAGCACGACGCGCTTGCCGATCCAGTCGGAGGAAACGCCGGCGCCTGCTTCGCGCACGATGCCGGCGATGTCGCCGCCTGGAATACGCGGCATCTCGGTAGGCATATCGGGCATGCCGCGCGTGACGAAGACATCCATGTAGTTCAGTCCGCACGCCTTGATCTCGACCAGCGCCTGGTTTTCGCCAGGCGTCGGAACAGGCCAGATTTCCGGCTTCAATTCTTCCGGTCCACCGTGCTGGCGCAGCGCCATCACCTTCATCGTCGCCATCATCGATCTGCTACCCCGTTTTTCGCTGGGGCGACCTTACAAGCCGACTTTTTGTGCAACAAATGACTAATTGGGCTTCATTAAGCAGCGTGGATGATAAATGTATTTATGACTGAATCCGATTAAATAGGCCGCGTTAGTTGTTTGTTTGTGAGAAATCGCCTCCTTACTATCGCGGCGGCTTTGGGCCTTCGTTCGCATCCGACGCGTCCACACGAGCCGCCTGGATGCGGGGAACGAAGGGAGCATGGCGACGGACGAGGAAAACCGCATTTCGCGTCAGCCGCCTGCGCCCTGGGACTTCGCGATCTTCGCCAGCGCGCAGCTTGCCGCATTCGTCGGCACCTGGATGCAAAAGACCGCGGTCGGCTGGCTGGCGTGGGAAATGACGCATTCGCCGGCCTGGGTGGGCGCCGTAGCGCTCGGAGATCTGTTCGCGGCGTTCATTGTAGGACCGCTGGCCGGAGCCGTCACCGATCGGACCAATCCGTACCGCCTGATCCAGTTCACGCAGGGCGCGCTGATCCTCAACGCCCTCGTGCTCGTCGGCCTGATGTCGACAGGCCTGATCACCCCCTGGCTTCTCCTGGCGTGGGCGATAGCCGATGCCTGCATCCAGGGGTTCAACCAGCCGGTGCGCGTGGTCATCATCGCCTCGCTGGCGCAGCCAGGCCGGATGGGGCAGGTCATAGCGGCCAATTCCGTGGCCGCGAACCTGGGCCGCATCTTCGGTCCCGCGGTCGCCGGGGTGACGATGCTCTACGGCTCCGTCGAGCACGTGTTCATCATCAACATCGCGCTCTATACCGTCATGCTGGCCGTGGTCCGCTACCTGCGCGCATCGGTCGACGCGCCCCGCGCGCAAAAGCCCGCGGCGTCGCTGCGCAGCGACATCGCGACGGGATTCCGCTACGTGCGCAACGATGCCCGCCTGGCAACGGTCTTCGTGCTGGTCGCGGCCTTTTCCTTCCTGGCGCGACCATTCGCCGAAATGCTGCCGGCGATCGCCGGCGGCTCGTTCAATGGCGGTCCCGGAACGCTCGCCACCTTGATGATCGCGCAGGGCTGCGGCGCGCTGGTCGGGGCGGGATGGCTGCTCAGGCCGAGGGAAGGGGTCTTCCTGCTCCGGCTGGCATTCTTCTCCGCGCTGTCGATAAGCCTGGCGCTCATCCTGTTCGCATTCTCCACGGACCTCTGGCTGGCCGTGGCCGCGATCGCCGTCGCCGGACTCTTCCACGTGGTCTGCAACATCTGCATGCAGACCACGGTCCAGACGATCAGCGCGCCCGACATGCGGGGCAGGACGGTCGCTCTCTACCTGTTGCTCTTTCGAGCCGCGCCTGCGCTGGGTGCATTCGTCCTCGGCGTCCTCGCCGAGTGGATGAGCCTGCAGCACCTGATCGGCGCGGCGGCGGCATTGTTCGTCGTCGTGCTGATATTCCTTTGGCCGCGGGCGCGCGCCGCGCACGGGCTGTGATGATGATGGGAGGCCGATCGTGAAAAAGCGTCTGACCGTCGTGCGGCTGGATACGTGGTACGACCCCGCCATGGAGATGCGTTTCGGCGAGGAGCCGGACATAGAACTCCTGACCTGCGGCAGATCGGATGTCGCAGCGACGATCGGGGCGCTCCAACGCGCATGCGTCTACCAGATCTCCTCGACCCGCAGCGACGTCCCGACACAACTCTTGGCCGGCGAGGCAATCCTGCGCCGCTGCCCGTCGATCCTGTGCGTCTCGACCAGCGGGGCCGGTCATGACACGGTCGACGTGGCCGCGTGTACGGCCGCCGGCGTTCTCGTCGTCAACCAGGCCGGCATCAATGCACGGGCAGTCGCCGAGCATACGCTTGGCGTGATCCTCGGGCTGTCGCGACGGATCGTCGAATCGGATCGCCGCTTGCGGCGCCAACGCGGTTTCGCGCGCGAGGATCTCATGGGCCGCGACATCGGCGGCAAGACCCTGGGCATTGTCGGCATCGGGCACATCGGCACGCGCGTAGCAGCGCTTGCCGGCGCATTCGGAATGGAGGTGATCGCCTGCGATCCATACCTGGACGACGCGCTGATCGCCCAGCGGGGCGCGCGGCCCGTCACCTTCGACCGCCTGCTTCGCGAGGCCGATTTCGTTTCGCTGCATTGCCCGCGCAATTCGGAGACGATCGGGATGATGGATGCAGCGGCGTTCTCACGGATGCGAGAGGGCAGCTTCTTCGTGAATACGGCACGCGGCGGCATCCATGACGAGGCCGCGCTTGGGAAAGCGCTGGAGCACGGCAGGCTGGCCGGCGCCGCGGTGGACGTGTGGGATACCGAACCACCGGCCCTCGACCATCCTCTTCTGCAATCTGACAGGGTCATCGCCACCTGGCACACCGCGGGCGTGACGCACGAGGCGCGACGCGGCATGGCGTCCGGGGCTGCCGATCAGGTGGTCGATGTGCTGCGCGGCCGGCGGCCGCCGCGTATCGTCAACCCGCAGGTCTGGGATGTCTTCCGGTTGCGCCTGGACCGGGAGGTCGGACTTTGACCGCGAACAGGCTTTGTTCCATAGTCCGGATCATCCGGCATCACATTGAAAGTGAAGACTGACGCATGGGGGCAGGTATCAAACTCAGGCACCTTCGGTGCTTCGTCGCCGTAGCCGACACCGGGTCGTTCACGCTCGCCGCGAACCGCCTCTTCCAGACGCAATCGTCGCTGACGGCCACCATCAAGCAGTTCGAGGAAGCCGCTGGCCTCAAGCTTTTCGATCGCACCACGCGCAGGGTTGAGCTTACGCGGGATGCGGTGTGGTTCAAGGTTATCGCCGAGCGCGTCTTGCGCGACTTCGACAACGCCATCGCGGATCTCGAGGCCGCGTCGAAGAGCCAGCGCGGGCACATCAAGATCGCGGTGGCGCCGTCGATGATGACGCATGTGCTCGCGCCGACCCTCAAGGCTTTCCGCAAACACTATCCGGACGTGTCGATATCGGTCTACGACCAGGGCTCGGACAAGATCGAGCGGTCCGTGCTGGATGGCGACGTCGATTTCGGCCTGTCCAGCCGGCTCAACAATTTCCCCGACCTCGACTATGTGCCGGTCCTCGCGGATCCGTTCGGCGTCGTGTTTCCCATGGACCACGAGCTCGCTTCGTGGCAGGGCGATCTCACCTGGGCCGACATCAGGGGCTATTCATATATCGGCTTGACCGAGGACACCGGCATTGGCGCGACGCTGGCGCGCCACCCCGAATTGGGCAGCTTTGCCCAGGCCGACAGTCTCGACCACGCGTCGAGCACGACATCGCTCGGTGCGCTGCTTCAACTCGGCGGCAAGATATCGGTGCTGCCGGCGCTGGCCGCCCACAGCAGCCTGCTGCAAGACTTCGGGTTTCGGGAACTGAGCGCGCCGACAATCAGGCGCGAGATCTGCCTGATCACCCGGCATCTGCGTTCGCATTCGCCGAGCACGCAGCGCATCCTGAAGATACTGATGACGACGATAAAGTCGTCGGACCAGGTCCACGGTGCGAAGGCGCTGTAGCGCTTCGCACCGGCTGGTGGTCAGGAACGCGACCAGAGCCTGCTGATGCTCTGCCAGAGCAGCTTCATCGCCAGGCCGAAGCCGCCGATCGGCTTGGCAGCCGCTGCGGGCGGCGGGGTCCGGACCGATGCCGCGCCTGGGCCTGCCGCCGCAGGTGCGGGCGGGGCGGCGACTGTGGCGCGAAGATTTTCGGCGAACTGGCGGCAGATCTCGTTCGCGACCCCCTGGATGACGCCCGCGCCCCGCCCGTATTGGGCGACAAGCCCCGTCAGCGTCACCTCGGTCGTCAGGTCGATACGCGAGCCCTGGCCACTCGGAGAGAGCTGAAAACTGACGAGGCCGCTGGCGGCGCCGCGGCCCTTCTGGTCCGATCCCTGGGCCTTAACCTTGGCGTGCTTGGCCGTATCGTCCCGTTCGACGAACGTGGCGACGCCACCAAAGGAAAGCGCTACCGGTCCCAGTCGCACCGAGACCTTTCCCTGATATTCGTCGTCGGCAGTCTGTCCGGTCAGTTCCGCACCTGGCATGCACGGCGCGATGCGCGGAATATCCATCAGGACGTTCCATGCATCGTCCGGAGGCAGTGGAATTTCGAAGCTGTTCTTGATTTCCATGGAAGACTCCAGTCGCGCCTTTGCTTCAGAAGCTGAACTTGCCGCGCTTGCGGCCTTGGGAAACGGGAAGGAACAGTTCGTCCAGCGGAATGCGCCTGCCGATCACGCCCTGCTGATGGGAATAGCCCACGAGCGTCTCAAGGTTCTTGCGGTTGGCTTCAGAGAGCCCGTTTTCCCAAGGGTCCGGCCCGAGCAGTTCTTCCTGTTCCTCCCAGGCCTCCTGATACCAGGCCAGAGGCACGAGGCGAGGATTGCGCATGCGCTGCATGGCGATCGTCTTGGCCTCCTCGAACGCCTGGTAAAGGTTCGGGACGACCCACGGGTGCGCCTCGACCAGTTCCTTCTTCAATCCCAGAACGTGCATGATCGGGAAGATGCCGGTCTTCTCGTAATAGGTGCGCTCTTCAGCCTTGTAATCGGGGAACAGTCGGCCGACGCGCGGGTCC
Source organism: Rhizobiaceae bacterium (assembly GCA_036520515.1). Classification (GTDB taxonomy): domain Bacteria; phylum Pseudomonadota; class Alphaproteobacteria; order Rhizobiales; family Rhizobiaceae; genus Mesorhizobium_K. The sequence continues at coordinate 9,775 of DATDJN010000059.1, forward strand.
CTCTTCATGATGGGCTCGATGATGTCGGGATGCAGGACCGCGTCGAGTTCGCCTTCGGCAAGCATGGTCGAAACCGACTTGTTGTCCGGCAGGCGATTGAGCTTGAGATCGGCGGGCGGCGTGAACGCCAGATCCTCGTCGAGTTCGGCGAACCATTCGATCGACTTGTGCGGGACGCCGTACTCGTTCTCCAGGATGCCGCGCAGCCAGAGCGTCGCAGTCACCAGGTAGAATTTGACGCCGACCTTCTTGCCGATCAGGTCGGCCGGCTTGGATATATTGCTGGCGGTGTTGGTGAAGATGAAGCCATGCCGGAACCGCCGATGCAGGAATACCGGCAGCGCAACGAAGGGCATGTCCCGGTCGCGCGCGGCGATATATGACGATGCGGAACACTCGGCGATGTCATATTCGCCGCGCAGGAAGCGCCAGTGCCGAGTCGCCGAATCCGCCTTTGTGAGGATGTTGAGTTCGATGCCGTCTGGACGGACGAGCCCCTCCTTGAGGGGCCGGACGATCTCATAGTCGCCACAGGCAAGGGTGAGTTCGAGTTTCTTCGGCATGAAATCTTCCGATGTTAGGTGGCAGGAGGCTCGCCGCTTCGGCGCGCTTCCTGGATGAGTTTGAAGACGGTTTCGGGAGTGATCGGCGTTTGCGAGATGCGGATGCCAAGAGGCGACAGCGCGTTCTCGACCGCCGAAATGACCGCGGCGGCGGCCGGGATGGTGCCGGTCTCGCCGACACCCTTGGCCCCGATCGGATTGGATGGCGAGATCGTCTCGCGATAGATCGTCTCGATCCTGGGCAGTTCGGTCGCCGTTACCAGCAGATAGTCCTGGAAGGTGGTGGTGAGCGGCTGCCCTTCGGCATCGTAGCCCATCATTTCGTAGAGCGCGTTGCCGATTCCGTGGACGATGCCGCCGTGAACCTGCCCCTCGACGATCATCGGGTTGATCATCCGGCCGGAGTCATGAGCGCAACGTAGCGCTTCAACTCGACATGGCCGAGATCCGGCTCCACCTCGACTTCGACAACATGGCACGCATTGGCGTAGGCCAGTGCGTCTGTGCGCCACTCGACGCTGGCCTCCAGTCCGGGTTCGATGCCGGCGGGAAAGGCATAGCCGGGCGCGCCGCGCAGCATGCGCGCCAACTCGCCCAGCGCGATCGTCTGGTTTCCCGTGCGCCTGCGGACCTGCCCGTCGCGCAACTCGAGCTCGTCCTGTGGAACGTCGAGGATGACGCTCGCGGCTTTCAGCGCCTTGGCGGCCACCGACTTGGCGGCGAGGTGGACAGAGGAGCCTGCCGTCACCAACTGCCGGCTCGCGAAACCGCCCAGGCCGAATGGTGTCTTCGACGTGTCTCCGCCGATGACCGTGACGTCATCCGGGGCGAGCCCCAGTTCGTCTGCGCAGATCTGCGCCAGGGCGGTCTGGAGCCCCTGGCCCATTGCGGTGGCGCCGGTGAATACGCTGACCTTGCCGTTCTGCCCGACGCGCACGACACCGCTTTCGAACGGTCCCCGGCCGGTTCCCTTGACGGCGTTGGCGACCCCGATGCCAATGTAGCGGCCTGCGGCGAGCGCCTCTTTCTGGCGTATCGGAAAATCGTCCCATCCGGCGGCGCTGAGCGCCTCGGCCTGCGAGGCCGGATAGTCGCCGCTGTCGTACACCATGGCCGCGCCTGACCGCGCTTTCAGCTTCTTGGTGTAGGGCATCTTCTCCGGCGGGATCAGATTGCGCCGGCGCACCTCGGCGCGATCCAGCCCGAGCTTTACGGCGATGAGGTCCAGTGTCCGCTCCATGGCGAACACGGCTTGCGGATAGCCTGCTCCGCGCACTGACGAGACCGGCACCTTGTTCGTGTGAACGACATGAACGTCCATGCTGTAGGCCGGAAGCACGTAGGGGCCGGTCATCGAACTCGCGGAGTTGTACGGCAGATTGACGGGCTTCGGCGCATAGGCGCCCTGGTCGTGCACGAGCCGGCCGCGAATGCCGAGAAGCCGCGCATCGGCGTCGACCGCCACCTCGACGGTCCAGTACTGGTCACGCTCCTGGATGGAGGAAATGAAGGTCTCGCGGCGGTCCTCGTTCCATTTCAGGGTGCGCCTGAGCAGCCGCGCCGCGGCGGGAAGGGCAATCTCTTCCGGATAGAGGCAGTATTTGGGCCCGAATCCGCCGCCGACATCGGGGGTGACGACCCGCACCTGGTCCTGGTTCAGGCCGAGCATGGTCTGCAGCATGTAATAGAGGTCGTGCGGCATCTGGGTGGATGACCACACGCACAGTTCGCCGCCGGGCCGGAACTCGGCAAGCACGCCCCGCCCTTCCATGGAGTGGCCGCAGCCCCTGTGCTGGGAAAGGACGTCGCTGAAGACGTGCGCCGCCTCGGAGAAGGCCTGCTCGACGTCGCCGTAACCGACGTTGAAGCTGCTCATGACGTTCGACCTTATTTCGGTGCGAACCGTCGGGCTGTCAGGCTCCATCGCGGCTATCGCGTCGGTCACGACCGGCAAGGGCGACATGTCCACCACCACCCGCGCGGCGGCGTCTTCCGCGATGTAGCGGGATGCCGCCACCACGAGCGCAATCGGCTCGCCGACATAGGCGACTTCCCGGTTGGACAGGACGAAAGGCGTGCTGCTGTTCCGGTCCGCAACGGGGCTGGCGCCGAGCGGCATCCTTCCCGACGTGAGCATCGGCATCAGATCGTCGAGCGTCAGGACTGCGTGAACGCCATCAAGAGCCCGCGCCGGCTCCACGTCGATCCGGTCGATGCGGGCATGGGCGACGCTGCTGCGCACGAAGGCGCAATGCAGGGTACCGGGCAGGACAATATCGTCGAGGTAACGACCCTTGCCGGTGAGGAGGGCGGGATCCTCGAGCCGCTTCACCGCGCGGCCCACGGCGGGCGCGTGCACATGACAATCCGCAACATCCTTCATGGCGCGCCCCGATCTTCGGCCGCGACCTTCAGCACCGCATCGACAATGCTCTGGTAACCCGTGCAGCGGCAGATGTTGCCCGAGATGGCGTCGCGGATTTCCGCTTCGGTGGGCGCGCCGTTCTCGCGCAGCAATTCGACGATCGTCATCAGCATGCCGGGCGTGCAGAATCCGCATTGCAGCCCATGCGTCTCGCGGAATGCGTCCTGAAGGGGATGGAGGTCGCCGTTGGGCCGAGCCAGCCCCTCCACCGTTTCGACGATCGCGCCATCGGCCTGCACGGCCAGCATGAGGCAGGCGCGCACGCTGGCGCCGTCGACCAGCACGGTGCATGCGCCGCAGACGCCGTGTTCACATCCCAGGTGGGTGCCGGTCAGCCCGAGTTCGTGCCGCAGGAAATCCGCCAGCGTGGTGCGGCCCTCGACCGACCCGCGGCGCGCTTCGCCATTGACCAGAAGCGCTACCTCATGCATTGAGCCGCCCTCGCTTTTGTGCGGCGCGTGAGAGGGCGGTGTCGAGCGCCTTGCGCAGCATGACCCTCGCAACGCTCTGGCGATATTCGGCCCCGCCGTGGAAATCCCCGATCATCTCGAGCGCACCGAAATCCTCGACCGCAGCCTCGATGGCGTCGCGACTTCCGTCGCTGCCGAGCAGGAGAGCCTCGCCAGCGGCATGCCGCTGCGGCGTCGATCCCAGGCCGCCTATGGAGATCGCAGCATCGGTCACCACGCCGTGATCGTCACGCTCCACGAGAACGGCAGCGGAGGCGATGGCGAAATCGCCGTGCCGGCGGGAGAATTCCATGAACGCATGACCGTGCGTCGGGCTCCACGGCGTGAATTCGACGGCGGTGACGATCTCATTGTGCGCTATGCCGGGCATCATGAAACCGGTGATGAACTCATCAACCGGGATCTGCCTGGCGCCCGCAGGCCCCTGCGCCTCGATCCGTGCATCGAGCAGGAGCGCCAGCGTAGCCAGTTCGGACGCCGGATCGAGATGGCACAGGCTCCCGCCGATCGTACCGCGATTGCGCGTCTGCCGATGGCCGACGAGCTTTAGCGCTTCCCGGAAAATGGGCATGGAGCGATACAGCGCATCGTCGAGCTCGATATGGCGCTGACGAGTCATTGCGCCGATGCGAATCCTGTCGCGGTCGAGCTCGACCCCGGCGATGTCAAACAGGTTGTTGATGTCGACCAGCGCGTCTGGAAACACGTAGCGCAGGTTGAGCATGGCCATCAGCGACTGACCACCGGCAAGGACCTTGGCATTGTCCGTGCGGTCGAGGATGGCGATGGCATCGCCAAGCGTCTCAGGCCTGAAATACTCGAAGGGAGGCGGCTTCATCGGACTATCGATATGGCTTCACGTAACCAGGCGGCCGACACTCGGTCGCAGAAGCGGGCGTTCAGATGCGACCACAAACTGCGCGTCATCCATTACCGACACCTTCGTCCCCAAGTGTTTTTATTCTGCTTTTATGAATTGTATGCCCCACGCATCCATAACCACAAATTACTAATTTTGCTGAATTATGCGTTTTAACCAATAAATAACAGATGCCTCCGATCGCGTTGGAGCGACGGCCGATCCAAAGGCGCTCATAGCCACAAGTGAATAATGCAGCACTATTATTTGTTTGTTTATCACAAATCGAGGGCAATAATGCCCCCCACGCACACGTCAGATGTGCAGGCATGCGGCAAGGGGAACAGCAGTCAATTGGTCGTCGCTGCTCGTCGCATGTTGGTTTCTGTACCGACGGCCGGCCTTCCGATGATCCGATCCGAAAGTCTGCGCGCCATCCGTCGGTTGCGTCGATCAGGGCGTTCGAGCGTGCTCGGCGCTCTCACCAATGGGAGTTTTATTATGGCATCAAGAATCAATGGAAGAACCCCGGCATCCAAGCGGGGTATCGTGTCGAAACTAGCGCTGGCGGCGGTCTCGTCCCTGGCCATGCTGGCATCGGCCTCCGCGCAGGAGGCCTGCGATTTCTTCAAGAACAAGACCGTTCAGCTTGTCGTGCCGTTCTCCACCGGTGGAGGCTTCGACATCTATGGTCGCATGGTCGCGAAATACATGGGGCCTGAGTTGGGTGCTTCCGCGATGATCGTGCTGAACCAGCCTGGCGCTGGCGGCCTTCTCGCGACCAACAAGATGTGGGTTGCGAAGCCGGACGGCCTCACGATCGAGCTGACCTCGACCAGCGGCATGATCACCTCCGAGCTGGGTGGCGCGGAAGGCGCGAACTTCAAGAGCAACGAATTTTCGTGGATCGGGCGCGTTTCGGGTGAGCCCGACGTGATTGCGACCGCCCCGTCGGGGAGCATCAAGACCGTCGACGACCTGAGGGCCCTGGGTAGCGATAGGAAGATCCGCATCGGCTCGTCCGGCATGGGCGACATAGACTACATCGAAGCGACCCTCCTGACGGAAGTTCTTGGCCTGAATTCCGAGATCATCACCGGCTTCGAAGGGGCTCCGGAGGTCTATGCCTCGCTTGGCCGCGGTGAGATCGACCTGTTCACCTCTTCGCAGAGCGCCGGTTTCCAGGCGGAGAAGGCCGAAACTGGCAAGATCACATGGGTGCTGTCGACGGAGAAAACTGCAGACATGCCTGACGTTCCGGCGATTGTCGATTTTGTCGGGCCCGACAAGGTTTCGCTCATCAAGGCCCAGGCTGACGTCGTTGCGGCAGGACGCTCGCTTGCTGGCCCGCCCGGCATGGCAGAAGATCGTCTTGCATGTCTGCGGGACGCCTTCGACAGGACGGTGGCCAATCCTGACTTGATTGCGGAGTCTCAGCAGCTCAAGCGTCCCCTCGCTCCTTTGACCGGCCAGCAGGTTGCTGACCTCGTCAGGGGTGTGACCGCCGACGCCCCGGCCGAGTACGTGGAAATCGTACGCAAGTCGTTCGGGAACTAGGGCCTCGCATCCCAGCAGACCGGGAAGGACTCTCTAAATGTTAGACGCTGCACTATCCGGACTCATGATGGTCCTGAGTCTGGATTCCATTATGATGATGCTTGTTGGCATCATGATTGGATTCGCTGTCGGTATTTTGCCCGGAATCGGCGGGCCGACCGCGATGGCGCTGATGCTGCCGTTCACATTCGGCATGGATCCAGTCCTTATCTTCTCGTTTCTGCTGGGAATGAAAGTCGTCTGTTCCACGACCGGAGACCTGACGTCGGTCCTCTTCGGCATACCCGGAGAGGCGACGTCAGCAGCCGTCGTTCTCGATGGACATCCCATGGCGCGAAAGGGACAGGCAGGGCGCGCTCTCGGTATCGTTCTGTCGAGTTCGCTCGTCGGCGCCCTCATCGGCGCCTGCGTCCTGGCGCTTTCGATACCGATCATCCGGCCTGTCGTGATGATGTTCGGTCCTCCCGAGTTCTTCATGCTGGCCATGGTCGGACTTGTATTTATCGCGTCGCTGTCCGGCGGCCAGATGATGAAGGGCCTGATCATGGGGTGCCTCGGTCTTCTGATCTCGCTCGTCGGCATCGATCCCCATGCCGGCGTGCCGCGCTACACTTTCGGCCAACTCGATCTGTGGGAGGGCATCGGCCTCGTCCCGGTTGTCATCGGTCTGTTCGGTGGACCGGAAATTTTCCAGCTGATGATGACCAAGAACAGCATCGCGAAAAAATCCACTACCCAGGATCTGTCTGGCGTCTTCGACGGCTTCCGTGACACCTTCCGCTACTGGAAAACCACCTTCATGGCCGGTGCAATCGGAGCCGGTGTCGGTGTGGTTCCTGGTGTTGGTGGATCGGTCGCGCAGTTCCTCTCCTATGGCTACGCCAGACAGCGGTCGAAGAACCCGGAACTCTTCGGCAAGGGAAGCCCCGAAGGCTTGATCGCCGCTGCCGGCAACAACAATGCGAAGGATGGTGGCTCGCTCGTTCCAACCATCGCGATCGGCCTGCCTGGCAGCGTCACCGGCGCCATTCTTCTCAACGCCTTTCTCATCGCCGGGCTCAATCCCGGTCCTGAGATGCTCACGACGCGCCTCGATGTAACCTTCTCGCTGTTCTGGATCGACATCATCGCCAACGTGCTCGTGGTGCTGATCGCGCTGCCCCTCCTGAAGCCGCTGTCGAAGCTGACGTTCACGGATGGTCCGATCCTCGTACCGTTCCTCCTGATCCTTGTGGTGCTTGGTTCGTACTCTGAAAACAACAGCCTCTTCTCCGTCTGGATCATGCTGGCCGCTGCGGCTTTCGGCATCGTCTGCATTCGCTGGAACTGGCCGCGCGTACCGCTCCTTCTCGGTCTGGTGCTCGGTGATCACGCCGAACGCTATCTGTTCCTGTCGCATTCGCTGCACGGATGGTCCTGGCTGCAGCGCCCGATCGTGATCGGTCTCGCCATTGTCGTCGTATTCATCCTCTACAGCGCCCTGCGTAAGTCGGGTGCCAAGCACGCTCCGGTGGAGAGCAACGCATGAGCCAAGCTGCAGCAACACAACGTTCCCGGACTGACGTCTACGCGGAATGGGCGATCACCTCGCTTCTCCTGATCATGTTCGCAGGAGCGTTCGCGCTCAGCCTCAAATGGTCGGCGCAGACGGCATTCCTGCCGCGTTTGCTGAGTGGGGCAGGGGCAGTCCTCGTCCTGGTGAGGATCGGCGGGCTTCTTCGGAGTGCGCTGTCGCATCGGCCGGTGACGCGTTCGGCGCCTGCGCAGGTCCCGGCGGCGCCACAGGCTGGCGCCGATGACGAAAAGGTCATCGAACTCCTCGCCGACGTCGATGAAGAGGATCAGGGCAACGAGGATGAACTCAAGGGCGTCTTCTCCAACTCTCCGCTGAAACTTTGGGTCGAGGCCCTGAGCTGGCTGACTGCGTTCTTCGTCTGCTTCTATCTCTTCGGCCTGTTGCTCGTTCTGCCTGTTTTCACGGTGCTCTACCTGCGGTTTATCGCCAAGAAGTCCTGGCCGTTCTGCCTGCTCTACGTCACGGGGACCGCGGGGCTCATCTACTTCCTGTTCATCCGGCTTCTTCATCTGCCGGTCCCGCAGGGTGTCTTCCCACTCATTTCTCTCTGAGTTTGTGACCGGCCAGGCCGGTATGGCAGATCGACCACGCGGCGGGCCTGCGCGTGGTCAAGCACCCTCCGGCATGCCGTTTGGTGACCAACAAGGTCCGTTTTGGGAGATCAATGTCATGTCCAGAAAGCCGCGCATAGGATTTGTCGGCGTCGGAAGGATGGGGCGGCCGATGTGTCGCCACATCCTCGGCGCGGGCTTTGGAGTCACCATGTACGACCCGGTCGCGTCGGCCATGGAGTCGGTGGTCGAGCTTGGCGGAAAGGTCGCCGGTTCGCCGAAGGAGCTGGCTGCGGAATGCGACATCACCTTTGTGATGCCGGGCTTCTACAACGAGGTCGAGGAGGCGATCTGCGGAGCCGACGGCCTGCTGGCCGGGGCCGCCGAGGACAGCGTCATCGTCGTCGCCAGCACGATCACTCCGAAGCAGGCGAAGGAGCTTGCGGCGCAGTGCGTCGCCAAGGGGGTGCATTTCCTGGATGCGCCCGTCTGCCAGGGCGAGCGCGGCGCCGAGGAAGCCTATCTCCTCTGGCTTGTCGGCGGTCCGGCGGAGATCGTCGAGCGCGTGCGTCCGGCGATGGAGCCTTGCGGCACGGACCTCTACCACCTGGGCGACGTGGGCGCCGGCATGGTCGGCAAGGCCATGAACAACATGCTGCTTTGGGCCGCCCTCGTCGCCGACCATGAGGCGCTGGCAATCGCTGCCGAGCACGGGGTCTCGGCCGAGAAGCTCATTCCGGCGCTGTTGAAGTCGAGCGGCAAGAACTGGCCGCTCGAGCACTGGAAGGACATGAAGCGCATTCCCTGGGCGCATAAGGACATGCAGATCGTACTGGAGATGGGCGATCAGGCACGCCTGACCCTGCCGCTTGCGGGGCTGCTGCGCGAGCAGGTCAAGTCCGTCATGCGCAACGCCGGTGTTTCCGAGGACCTGATAAGATGACTGAGAAGAAGTACGGCTCGGACGTGATGGTCGAGGTCATCAGGTCCTTCGGCATCCCCTACATCAGCCTCAACCCCGGAGCCTCGTTCCGCGGCCTGCACGATTCCCTCGTCAACTGGCAGGGCGGCGGGCCGGACATGATCTGCTGCCAGCACGAGAAGGTTGCCGTCGGCGTTGCGCATGGCTACGCCAAGGTCACGGGCAAGCCCATGGCGGTCGCGCTGCATGACCTGGTCGGGTTGCTGCAGGCGACGATGGGCATCTACTACGCCTTCCACGATCGCGTACCGATGCTGCTGCTGGGTGGATCGGGACCGGCCGATACGTCGCGCCGCCGTCCGGCCATCGACTGGTTCCACAGCGCCAACGTGCAGGGCAACGCGGTGCGCGACTACGTCAAATGGGACGACGAGCCGCGCTCCGTGGCGGCGACGCCGGAATCGCTGATGCGGGCCTGGAACATCGCCCAGGTCGGACCGGCGGGTCCGGTTTACGTTTCGCTGGATGCGGACCTGCAGGAGCAGGAGTTGACGGAGGACGTCGCCGTCCCCGACCCCTCGACCTTCAGCCTGCCGACACCGGCCGGAGCCGACCCCGCGGCGCTGGCGAAACTCGCCAAGGCGCTGATGGCGGCCGAGCGTCCCCTGATCATCGCCGGCTATGCGGGGCGCGATCCGAAGGCCTTCACGCTGATCCCCGAACTCGCCGAGATCTCCGGCGCGGCGGTGGTCGACACTGGCGCGCGCCTTAACCTGCCGAACCGTCATCCGCTCAACATGACCGGTACAAGGATCGCCGCCGAGGCGGATCTGGTCCTCTTCCTCGACTGCAAGGAGACGGAAGTCTCGGTCAGTTCCGTCGACTCGGCCACCCGCGTCGTCACCTCGCATCTGGCTGAAGGCGCGCGCTGCATGTCGCTCGGCTACAGCCTCGCGGGCATTCGTGGATGGTCGCACGACTATGGCCGCATGATGCCGATGGAACTGGACGTCGCCGCCGACACCGTGTCGGCGCTGCCGCAGTTGGTCGAGCTGTGCCGGTCGCTGAAGGCGAAATCCGATGCGGCGGCCGAGGGTCGCCGCGCCCGGCGTCGCGATGATCTGGCTGCCAGGCACAAGGCGCGCTGGGAGTCCTGGCAGGCCGAAGCCGACAAGGTCGCCGACGATGTGCCCCTCTCGACATCGCGCTTGGCGCGCGAGGTCTGGGAGGTCGTCAAGGATTACGATTGGGTGTTGACGGCGGGCACGTCGCGCGGCTGGGCGAAGAAGATCTGGGACTTCGACAGGCACTATCGCCATCCCGGCGACAGCCTCGGCACGGCGACCCAGATAGGCATCTCGCTGGGCGTCGCGCTCGCCCACAAGGGAACGGGCAGGCTCGTGGTGGACCTCCAGCCCGACGGCGACCTGATGTTCGATCTCGGAACGCTGTGGGTGGCCGCATATTACAAGATCCCGATGCTGGTCGTGATGGTCAACAACCGTGCCTACTACAACGACTGGGCGCATCAGGAGCATGTTGCCGTGCAGCGGTCGAGGCCTGTCGAGAACGCCTATATCGGCATGGAGATCGACGGTCCCGCGCCGGATTTCGCGAGCATCGCAAGGGCGCAAGGCTGGTGGGCGGAAGGGCCAATCGATCAGCCGGAGCAGGTGCGCGACGCTATCGCCCGTGCTGCCAAGATCGTCGCCGAGACCGGCCAGCCGGCCTTGGTCGACATCGTCACGCAACACACCTGATGGGCTTCCGGGGCCGGATTTGCGACCCCGGAAACGCCCCCAAAAATCATAGCCAAATATGATCAATATTCCGAAATTAATTATTTGTGTGCGGAAATCGATGACCTTAGATTTTGGACATTCAGCCGCGCATCGCAGCGCGGCATCGGTCCCGAAAGGTGCGCCGACAAGTCTTATTGGTCTCAACGCAGCGCCGGGATCGCATGCCTATGTCCGTTGAAAACGTTAAGGAAAGCTGGGACGAGATCGTCGTCCGCGTGCTCAAGGACAACGGCGTCGATCTCGTCGCTTATGTCCCCGACAATGTGCTGTCGCCGCTGCTGAAGCGGCTGCATGCCGACCCCTATTTCCAGATCGTCGTTCCGGCGCGCGAGGAAGAGGCGGTAGGCATTGTCACCGGCGCCTATATGGGCGGCCGGCGCGGCATCGCGCTGATGCAGACGAGCGGCTTCGCCACCATACCGAACGTCCTTGCCTCCCTTCCGTGCCCATTCCAGATCCCGCTCGTCATGATGATCTCCGAACGGGGGGCGATCGGCGAGTTCCAGCAGGGCCAGCAGATGGTCTGGCGCACCATGCGCCCGGTGCTTCAGAGCCTCGGCATCGAGACGTTCTCGATCCAGGAACTGGCGCATGTGGAGTTCGTCGTCGACCGGTTGATCAAGCAGGCGTTCAGCACGCAGGCGCCGTCCGCGATCCTCCTGTCGTCCCTCCTGACCAAGCGCCCCCAGTAGAGAGCGAACGCCATGTCGAAGGCAGAAGCCATGTCCAGCCGCGAAGCCGTCAAGGTGATGAACCGCAGCGTCCTGACGCGCCGGCTCGTCGCCCGGCTCAATGCCGAGGAGGCCGTGATCGGCGGCATCGGCAATACGAATTTCGATCTCTGGGCGAGCGGCCAGCGGCCGCAAAATTTCTACATGCTCGGCAGCATGGGGCTGGCGACGTCTATCGCGCTGGGAGTGGCCATCGCGCAGCCGAAGCGCAAGGTGTTCGCGCTTGACGGGGACGGCTCCATTCTCATGCAGCTCGGATCTCTGGGCACGGTTGCATCGGTGGCGCCGAAGAACCTCGCCATCATCATCTGGGACAACGGACTGTACCAGATCACCGGCTCGCAGAAGACGCTCACGTCCAGTGTCGTCGATGTCGTGGCGATCGCCAAGGGCGCGGGAATTGCGCAGAGCGCCTGGGCAGTCGACGAGGAAGACTTCGACGACCTCGTCGACAAGGCGCTCGCCGGCGACGGTCCCTGGCTGATCGCGGCGCGCATCGACGGCGAAAAGCCAGCCGGAACGACTGAGCGGGATCCGGTCAAGATCCGCCTCAACTTCATGCAGGGCCTCGGCGTCAGCGCCTGAGGGAGAGGTTCCATGTCCAAGCTCCTGATCAATGGCGAATGGGTCGACGGCGAGTCCGTGGATACGCTCGTCGACAAGTATGGCGGACGCGCCTTCGGGACGATGGCTGTCGCATCCGAGGCGCAGGTCGACTCCGCGGTGGCCGGTGCCGTCGCCGGGCAGCGCGAAAGCACGCTTTCTCCCTACGAGCGCTACCGCATCCTGTTGCGCGCGGCTCAACTCGTCGAGACGCGCATGGAGACGCTCGTTGAGCTGATGCGCGACGAGGCCGGCTTCACGCGCGCCGACGGTGAGAATGAGGTGCGCCGCTGCGTGCAGACACTGGAACTGTCAGCCGAGGAGGCCAAGCGCCTGAACGGCGAGTTGGTGCCGATGCTCGCGGCCAGCGGCGCCAAGAACCGTCTTGGCTACACCTTCCATGCGCCGCGCGGCGTCATCTGCGCGATTACGCCGTTCAATTCGCCGCTGAACACGCTGGCGCACAAGGTCGGACCGGCTCTCGCCGGCGGCAATTCGGTCGTCATCAAGCCGTCGAACCACACGCCGCTTTCGGCCGTGCAGTTGTGCGAGGTGCTGCTCGAGGCGGGGCTGCCGCCGAGGCTGCTGGCCCTTATACACGGCCGCGGCGGAAAGGTGGGTCGCCAGCTTCTCGCCGACCAGCGCATCGCCTTCTACGCCTTCACCGGCAGCACGCAGGTCGGCCGCGAAATCCAGCAGGCCGCGGGGCTGCGCGGCGTCCAGCTCGAACTCGGCAGCATCGCCAGCACCATCGTCTGCGCCGACGCCGATATCGGCCTGGCCATCCCGAAGATCATCAATGCCGGGTATCGCAAGGCCGGGCAGGTCTGCACCTCGGTCCAGAGGCTTCTCGTCGACCGCAAGATTCTCGATGCGTTCGTGCCGCGGCTGGTCGAGGCGATCGGCGCGACGAAGGCTGGCGACCCGGCCAGGGCCGACACGCTGGTCGGGCCGATGATCTCGCGCCAGCATGCGGAACGCGCGGAACGCTGGATCATGGAAGCGGTTGCCGGCGGCGCCCGCATCCTGGCAGGCGGCACGCGTGAGGGCGCCGTCCTGCACCCGACGTTGCTCGATGGCGTGGACGACAGCATGAGCGTCGTCTGCGAGGAAATTTTCGCCCCGGTCATAAGCCTGCTCCCCTTCGACACGATGGAGGAGGCCGTCGACCGCGCCAACGCCAGCCCGTACGGGCTGGCGGCCGGGCTGTTCACCTCGAACCTCCACACCGCGCTGCAGGTCGCGCCGCGGCTGAGGTTCGGTGGCGTGCATGTCAACGAAGCGTCGAGCGCGCGCATCGACGTCATGCCCTTCGGCGGCGTCAAGGACAGCGGTTTCGGCCGCGAAGGCCCGGCCTACGCCGTGCGCGAAATGACCGAAGAGCGTCTCATCACCGTCGCCTATTGATGGCGGCGCCGAACCACACTTCCGACGGCCAGGCGGATATGGATAAGAAAACGAATATCAACGAAACGCTGCGTATCGCGGTGGATATCGGCGGCACCTTCACCGACGGGGTGGCGACGTCTCCCTCATCGGGCCACATCTGGGTGGCCAAATCTCCGACCACTCCCGATGATCCAGGCGAGGCGGTGTCGACGGTCATCCGCGACCTGCTGCGTCAGGTGGAAAGCTTTGTTCCGCAGGACACGCCGACACTGGCCGAGGTCGTGCATGGAACGACCCTGATCACCAACACGCTGATCGAACGCAAGGGAGCCAAAACCGGCCTTGTCACCACCTGTGGCATGCGCGACGCGCTCGATATCGGCCGCGAGTGGCGCTACGACATCTACGACCTCGATATCGAACTTCCCAAGCCGCTGGTCGAGCCCGGCCGCAGGATAGAGATCGACGAGCGGCTGAATGCGCGCGGCGAGGTCATCGTCGAGATGGATGAGGCCAAGCTCGAGGCGATGATCGAGGCGATAAAGGGGCTCGACGTCGATTCAGTGGCGGTCTCGCTGCTGCATTCCTACGTCAATCCCGCCCACGAAAAGCGGATCGAGGCGCGCATCAAGGAAGCGCTGCCGGACGTGGCGGTTTCCCTGTCGTCGGACCTGGCGCGCGAGATCAAGGAGTTCGAGCGCACCTCGACTGTTGCCGCCAATGCATACGTCAAGCCGATCGTGGCGTCCTATCTGCACGAGCTGGGCGCTCGGATCGCCGACATCCGTCCGGGGATTCCGCTTCGCGTCATGATTTCCAGCGGCGGCTTCAGTTCGGCAGAGGCGGGAGCGGAATCGCCAATCCTGCTGCTGGAGTCGGGTCCGGCCGCCGGTGTCCTGTCCGCGCTCAACACCGCACGGCAGAACGACGTCCACCAGGTTCTTGCCTTCGACATGGGAGGCACCACGGCGAAGGCATGCGTGGCTGTCGGCGGCGAAGCGCCGATCGCGCACAGTTTCGAATGCGCGCGGGTGGAGCGCTTCAAGCGAGGCTCGGGCCTGCCGATCCTGATCCCGAGCATCGAACTCATCGAGATCGGCGCCGGCGGCGGGTCCATCGCCCACACCAACCGCCTCGGCCTGCTGAACATCGGTCCGGAGTCGTCGGGCTCGGTCCCGGGTCCGGCCTGCTACGGCCGCGGCGGCACCGATGCGACGGTCACCGATGCCGACCTGCTGCTCGGGTACCTCAATCCGGACAATTTCCTCGGCGGCGAGATGAAGCTCGACGTCGCCGGCGCCCGAGACGCCATCGGCAGGCTGGCGCGCGAGCTTGGGGTCGGAGAAGTCGATGCCGCCTGGGGCATCTACAACATCGTCAACGAGAACATGGCGAGCGCGGCGCGCATCCATATCGCCGAGAACGGCCACGACCCGCGCGACTTCGCGATGGTCGCGACCGGCGGGGCAGGGCCCGTGCACGCGGTGGAAGTCGCGCGCAAGCTGCGCATCCCGCGGGTGCTGATCCCGATCGCGGCGGGAACGGGTTCCTGCCTCGGCATGCTCGCCGCTCCGGCGCGCGTCGACCGGGCATGGTCCAATCCCCAGTTGCTCGCCGAGGTGGACTGGAACCAGGTCGCGCAGAGCCTGGCCGACCTCCGCACCCAGAGCCAGGCGGATCTCGACGCCGCCGGCGCCACCAACGTGGAGTGGGTGATCGGCGCCGAGATGCGCTACTACGGGCAGGGGGCCGAATTGCCGGTCTCCATCCCCTATGAGCAGATAGACGCATCGACGGCCGGCAGACTGCTGGCGGCGTTCGAGGAGCAGTACCGGAAACTCTACGGCCGCCTCGTCCCCAACGCCGCGCCGCAGGTCACCACCTGGCGGCTGGTCGGCCGCGCGCCGACGGTGGGCCACCATTTCGAATGGGGCGACAACCGCGTCAGCCGCGACCCAGCTCCCGCCAGGACGCGCCGCATCTACCTGCCGCTGCGCAAGGACTATGCCGAAGTGAAGGTGTTCGATCGCTATTCGCTTCCCGCCGGCGAAACCCTCGCCGGTCCGCTGATCCTGGAGGAGCGCGAGTCGACGATCGTTGTCGCCGTCGCGTCCGAAGTCACCGTCCAGCCCGACCTCACCATCTCGGTGGTTCTGAAGGAATTCGATTGATATGGATAGCCTAGCGGTCAAGCCCGGCGCAGCGTCCCACGCCGCGGCCAATGGATTCGATCCCATCGAGCTCGAGATTCTCTGGAAGCGGCTCATCAGCGTCGTGGACGAAGCTTCGGCGGCGTTCGTGCGCACCTGCTTCTCCACCCTGGTGCGTGACGGCAACGACTTCGCGATCGTCCTGACCGACGCGAACGGACGCTCGCTCGCGCAGTCGACGATGAGCCTTCCGGGGTTCATCGGCTGCCTCCCAGCCACCGTGCGGCATGTCATCGATCGCTACCCGCTGGAGGCGATCGGGCCGGGCGACGTGTTCATCACCAATGACCCGTGGAAAGGGTCGGGCCATGTGCACGACGTGACCACCGTGACCCCGATCTTCCACAGGGGACGCCTGGTGGCATTCGCAGCCGTGGTCTCCCATCTGCCGGATATCGGCGGCCGGCTGCGCAGCAATTCCAGCCGCGAAATCTATGAAGAGGGTCTGCAGATCCCGATCATGAAGCTGCTCGACGGCGGCAAGCCCAACGAGATCCTGATCGAGCTGATCCAGCAGAACATACGCGTGCCCGAGCAGGGGCTTGGCGACATCTGGGCGCAGGTGTCGGGCTGCCGCACGATGGGCGAGCGCCTCCAGGGTCTTCTGGAGGCCACTGACCTCGACCAACTCGGCAGTGAAGTCCGCCGTCGCTCGGAAGTGGCGATGCGCGAGGCGATCCGGGCGATTCCGGACGGCGTGTACCGCTCGACGGTTCAGCATGACGGCTTCGACGAGCCGATCGTCATCCAGTGCGAACTGACCGTCGCCGGCGACGAGATCTCGATCGACTATGCGGGCACCAGCCCGCAGTTGCCGCACGCGCTCAACGTTGTCCCGATCTATACCTTCGCCTACACGGTCTACGGGCTGAAGGCGCTGCTCTGCCCCGATATCCCGAACAACGAGGGCAGCTTCCTCCCGATCCGCACGACGGCTCCGCTTGGCTCCCTGCTCAACCCGACCTATCCGGCAGCCTCCGGCGGGCGCAGCGCCATCGGCCACCTGCTGCCGGCCGCTATCTTCAAGGCGCTGGCCGGCGTTCTGCCGGACCGGGTCTGGGCGGCGGGCTCGCCCAACTCGTCGCTCACGATGTCCGGCGAATACCGCTCCAAGCGCTTCGCGGTCGTCAACTTCCTCAATGCGGGACAGGGAGCGAATTCGAGGCGTTCCGGCTTCTCGGCGCTCAGCTTCCCCGCCAACCTCGGCAACACGCCGGTGGAAATGATGGAGACCTTGGCGCCGATAAGGGTCCTGCGTCGCGAAATCCGTCGCGGTAGCGGTGGCGCCGGAAAGCACGCCGGCGGCTGTGGCATCAGCTTCGAGTTCGACCTGCTGCCCGACGCAAGCGATGTCATGACATCGTTCCTGATGACGCAGCTGAAGGCACCCACGGCAGGTCTTGCGGGCGGCGGAACGGGAAAGCCCGGCAGGCTCGTGCTCAACGGCCAGCAGATCGATCCCACGATGCCCCGCGTGCTCAAGGCGGGCGACCACGTCCTGATGGAGACCGCCGGCGGCGGCGCCTACGGCGAGACAATTTGATCACTGGAGATTTTCATATGAGCGACCTGACGCGGATCGACCAGAACCACCGTCGCAGCCGTGCCATCGTGCACAATGGCCTCGTCTATACTGCAGGGCAGATACCCGACGACATGACGCAGGACATCAAGGGCCAGGCGTCGCAGGTCCTGGCCAAGATCGACGACCTGCTCGCGCAGGCCGGCACCGACAAGACCAGGGTTTTGACCGCGCAGGTATGGCTGCGGACGATCGAGGATCTGGCCGGCATGAACGAGGTATGGGATGCCTGGGTGGCGCCGGGCGAAACGCCGACGCGCATCTGCGGTCGGGTCGACATGAACAACCCCGCGTGCAGGATCGAGATCCAGGTCGTCGCCGCCTGCCGCTGAAACGACTTTCTCACGCCCGACGCTGCGCCAATGGATTTGGCAGGACTCTGACAGTGTCGTTTCACGCGCCGGGCGTACTCTTCCATCGCCAATGAAAATC
Organism: Rhizobiaceae bacterium; assembly: GCA_036520515.1. Classification (GTDB taxonomy): domain Bacteria; phylum Pseudomonadota; class Alphaproteobacteria; order Rhizobiales; family Rhizobiaceae; genus Mesorhizobium_K. The sequence continues at coordinate 27,447 of DATDJN010000059.1, forward strand.
TGAGTTCGATGCGCGCGCCTGCTCCGGAAATGGGGCAGGGCGCATCGATGCACCCTGCGTGCGGGCGCATCGATCAAACGAGGTTCTGCTATGAAGGTACTGGTGCCCGTCAAGCGGGTCGTCGATTACAATGTGAAGATCCGCGTGAGGCCGGATGGCTCGGGCGTCGAGCTGGCCAACGTGAAGATGTCGATGAACCCGTTCGACGAGATCGGCGTCGAGGAGGCGATCCGCCTCAAGGAAGCCGGCAAGGTCGAGGAGATCGTGGTTGTCTCGATCGGCCCGGCG
>DATDJN010000060.1:0-8990 GCA_036520515.1 Rhizobiaceae bacterium
CTGGTACTCGCCCGAGCGCGAGATGCTGCAGGCATTGATCGACAGGAGCCAGGAGGACGTCGAGGGTGACGTCCGGCTGAAGCTCTACAAGGGCAACGTCATCGTGACCGGCCGCCGTTCGCCGAAATCGCTCTACCGCAACGACCTGGTCACCTTCGAGGACGACCGCGGCGCCTACGACCAGAAGGACGCGGAAGGCTTCATCCGCCTGAATGGCCTGAGGCTGCGGACACTGGCCGCGCGCAAGCGCAACGGCTGAGGGCCGCCGCTGCGAGAGAGCGGCTTGCCACAAACAGAAAGCCCGGCGCGGTGAGCGCCGGGCTTTTCTTTTTAGACTAGTAGGATGGCGGCTCTTCTTATCCGTCGCCGTCGATGGCCATGGCGATATGGGCGATGGCCTGCTGGTAGACGCTCGCCGAATTCCAGCCAGCGATCGCTCCCATGTTGTTGGCCGCGCTCGCGCCGGGATTCCAGCCGTGCGCCCTGAGGAAGTTGGCGGTGGACATCAGCGCGGTGTTCTTGTCACGCAGGTTCTTGTTGCCGACGCCGTATTTGAGGACGTTGCCGGGCAGGAACTGGGTGTGGCCGATTTCGCCGTGCATGGCGCCGACCGAGCCGACGTCGAGCGAGCCGCGATCGACCAGGAGAAGCGCGGCGATGGCATGCGGCCTGAAGAAATCCGGGCGGCGGCAATCATAGGCGAGCGTCACGATGGCCGAGACCGTGTTCTGCTTGCCCATCGAGGCGCCGAAGCCGGTCTCCATTCCCCAGATGGCGAGCAGCACGCCGGGCGACACGCCGTAGGTGCTTTCGATTCTGTCGAAGAGCGCCGCGTTCGACTTCTTCAGCGAGCGGCCCTTGGAGATGATGACGTTTCCGCCGCGGCGCTGCAGGAACGCGTCCAGCGAGCCGCTGAACGCTTTCTTGACCGCGCGGTCGGCCTTGATCGTCCCGGCAGCGTATCTCGTACCCTGCAGCGCGGCGAGACCCTTGCCCTTGACGCCTGCGGCCTTCGCCTCGTTGGCGAAGCTCGCCTTCCATTCCTCGAAGCCGGCGCCTGTGTCGCCGCACGAGGCCGCCTTTGCGGCGCCGGTCAGCAGGCAAAGCGCCGCCGTGCCGACTGCCGCGATCAACCTTACCTTGGCAAGAAATGCCATGCTGTCTCTCCTATGCCTGAACGATGTCCAGCCGTGATCGCTGCGGAATGCCTAAAAAACCGCCGCCGATCAAGCGTGAAACGCCGCTAGGAGCCGATGTTGTCTTTGTTGTGATCGATAAGCCACTGCGGCGGGGCCTGGCTTCTTTGCGGATAATGCCGCTCGGTTTTGCGTGAGGGGAACCGAAGCCCGTGCCGGTCGTTGCTGCGCGTCATTGCCGCAGACTGGATCTTTCAGCCATGAAGCTTTTTTCCTGCCCCCATTGCGGGGGCCGTCTCTATTTCGAGAATGCGCAGTGCCTGAATTGCGGCAGCCTGGTCCTCTACGATCCGGACGCCGCCTCCTTCGCGCTGCTCGGCCCCGACAAGCCGGCCTGCACCAACGCCACCGAATGCGCCTGCAACTGGGTGGCGGAGGCCGAAGGGCCCTTTTGCCGGGCCTGCGCCCTCAACAAGATGATCCCCGACATGTCGATACCGGGCAACGGGGAGCGCTGGATAGGGGTCGAGGCGGCGAAGAAGCGAGCGCTCTATTCGCTCCTCGCCTTCGGCCTTCCGGTCGGCCCCAAGGCCAGCCCCGGCGACGAGGTCGGCATCGCCTTCGATTTCCTCGCCGATCCGATCATCGGCGACCAGCCGACCGGCGAGCGCGTGCTGACCGGCCACGACAACGGACTGATCACCCTCAACGTCGCCGAGGCCGACTCCGCGGAGCGCGAGAAGATGCGCGCCCAGATGGGTGAAAACTACCGCACGCTGCTCGGCCATTTCCGCCACGAGCTAGGCCATTATTACTGGGACCGCCTCATCCGCGACGATCCGGCGAGGCTGGAGCGCTTTCATGCGCTGTTCGGCGACGAGAGCGCCGACTACGAAGCCGCGCTGCAGCAGCACTATGCGCAAGGCGCACCGCCCGATTGGGAAACGCGTCACATCTCGCCCTATGCGGCGAGCCATCCGTGGGAGGACTGGGCGGAGACCTTCGCCCACTACCTCCACATCACTGACACGCTTGAGATGGTGCGCGCGCTCAAAATCCCGCTGGCCCGGCTGGACACCGACGCCGGCGAGGACCTGCCGGCGGGCGACAAGGGCCAACCGCCGGTCGCCGACGGAGCGCCGCCCGCCGAGCCCTTCGACCGGACGCTGGCGCGCTGGCTGGTGCTGTCGGAAGCCTCCAACTCCATCAACCGCTGCATGGGCCTGCCCGACCTCTATCCCTTCATCGTCTCGCCGGTCGCCGCAGAAAAGCTGAATTTCGTCAATGAGTTGCTGGCGATCGAGAAAACCCGGCCGACCGGCTGAAACCCTTTGCAACAAAACGTCATGCCAGGAGTTTGATTAGCTGGAACTGATCGATTTTCGCCCCGTTTCTTGGCCGAGGGACCAATTAACGGAGACCAAAAATGCATACCAAATTTATTGTTTCGGCCGCAGCCGGCGCGTTGCTCGCCATGTCGGGCGCCGCTTTCGCGCAATCGGCCGTCGTCGCCACCACCGACCTCAACGTCCGTTCCGGCCCCAGCCCACAGCACCCGGTCGTCGGCGTGCTGGGCGCCGGCCAGTCGGTTCAGCTCGACGGCTGCATGCAGGGCAGCAAATGGTGCGTCGTTGCCTTGGAGGGCGGCCAGGGCTGGGTCTATTCCGACTATCTGACCGGCGATTTCGGCGGCCAGCAGATCGTCCTGACCGAGCGTCCGGCGGATTCCGGCGTGCGCGTGGTCGAGGCTCCCGCTGACGTGGATGGCGGCGCGACCGGTGCGGTCACCGGCGGTGTCACCGGCGCGGTCGCAGGCGCCCTGATCGGCGGACCGGTCGGCGCGGTCGTCGGCGGCGGCGCCGGCTTCGTGGCCGGCGGAGCCGCTGGCCAGGTGATCGATCCGCCGGAGCGCGTGCGCACCTACGTATCTTCGAACCAGATCGATCCGGTCTATCTCGACGGCGAAGTGGTCGTCGGGGCGGGCCTGCCCGAAACGGTCGTGCTGCGCGACATCCCCGATTACGAATACCGCTATGTCTATGTGAACGGCCAGCCGGTGCTGGTCGAGCCTTCCTCGCGGCGGATCGTCTATGTGATGCGCTGACCTTACGTGCGTTCGGCCGAATAGCAGTCCGCCCGGAGGGAACCTTCGGGCGGGCTTTCTTCACCATCCCCGCCGAAGCTGTGCCATGCCCCTTGACGCCGACCGCGTTCATCGGACCTATCGGCTGACCTTCTCTCGCAGGTTCCAATGGCCATCGATCCCACGCCTTTCGAGCGCTACCGGCGCTCGCCGAACGAAAAGACCACGCTGCCGCGCCTGATCGTCGGCTCGGTCCTGATCGGATTGTGCTGGTTCGCCTTCACCATTGCCGTCGTCTTTGGAGGCGCCTACGGCTGGGTCGTATCCGGCGCCGAGGGCGCTCTCACCTTCGAGGAAGGTCCGGTCCTTGACCGATTCCTTTCCACGGCAGGCGGCCTCCTGGCCACGCTGGCCACCTTTGCCGGCATCTGGCTGGGCGTCTGGATCGCCATGCGCTTCCTCCACAAGGAGAAGCTGACGCGCCTCCTCGGCAACAGCGCCCGCCTGTCGCGCTCGGGTTTCCTCAACGGTTTCGTCGCCGTCCTGATCACCTCGCTCCTCACGGAACTCTGCTATCTGGTCGTCATTCCCGACGTGGCACGCGGACCCATCGGCCTTGGTACCTGGCTCGTATTCCTGCTGCCCGTCCTCTTTCTCGCCTTCGTGCAGACCTCGTCGGAAGAGCTTCTGTTCCGTGGTTACCTGCAGCGCGGTCTCGCCTATCGTTTCCGCAGTCCGTTGGCCTGGGTCGTGCTGCCGACGCTCGTCTTCACCGCGATGCACTGGAATCCAGCCTCCGTGCTCGGCATGAACATCGGGGTCGCCATCTCGATCGGCGCCTTCGCCGTCCTGCTCGCGCTCCTCGTCTACGCCACCGGCAACCTCGGCGCCGCGATGGGCGCGCATTTCGGCAACAACATCGTCGGCTTCCTGCTGATCTCGCACGACGACACGCTCGGCGGGCTGGCGCTCTTCCGCGCGCCGCCGCTGGACGGCCTCGCCTGGACGGCCACCGAGACCGCGACGATCGCCGGCATCAGCATCGTCTCGATCCTGCTCACCTGGCTGCTGCTCCTCCACCCCCGCTCGCCGCTGAGGGTGAAGCCCGACCTCGGCTAGCGCCAAGTCGACGCCGGCGGCTCGTTCCGTCGGCAGGCACACCGGCGCGTCGCGCCGAGTTGCACAGTCTCGCCCCACATTGTCCGAGCCTTTGTCGAGGGGGAGTGGGCATGGAAGATGTCGATGTGGTGATCGTCGGCACCGGATCGTCGGGGCTGGTGGCGGCGCGCGGCTGTCGGGCGAAGCGGTGGCCCGCCAGGTGATCGCACAACTCGCCTGAAGCGCCCGAAACTTGACTCTTCGCGGCTTTTCCTGTCTAAGCCCGGCGGAAATTCCGCGACGAGTAGACACTCCGAGCAAGCCGACCGGGACGCCGAAGCCCTTGTAAAGGGGGTGGGAGGCATAAATCGATCCCGGAGGTCAACACCCGGCAGCGCGATGCGCCCCCGGGTGCTTTTTGGCTTTGCGCATTGCTTGGACCTCTTGACCGGACGCACTACCTCTCGGATCGAAACCGGTCCGGGATTGAAGGAAGAAGCATGTTCGAGAGCTTACAGGAACGCCTTGGCTCGATACTGAACGGCCTGACCGGCCGCGGCGCGCTGTCGGAGGCGGATGTCTCGGCTGCGATGCGCGAGGTGCGCCGTGCGCTGCTCGAGGCCGATGTCGCGCTCGACGTCGTGCGTTCCTTCACCGACAAGGTGCGGGCCAAGGCCGTTGGCGCGGAGGTGCTGAAGTCGATCAAGCCCGGCCAGATGGTCGTCAAGATCGTCCATGACGAGCTGGTCGACATGCTGGGCTCGGACGGCGTCGCCATCGACCTGAACGCGCCGGCGCCGGTCGTCGTCATGATGGTCGGCCTGCAGGGCTCGGGCAAGACCACCACGTCAGCCAAGATCGCCAGGCGCCTCACCGACCGTCAGAACAAGAAGGTCCTGATGGCCTCGCTCGACACGCGCCGCCCGGCCGCGCAGGAGCAGTTGCGCCAACTCGGCGAGCAGACGGGCGTCGCCACGCTGCCCATCGTCGCCGGCCAGTCGCCGGTGCAGATCGCGGCGCGCGCCGTGCAGGCGGCGAAGCTCGGCGGCCATGACGTCGTCATCCTCGACACCGCCGGCCGCACCCATATCGACGAGCCGCTGATGGCCGAGATGGCCGAGATCAGGAAGGCGTCGAACCCGCACGAGATCCTGCTCGTCGCCGACAGCCTCACCGGCCAGGACGCCGTCAACCTCGCCAAGAGCTTCGACGAGCGCGTCGGCATCACCGGCCTGGTGCTGACCCGCATGGACGGCGACGGCCGCGGCGGCGCGGCGCTCTCGATGCGCGCCGTCACCGGCAAGCCGATCAAGCTGATCGGCACCGGCGAGAAGATGGACGCGCTGGAGGAATTCCATCCCAAGCGCATCGCCGACCGCATCCTCGGCATGGGCGACATCGTCAGCCTCGTCGAGAAGGCGGCCGAGTCCATCGACGCGGAAAAGGCCGCGGCGATCGCCAAGAAAATGCAGTCCGGCAAGTTCGACCTCAACGACCTTGCCGGTCAGCTCGAGCAGATGTCCAAGATGGGCGGCATGGGCGGCATAATGTCGATGATGCCCGGCATGAGCGGCATGAAGGACAAGCTCGCCTCCGCCGGCCTCGACGACAAGATGTTCAAGCGCCAGGTCGCCATCATCTCCTCGATGACCAAGGCCGAGCGCGCCAATCCCGACCTGCTGAAACACAGCCGCAAGAAGCGCATTGCCGCCGGCTCCGGCACCGATGCCGCCGAGATCAACAAGCTTCTCAAGATGCATCGCCAGATGGCGGACATGATGAAGGCGATGGGCGGCAAGGGCAAAGGCGGCGGCCTCATGCGCGGCATGATGGGCGGCCTTGCCAACAAGATGGGGCTCGGCGGCATGATGCCCGGGGGCATGGGCGGCATGCCGGACCTCTCCAAGATGGACCCGAAGCAGCTCGAGGCCCTGCAGAAGCAGGCCGAGGCCGCCGGCCTGACCAAGGGCATGCCGGGCGGGCTCCCCGGCGGACTTCCGGGTCTCGGCGGCGGACTGCCCGGCCTTCCCGGCGGCATGAAGCTGCCCGGTCTGGGCGGCGGCCTGCCGGGCCTCGGCAAGAAGAAGTGAGGGAGAGATGACGGACCAGGATGCCTACGATCCCGTCGCGGCCGGCTTCAAGCGCGTCGCCGATGCGCATGAGGCGCTGAAGGGCTATCGTGCGTCGATCGACAATATCGACGCCGCGCTGATCCATATGCTGGCCGAGCGCTTCCGCTGCACCAAGGCGGTCGGCGTCCTGAAGGCCGAGCACGGCCTGCCGCCGGCCGACCCGGCGCGCGAGCAGCAGCAGATCGCCCGCCTTCGCCAGCTGGCTGACGACGCGCATCTCGATCCCGACTTCGCGGAGAAGTTCCTGAACTTCGTCGTCAAGGAAGTGATCAGGCACCACGAACAGATCGCCGCGGAAAACGGCGTGACGAAAACCGGCTGAGTTCCAGCCGACAACCCGACAACGAACCGAATCCAAGGAGAAACAAATGTCGTTGAAGATTCGCCTGGCCCGAGCGGGCTCCAAGAAGCGTCCTTACTACCATGTCGTCATCGCCGACGTGCGTTCGCCGCGCGACGGCCGTTTCATCGAGCAGGTCGGCTCGTGGAACCCGCTGCTGCCGAAGGACGGCGAGCGCGTGAAGATCGACGCCGACCGCGTCAAGCACTGGCTGGCGCACGGCGCGCTGCCGACCGACCGCGTTGCCCGCTTCCTCGACGAGGCAGGCATCACCAAGCGCGAGGCCCGCACCAACCCGACCAAGGCGCTGCCGGGCAAGAAGGCGCAGGAGCGCGCCGCCGCGCTGAAGAAGGCGCAGGAAGACGCCGCAGCCGCGATCGCAGCCGCCACGGCGCCGGCGGAAGAAGCCGCTTCCTGATTATCCTGCGGGTGGTCCAAACGCAGTCGGCGGGCGAGCGATCGCCCGCCATTTTCTTTTGAGGACCGGACTACCGGCCAGTGGTTGACAGTCGGCGGACCTGCCGTAGATTCGCCGGCAAAGGGCTTGGTGGGACACGATGGAAAATACTATCCGCGGGATGCGCGACCGCATCCTGCTTCGGCATTTCGTATTTTGGGTTCTGCCCACCTTCGTCTCTGCGGCCCTGGCGCTCGCCTATTTCTCAGGCATGGAGCCGCTGCGAAGCATCGTGGCTCCGCAGTCCAATCGGGAACTGGGCGTGCTGGAGCACCTGCAATCCTTCCTTCTGCTTGCGACGACCGTCGGCGGCATCATCGGGTTCCGGAACGCCGGACACCGTATCGAGAAGGCCGTCAGCGCTCTCGTCGCAGCCGGCGGCGCGATCCTGCTGCTCGAGGAGATGGATTTCGGCCTGCACTATTGGGAACTCGTCTTCGGCGAGACCGGCCTGACCAACCTGAACATCCACAACCAGGGCGAGGTGCTCCCGGTTATGAAGCGGGCCTCAGACGCACTCACCGTCGTCCTGTTCGTGGTGATCCCGCTCGTCGCCTGGCGCGTTTCCGATCCGCGTCTGCGCTATTTCCTGCCTGACCGCCTGACCGCCTTGACGGTTCTCGGCGGGCTTGCCGTGTCGCTGCTTGCCCATGCGCTTGACGACGCCCGGCTTTATCCCGCCGGCCCGCTGAGCGGCAACATATCGGAATTCCGCGAAACCTTTACCTACTACGCGATGATGCTCTACGGGCTCGATCTCGCCTTGCTGCGGAAGTGGCCGTCACATGCCGCTGTAGCTTCTGGCGAAGAGGCCGCTCCTGAACCGTCAATGGTACGGGTTCGATAGAGGCGCGGCATTCGCGCCTCTATCGATAGCCAGAACCTGGTGAGAGATTACGTCGCCGCGCCACAACCGCCGGCCGAACGAAAAGCCGAGCGACGCGCCAGGTGGCGCGTCCCCCAGCGAGGGCCGTCAGCCTAGACAGCGTAACGGAACAATCAGGCCGCCTTCTTCTTCGGCTGGATCAGGCCGCGCTCGATCAGCAGTTCGGCGATCTGGACCGTATTGAGCGCCGCGCCCTTGCGCAGATTGTCGGAGACGATCCACATCGCCAGGCCGTTTTCAACCGTCCCGTCCTCGCGGATGCGGGAGATGTAGGTGGCGTCCTCGCCCGCGGCGTCGAGCGGCGTGACGTAGCCGCCGTTCTCGTGCTTGTCGACGACCAGGCAACCCGGCGCCTCGCGCAGGAGGTCGCGCGCCTCGTCGGCGGTGATCGGCCTCTCGAATTCGATGTTGATTGCCTCGGAATGGCCGATGAACACCGGCACGCGCACGCAGGTCGCCGTCACCTTGATCTTCGGGTCGAGCATCTTCTTGGTCTCGGCGACCATCTTCCACTCTTCCTTGGTCGAGCCGTCGTCGAGAAAGACGTCGATGTGCGGAATGACGTTGAAGGCGATGCGCTTGGTGAACTTCTTCACCTCGACGCCGTCGGCGACGAACACCGCGCGCGTCTGCGTGAACAGTTCGTCCATGCCTTCCTTGCCGGCGCCGGACACCGACTGGTAGGTCGCCACCACGATGCGCTTGATCGTCGCGAAATCATGCAGCGGCTTCAGGGCCACGACCAGCTGCGCGGTCGAGCAATTGGGATTGGCGATGATATTCTTTCGAGTGTAGCCGGCGATCGCCTCGGGGTTCACTTCGGGCACGATCAGCGGCACGTCGGGGTCCATCCGGAAC
>DATDJN010000061.1:0-24369 GCA_036520515.1 Rhizobiaceae bacterium
GCGGATGATCCTGGCCTCGCGCACGAGCGACGACCAGTTCGCGCCGAGGAGCGCAACGAGCTCGATGGCCTGCGCTTCGGTGATGCCGATTTCCCGAACCAGCCGGAGCACAAGCGATGCCTCGCCCCCTGATTCGCCGGCTGCGTCCAACATCGAGAAATCTCTCCGAACGGTCGGTCGCAGGTTGAAACAAGCGCGTATCTGGATCGTGCCGGCCGGACAGTACCCTGGAATCGCACGCGTTTCCGATCCGATCGGCCTCAATGCGAGTTCGACGAGGACGATGGCCAGGGGCTATCGAGCGTTCGCAGCTGGTTGCTGGCGGAGCAATGTATCCGCCTGCAGTTTTGGCGCTCGTGTGCCCCTGGCTATGCGTCAGGGGCGGATCAGGATGCCCGAGCCCGTTCCACGTAGAGGCGGCGGAGTTCCGTGGCGACCGGGCCGGGCTTGCCATCGCCGATCGCTTCGCCGTCGATCTCCACCACGGCTGCGACAAGGGTGGTGGCGCTGGTTGCGAAGGCTTCCTTTGCGGCCTTCGCCTCGGCGAGGCTGAAGGGGCGTTCCTCGAGCTTCAGGCCGCGCTCCACGATCAGCGTCTGCAGCGCCGCGCAGGTGCAGCCCGACAATGTCATCGTCGAGCGCGGACGCGTGACGATCGTGTCGTTCGCCGTGAGGATATACGCCGTCGACGACCCGCCTTCGGTCACCATCTCGCCGTCCAGCATCCAGGCTTCGTTGCAGCCGGCTTCGGCGGCTGCCTGCTTGGCGATGACCTGCGCCAGAAGGTTGACGCTCTTGATGTCGCGCCGTGTCCACCGAAGATCGGGGAAGGTCATCACCTTGAGCCCCTTCACGCCGGACGGTGCGCCGACGAGGTTCTTTTGCTGCGTGAACATCACGAGGCTGGGCGCAACGTCGGCCGCCGGGAACACGAAGTCGCGTTCGGCGGCGCCGCGCGTGACCTGGATGTACACCATGCCCTCGCTGAGATCGTTGACGCGGATCAGCTCGTGCTGGATCTCCCGGATGCGCTCCAGAGGGGCGGGCATCGCGATCCTGATCTCGCCAAGCGAGCGCTGCAGCCGCGCCAGATGCAGTTCGTTGTCGACCATCCTGCCGTCGATGACCGAGGTCACCTCGTAGATGCCGTCGCCGAAAAGAAAGCCGCGATCGGTCACCGGGACCATGGCCTGCTCGCCGGGGACGAAGGAGCCGTTCACATAGGCGATTTTCTGCATTTTCCGTATCTTCTTGTCTGATGTGCCGAGGGGCACGCTCGCGGGCTTCGCTACCAAACGACGCGGCGGGTCCGCGCTGCTTGTTTTAGCACCCGGTGATGAACTAGGAGGTGCGGGAACGATCGCCCAGGCGACCGGATCCATGGGCTGCATCCTTCATCTTCGGGCGCCCGGTCAAGCCCCCCCTCAGGGCTCGCGCGCCGCGCCGGGGTCCACAGGCATTGTCGGCATGCAAGCCGCGGCGGTTCGCGGCGCCGGCGCCGCCTCGCGTGTTCCCATGCGGAAGGGCGGCGTGAAAGTAAGAGATAAAACAACAACATAGCAGAGAGGTCGACGACAACCCGGGGTCCACGGCGAACCGGAATGTTCGGCGCATCGGAAGACGGGTTGTGAAATCCGCTCACAATCCAAAGGCACATTTCTCATTCGACGCCCGGCCGCGCCGGCCCTAGCCTGCGCCCATTCTCAAAGCGACCTGGAGGTTGAATTGGCCCGCATAGATTGGTCCGGCGTGTTCGTGGTTTCGGTCACGCCATTCAAGGAAAACGGTGAGTTCGACGAGGCGGCGACGCGCACGCTGATCGACACGCTCATCGAAGATGGCGTCAACGGCATCGTGCTTGCCGGCTCGACGGGCGAATGGTTCACGATGAGCGACGAGGAGCGCATCGAGCTGTTCCGCGTCGCCAAGGACCACGCGAAGGGCCGCGTTCCGCTGCTCTCCGGAATCTCGGCCATCGCAACGGGAAGCGCGGTCAACCTCGCCGCCGCGTCGAAGGACATGGGCCTCGACGGCGCCCTGCTGCTGCCGCCCCCCTACATCCTTCCGACCGCGAAGGAACTCGACGCCTATGTGACGGCCGTGGCCGAAGTCGGCCTGCCGATCATGCTCTACAACAACCCGCCGCGCACGGGCGTCAATCTCGACGTCGAATGGCTGAAGAAGCTGTCGCGCCACTCCTCGATCGTCGCAGTCAAGGAATCGTCGAAGGACATCCATCAGCTGAGCGCCGTGATCCGCGAGATCGGTCCTGAGCTGGCCGTCTTCACCGGCATGGAGACCTACCTGTCGCCGATCCTGCAACGCGGTGGCGCCGGCGTGGTCGCGATGGCGCCGAACGTCTTCGGCTCGTTGGCGATCAAGCTGCACGACGCCGTGCTGAAGGGCGATCTCGCCGAGGCTCGCCGTCTGCAGGACCCGATCGACCGGCTCTACGGCCGCATGTATTCGGGCAAGTACAACCCGTACGTCGTCCTCAAGGAGGCCATGCGCATCCTCGGACGCCCGGGTGGCCATCCCCGCCTGCCGCTGCTGCCGTTCGACGCAGCCGACCGTGAAGAGCTGGCCGCGTTCGTCCGCGGCGTGAGCGCCTGATCATTCCAGCCCAAGAAGGACATCAGCCAACCATGAACGGGGAAAAAATGAATCGTAGAAACTTTGCCAAGTCGGCACTTCTGTCGGGCGTCGCCGTCGGCGCCGCCGCAGCGCTGGCCGTCCCGGCCGTCGCGCAGGAAGTCACGGCTCCGGTGGCCGGCTCCAACCTCGACCGCATCCTCTCCTCGAAGAAGCTGCGCGTCGCGGCGATCGTCGGCGAAGAACCCTACTTCTCCAAGAACATCGTCACCGGCGAATGGGGCGGCTTCTGCATCGACATGGCCCGCAGCATCGCCGCCGAGCTGAGCGTCGAGCTGGAGATCGTCGAATCGACCTGGGGCAACTCGGTGCTCGACCTGCAGGCCAACAAGATCGACCTGTCGTTCGGCCTGAACCCGACCCCGAAGCGCTCGCTCGTCGTCGATTTCTCCGACCCGCTGTTCTACAACACCTTCTCGATCGTCGCGAAGAACGGCTTCGCCGCAACATCGTGGGAAGACCTCAACAAGCCGGAAGTCACGGTTGCCGTTGACATCGGCTCGACGCACGAGCTGATCGCCCGCCGCTACGCGCCGAAGGCGAACATCACCGGCTTCAAGACGCGTGACGAGGCGATCCTGGCGGTCGCGGCCGGCCGCGCCGACTGCTTCATCTGCACCATCTTCCTCGGCCTGACGTCGAAGCAGAAGAACCCGCAGCTCGGCAACTTCATCATGCCCGCTCCGTTCGTGCAGAGCGCGGTCTCGGCTGCGATGCAGTACGACTCCGACCGCCGTTTCCGCGACTTCGTCTCGGCCTGGTGCAACTTCAACCGCGGCAATGGCCAGATCCGCGAGTGGATCGTCGCCAACCTGTCCAAGGTGAACATCCAGCCCGAGGACGTCCCCGCAGAAGTGACGTTCTAAGCAGCGAACCAAAGCCCCCGTCGGGATCGTCCCGGCGGGGGCCGCACCTGGAGAGACGCGTGTCCTACGACTGGAACTTTGCATTCCTGTGGGAGTATAGGTCCCTGATCTACCAGGGACTGCTCATCACGGTAGCCTTCACGATCGGCACGAACCTGATCGGCCTTGCGATCGGCCTGATCGTCGGCCTGTGCCGTCAATTCGGCAGCCGCTACGTCAGCATCCCGCTGATGGGCTATATCGAGCTGTTCCGCTGCACGCCGCTGCTCGTCCAGCTGGTGTGGATCTACTACGCGCTCCCGGTTCTCATCGGCGTCAACATTCCCGCCTACACGGCCGCAGCACTCGCATTGTCGCTTTACGCCGGATCCTTCTACGCGGAAATCTTCCGCGGCGGCATTTCCGCGATCGACAAGGGCCAGTGGGACGCGGCCAGGGGCATCGGCATGCGCTGGGGCCAGAGCCTGCGCCGCATCATCCTGCCGCAAGCGTTCCGACTGATGATCCCGCCGATCATCAACCAGTCGATCATGCAGTTGAAGAACACGTCGCTCGTCTCGACGCTGGCCGTCGGCGACCTGCTCTACCAGGGCTCGATCATCACGTCCGCCACCTACCGCCCGCTCGAAGTCTACACGATGATCGCGGTGGTCTATTTCGTGGTCCTGTTCCCGGCAACGGTCCTCGCGCGGCAGATGGAAGCCCGCATGGCGAAAGGCCGCTAATCATGATTGAAATCAGCGAACTTCACAAATCCTTCGGATCGTTCGAGGTCCTCAAGGGCGTCAACCTGCAGGTCGCGAAGAGCTCGGTCGTGGCCCTCATCGGGCCGTCGGGTTCGGGCAAGAGCACGCTGCTGCGCTGCCTCAACCTCCTCGAAGAACCGAATTCCGGTGTCGTCAAGATGGGCGATTCCGTCTTCAAATACGGCTCGGACTGGCGTAGGCCGAGCGATCGCGCGGTCTCCGCGTTCCGTGCCCGGACCGGCATGGTGTTCCAGCACTTCAACCTGTTCCCGCACATGACCGTTCTCCAGAACGTCATCGAGGGACCGCTGACCGTGAAGAAGATGCGGAAGAAGCAGGCCATCGAGCTTGCGCTTGGCCTGCTTGGACAGGTCGGCCTGGCCGATCGCGGAGGGTCCTATCCGAGCGAGCTTTCGGGCGGCCAGAAGCAGCGCGTGGCAATCGCCCGTGCGCTGGCGATGGAGCCCGAGATCCTGCTCCTCGACGAGGTCACCTCGGCACTCGACCCCGAACTGGTCGGCGAAGTGCTCGACGTCATCCGCTCGCTTGCCGACAAGGGCATGACGATGGCGCTGGTCACCCACGAAATGTCATTCGCCAAGGAAGTGGCCGACAAGGTCTACTTCATGTCGGACGGTGTCATTGCGGAGCACGGCACCCCCCAGGAGGTGTTCGACAACCCGCAGAATCCCAGAACGCAGGCATTCCTCAGCCGGTTCAAGATCGCCAACAGCTGACGCAAGGCGAACGGCTGCAAGAAAGGCTTTAAAGTCGTGTCCTCGAAACAATCGAGCGACGTCGTTGTTGTCGGCGGCGGCGTCATGGGTCTCTTTACGGCGCTGAACCTTGCCGAGCAGGGCCGCAACGTCACCGTGGTGGAGCGCGGCCGCATCTGGTCGGAGGCCTCTGCCGTCAACGCCGGCTCGCTTGCCGCGCAGAACAAGCTGCCGCCGCTTGTGCCCTATACGCTGGCCGCGTTCGACGTGTGGAAGAGCCTGCCGGAGCGCATCGGCTGCGACGTCGACTACCACCAGACCGGCGGCTACAAGATCGCGACAACGCCCGAGGAGGTCGCGCGCCTGCGCGCCGGCCTCGATGCGCAACGCGCAGCCGGACTTCCGGTCCGCTTCATGGAGCCGGAGGAAATCCGTTCGGAGACGCCGTGGCTCTCGGACAAGGTGCTTGCGGCGACCTATTGCGAACTGGACTCCTTCGCCAGCCCGATCCGCACCGGCCCGGGCTTGCACAAGGCGCTGAGCCGTCTCGGCGTGACGATCCTCGAGGACACGCACATCCGGTCCATCAAGGCATCGAGCGGGACGGTCCATCTCGACACGAATGCCGGCGCCATCGACGCCAGGCAGCTGGCAATCACCGCCGGCGCGTGGTCAGGCAAGGTCGCCGCGATGCTGGGAAGCCGCGTGGACATGTCGCTCGACGTCAACATGGTCTCGGTGACGGAGCCGGCGCCGTTCACGATCGGCAAGATCGTGACGCATGCCCGCGGCATCCTCACCCTGAAACAGGTCTCCAACGGAAGCTGCCTTATCGGCGGAGGCTGGCAGGGCAACGGCTCGATCGACGACCAGTGCAAGGACGTCGATCCCGACCAGCTGACTCACAACTTCATCCTCGCCAACGAGATCATCCCCGGCCTCGGCCCGTTGCACATCCTGCGCAGCTGGGCCGGCTACGAGGGCGTCAGCCCGGATTCGCTGCCCTATCTCGGCCAGTTGCCCGGCTTCGACAACATCTTCATGGCCGCCTGCGCACGCGGTGGCTTCACCCTCGGTCCGCTGTTCGGGCAGCTGCTGTGCGAACTCATGACCACGGGCAAACCCTCGATGCCGCTCGAGGCATTCCATCTGGCACGGTTCGACAATGCGTAACGCTCGGCTCATTCCAGGAATCGCACCGGGAACGGCGGTCAGCTTCACCTTCAACGGTCAGACTGTCGACGGCTATGTCGGCGAGGGCGTCGCCGCCGCGCTGATGCGGGCCGGAATCCGGGGCACCCGCACGACCGCCCGCCAGCCCGAGCCGCGCGGCTACTACTGCGGAATGGGCGTGTGCTGGGAATGCACCGTCGAGGTCGAAGGCATGGGCACCGTCCGCGGCTGCATGTTCCCCGTTCAGGAAGGGCTGGTCGTCCGCTCTCCCTCGGTGCGCTCCGAAGAGGATTTGTGAGATGACCAAGCCGGTTGTCATCGTGGGTGCCGGCCCGGCCGGCCTCGCCTGCGCTACGCGCCTCGCCAGGAACGGCCTGCCGGTGGTCATCATCGATGACAACCTGCAGGCGGGCGGGCAGTACTTCCGCCAGTTGCCGCCCAGCTATCGCGCCGAGCCGGATGCGAAGCTGCTGCGCGAAACGAAGCGCGTCGGAACGCTGTTTCCGGTGCTGCGCGATCCGCTCGTCACCTACCTGCCCTCCACGACGGTGTGGAGCGTGCACGACCCTCTGACCATCGACTATGCCGGGCCGGCGGGTGCCGGGCGCATCGCGGCGGCGGCAATCGTCGTCGCGACGGGCGCCCAGGATGCGCCCTTCCCCTTCCCCGGCTGGACGCTTCCCGGCGTCATCTCGGCCGGTGGCTGCCTGAACCTGGCCAAGGGCCACGGCTTGGCGCCGTCCGGCAAGGTGGTCGTGGCGGGCAACGGTCCGCTCGTGCTGGTGGCCGCAGCGACCCTTGCGGCGGCGGGCGCCGAAGTGACCCATGTCATCGAGGCGCAGCCGACCTGGCGCGTCGGGGTGGCGATGATGCGCGGCGCGCTCCTGTCCCCGTCGCTCCTCTTCAAGGGCGCTGGATATCGCGCGCGCCTGATGGCGCATGGAACGCATTTCCTTGCCGGCAAGATGGTCTCGCGCGCGATCGGCCAGGGATCGCTGGAAGCCGTAGAGATCGCCTCGGTCGGGCCGGATGGCAAGCCTCTCGCGAACGGATCTGTGCTGTTGAAGGCCGAGACGCTGGTCAGCGGCTATGGCCTCCTTCCGGGAACCGAATTCGTCCGCATGATCGGCTGCCGCATGATGCGCGACCCGCTGATGGGCGGGTGGGTGCCGCAGCGCTCCGAGACGTTCGAGACCAGTCTTGCCAAGGTCTATGCGATCGGTGACGGCGCCGGTATCGGCGGCGTCGAGGTCGCGATCGCAGAGGGCAACCTGGCTGCGGGCGCCATCATCGACGGCGGCGCGTCTGACGGCGCGGCAAAGCGTCGGTACGCCAGGCTCAACCGCTTCCGGCGGATCCTGTCCGGGGCATACCTGACCAGGGCGAAACTATCGTCCGCCACTGACGACACCATCGTCTGCCGCTGCGAGGAACTGCGCCTTTCGGATCTGAAATCCGCGGTCGTCGCCGGCGACACGCATCTGCACCGGGTCAAGTCCTCGACTCGCCTGGGCATGGGCCGCTGCCAGGGCCGCAATTGCCTGAGCAGCGCGTCGAAGCTGCTCGGGCTCGACCACGAAGACGCAGCCCTGCCGTTGCCGCGCATGCGACCGCCGGTGCGGCCGCTCAGGCTGAACGACATCATCAAGAACCAGTCCATCGGGCCGGCCCGCGTGCCGGACGAAGCAAACGCGTCCAAACAGGAGAGATGACGATGTCTCACTTTTCCCAACTCCACGACATTCCGCTTGACCCGGTCATCAACGGCAAGCGCGTAAAGCCTTCGCACGAGCGCACCTGGCCGACCTTCGATCCCGCCAACGGCGAGGTTCTGAAGGAGGTCCCGGTGGCCGACGCAGGCCTGGTGGACCAGGCCGTCGCTGCCGCCGACGCAGCCCTCAAGGGAAGCTTTGGCAGCACTTTGCCGGCCGAGCGCAGCCGCATCCTCTACCGCACCGCGCAGTTGCTGCGTCGCGACGCCGAGAAGCTCGCCGCGATCGAGTCTCTTGATGCCGGCAAGCCGCTGCGCGAGGCCAAGGGCGACATCGAGACCTCGGCGCGCTACTTCGAATATTATGCGGGCATCGCCGACAAGCTGCAGGGCGACACGATCCCGCTCGGCCCGGACTACGTGTCGCTGACGCTGCACGAGCCGATCGGCGTAACGGGACACATCATCCCTTGGAACTTCCCGCTGGTGACGACTGCCCGCGGCATTGCCCCGGCGCTCGCGGCAGGTGCGACCGCCGTGGTGAAGCCGGCCGAGCAGACGCCGCTGACGACGCTGCTGCTGGCCGACTACCTCGCCGAAGCCGGCCTGCCTGATGGCGCCTACAACGTCGTGTGCGGTCCCGGCGCCGAAACCGGCGCAGCGCTGGTCGCGCATCCGGGCATCGCGCATGTCACCTTTACCGGATCGGTGCGCACCGGCCAGAACGTGATCCGTTCGGCCGCCGATCATGTCGCCTCGACGACCATGGAGCTCGGCGGCAAGTCGCCCTGCGTGGTGCTGGCCGACGCCGATCTGGACGCCGCGCTGGAGGGCGTGATCAAGGCGATCTTCATGAATTCCGGCCAGGTCTGCTCGGCCGGTTCGCGCCTGGTGATCCAGAAGGAAATCGCCGACGCGTTTCTGAAGAAGCTGGTCGAGCGCACGCAGAAGATGTCGCTCGGCCGCGGCGTCGACAATCCGGATCTCGGCCCGGTCGTCTCGGCCGAGCAACTCTCCAAGATCGCCTCGCTGGTCTCGGCTGCCCGCGCAAGCGGCGTGGAAGTGCTTACCGGAGGCGAGCCCGCAGTGGTAAAGGGCCTCGAGGGCGGCTGGTTCTATTCGCCGACCATCCTCGTCGCATCGGACCCGAAGCAGTCGATCGTACAGGAAGAGATCTTCGGACCGGTCCTCACGGTGCAGATCGCCGACGGCTTCGACCATGCGATCGAACTCGCCAACGGCACCGAGTTCGGCCTCGTGGCGGGCATCTACACCCGTGACGTGTCGCGCGCGTTCCGCTTCGCAAAGGCGGTGGATGCCGGCCAGGTGTTCATCAACCAGTATTTCGCGGGAGGCGTTGAGACGCCCTTCGGCGGGACCAAGATGAGCGGCTTTGGCCGTGAGAAGGGCCTCGAGGCCGTTCGCAGCTATTACCGCGTCAAGACGATCACGGCGCGGATCTAAGCGATCGCGTGCTGGGCGGGGACATGTTCCAGCAGCCATTCCTTGAAAAGGCTGGCTGCCTTGGACAACCCCGCCTGCCCGGTCACGAAGTAATAGGCTTCGTCCTCGATGCCGACTTCGGGAAGCGGCATGGACAATGCGCCGCTCTCGATAAGCCGGCGCGCAATCAGCGGGCTTTCCAGCACCACTCCCATGCCCGAGGCGGCCGCCTCGAGCGCCAGGACGCTTCGATCGAACTCGATCCCCGTCTTCTCGGGATCCTTGATGAGATCATGGGCGGCAAGGAGTTCGGCCCAGCCATGATGGCGCGAGCGCGTGTGGATCAGCGTCACACCTTCGAGATCTCCTGGCGTCGTGATCTTCGGCCCGTCAGGCCCCACCATCGGGTAGAGCCGCTCCGTCCATAGCAGCTCCGCAACCACGCCCGGCCACTTGCTCTGGCCGTAGCGGATCTCGCAATCGACAGACTTGCCGCTGGCGCCTCCATCCGTCAGCACCTGGACCTCGACGTTGGGGTGCCGTCGTATGAACTCTGCAAGCAGAGGCATGAGCCAGGAATTGGCGAGGCTTGGCGGCACCCGAACCATCAGGCGTATGTGTGCCGACGAGCGAAGGAATTCCTTGGTCGCCTCCTCCAGCTCCTGGAAGATGGTCTCGATGCGGGCCGCGTATGCCCTGCCCGCGTCGGTCAACTGCGTCCGGCGCTGGATGCGGATGAACAGCGGCTGGCCAAGGAATGTCTCGAGCGCCTTGATCTGATGGCTGACGGCCGACGGGGTCAGCCGCAGCTTATCCGCCGCAATCGAGAAATTCTCACTCCGGGCAGCGACGTCGAAGCACCTCAGGGCGCTCAGCGGTGGTAACATTCAACGCTCATTCTTCTGCAGTCAGCTCGCGACGAAAGATGCCAGCGCCGATCCAGGGGGCTCACTTCAAGGCCCCGGACAGGACGACGCAGCAGAACTGGCGTTCATCCCATCCTGTGGCGAACGCAGCGCTACCTCCCTGCCGTCCGGGGGTGCTAGCTCAACCTCGCATGAACGCCCGCCAACCGCCACGCCTGGCGGCAGGTCCCGGGCATGCCTTTTGTCGCAGTTTGCGGCCGGACCTGGGACGCAAAAGCCGTCATCCAAAACGGCAGAAGATCGCCTCAGGATGAAATCATCGGGCGATCTTCCCGTCTTGGAACTTTTGATTGCCTGGTGGCCAATTTGCACAGACCGCCCACGAAATAGACCTCATTTCACGATGGAATCTCTCACCTGCAGAATTGGCAACGCAACCTGCCCCCCTTCAGGAGGCCGGTGGTCGGGTTTTGTGACCGGAAACTGCTCCGGTTGCAATTTTTCCGTATGTCGTAAGTGATTGTTTTTATTGGTAAAGATATTTGGCTGGGGAACCTGGATTCGAACCAGGACTAACGGAGTCAGAGTCCGTGGGTCTACCGTTAACCTATTCCCCAAAACCTCGCCGGCGCTGGACCCTAGCTTGGCGCGCCGGACGGCTGCCTTGTAACCGTGGGCGGAAAATAGTCAAGGGCGCTCTGCCATTCAATGCCCCATGTTTTTGCATGGCAGGGCCCCAGTTCGGGCAACGGCTATCCCGTCCTGCTATCTGCCGAGCAGCGCCTCGACCTCCGCCCGGGTCGGCATGGACGGCGCGGTGCCCGGCCGCGTCACCGAGATGCCGGCGACGGCGCAGGCAAACCGCACAGCCTCCAGCGGCGAAGTCCCCCTCGCCAGCGCGGCGGCCAGGCCACCGTTGAAGGCGTCCCCGGCGCCGGTGGTTTCCACGACCGGCCCGGCCCGCACGGCCGCTACATGCTCGGACTGGCCCCTGGCGTGGAGCAGCGCGCCCTTCTCGCCGAGCGTCACGATCGCCGTGCCGACGCCCATCGCCAGAAGCCTGTCGCCGGCGCGGCGCGCGTCGTCCAGCGTCTCGACCTTCAGGCCCGTCAATTCCTCGGTCTCGGTCTCGTTCGGCGTGAAATAGTCGCTGAGCTCGTAGATCCGGCCGGGCAGCCTGGCCGCCGGCGCCGGGTTGAGAACCGTCGTCACGCCGGCTTCCCTGGCGATCTCCAGGGCGCGCAGCGCCGCATCGATCGGCTGCTCCAGCTGGGTGACGAACACGCCGGCAGAACGGATCAGCGCCGCGTGGGCCTCGATGTCGGCAGGCGAGATCAGCGAGGCCGCGCCCGGGCACACGATGATCGCGTTGTTGCCGGTCGCCTCCTCGACGAAGATGTAGGCAGCACCCGTATAGCTCTGCGGCGTCTCGATGACCGCCGCCTTGACGCCCGCCTCCTTCCACGTCGCCCGCGCCATGTCGGCGAACGGGTCGCGGCCGAGCCGGGTGAGGAAGGTGACGTCGGCCCCCAGCCGGCCCGCCGCCACCGCCTGGTTCGACCCCTTGCCCCCCGGCCCGAGCTTGAAGTCGGATCCCAGGATGGTCTCGCCCATGCGCGGCGCGCGCGCCGCCCTGTAGGCCGTGTCGGCGACGAAGACGCCCAAGATCACGACAGGCTTCATGACGATCGGCTTCTGCGCTGCCACGACGGCTCAGCCCGCGTCCGGCGGGATGACGCCCTTGCGGAAGGCGAAGCAGCCGTAAAAGCGGCGCTCGCCGGTCTGGATCACGCAATAAGCCTGCTTGGCGCGCTCGTAGAAGGCGTAGCGCTCGACCGAGATCATCGGCCACGACCTGCCCTCTGCCTTGTCGATGACCTTCTGGACCTCCTTCTGCACCGGCGGGACTTCCTTCGGCTTGCCGACGATCTCCATGCGCGCCGCCGCATCGTCGACGAAGGTGTCGAGCGGATAGACGGAAAGCACCGCGGCGGCGGCTTCCGCTGCCGTCGTGTTGTCGATCCTCAGAAGCTTGCCGAGCCGGGTCTGCCGGGCGACGGAGTCGGCCGGGAAATTGGTGTCGACGATCACCAGGTCGTCCCCGTGTCCCATGGCGCGCAGGGCGTAGAGCACGTCGGCGTTGAGCAGCGGGTGGATACCTTTGAGCATTTCGCAAATTCTCCGGGAAGTGATGATGTTGGGATTGGCCTTCAGACGCGCTGGCCGCTCTCGGGGTCGAAGAGGTGCACCACGTCCTGGCGCGGCCTGAGATGGAGCGTGTCGCCCGGCTTGAAATCGTGCCGTTCGCGGAACAGCGCGACCACCTCGTTCCCGCCGTAGCGCAGCACCACCGTCGTCTCCGATCCGGTCGGCTCGACCACCGAGATGCGCGCAGGCAGCCCGTCCTCGGCGATCTGGAAATGCTCGGGCCGGACGCCGTAGAGCACCTGCTGCCCTTCCGACACCCTGTGTCCGCCGGCCAAGGGCAGCACGGCGCCATCGATGCGCACGCCGCCGCCTTCCACCCTGCCCTTCAGCATGTTCATCGCCGGCGATCCGATGAAGCCTGCGACAAAGGTGTTCGCCGGCCTGTCGAACAGTTCGAGCGGCGCGCCGATCTGCTCGATCCGCCCGGCCTGCATGACGACGATCTTGTCGGCCATGGTCATCGCCTCGACCTGGTCGTGGGTGACGTAGATGGTCGTCGTCCTGAGGCGCTGGTGCAGTTCCTTGATCTCGGTGCGCATCTGCACGCGCAGCTTGGCGTCGAGGTTGGACAGCGGCTCGTCGAACAGGAACACCTGGGGGTCGCGCACGATGGCGCGGCCCATGGCGACGCGCTGGCGCTGGCCGCCTGAAAGCTGGCGCGGGTAGCGGGAAAGATAGGGCGTCAGGTCCAGGATTTCCGCCGCCTTGCGCACCCTCTCGTCGATCGCCGCCTTGTCTATGCCGCGCAGCTTCAGCGCAAAGCCCATGTTCTGCGCCACGGTCTTGTGCGGATAGAGCGCATAGCTCTGGAACACCATGGCGATGTCGCGCTTGGCGGGCGGCAGATGGTTCACGGTGCGCTCGCCGATGGCGATGGTGCCGCCCGTCACGGCCTCCAGCCCGGCGACCATCCTGAGCAGCGTGGACTTGCCGCAACCCGACGGGCCGACCAGCACGACGAACTCGCCATCCGCGATGTCGACGCTGACGCCGTGCAGTATCTGCACGGAGCCGAACGCCTTCGACACATCTCGGATCTGGACCTTCGCCATCCTCCCCCCATCGTTCTTTTGGCTCGAAGCTAGCCAACCGGAATGACCGAGTCCATCGCCCAATTCCCTGGTCGGACCAATCGCGTTGACTCCGTTCCGGCTTGCTCGCTAGTGTCGGGGGCTTTCTAGCGCTTGACGTTCCGGGGCTGCCGAGGGCACCGGCGGAAAATTTGCATCGATCGTCGACCCGCCTGGGAGGAGTTCAGGCGCAGGCACGATGCCGGATGGGTCAACGCGCGGAATTGTCTGAACATGTTCTGGGAGGAACGATCGACATGAAAGTAAGTCTCTACGAACACCTCGTTCGCGCCGGTGCGAGCCGCCGCGACGTCCTCAAGGGCGCGGCCAGCATGGCCGCGCTGGCCGCAGCCTCCACCGGTACGCTCGGCGCACTGACCCGGCAGGCTTCCGCGCAGGACAATCTGCGCGCCGAGATCCTGAAGATTCCCGGCGTCGGCAAGGGCTCGCCCACCGATGCCGACTGGCAGAAGGTCGGCGAGCTCTGCCTCGGCGCGACCAAGGCCAATGTGGCCGAAGGCGAGTTCGCCGGGGTCGAGCTCACCTTCATGGGGCTCAACAACCAGAACCTGCACAACTTCCTCTTCCGCGGCTTCCTCAAGCCGTGGGAGGCCTATACGGGCGCCAAGATCAGCTGGATCGACCTTGCCCAGGCCGATTTCGCCCCGACCTTGCTCCAGAAGGTCGCAACCAACACGATCGACTTCGACATCATCCAGATGGGCGCCCCCTTCGAGGGGGACACGGCGGGCAAGGGCCTTCTCGACGAGATGCCCGACTGGGTCAAACAGCAGATCGACATGGATGACTACGTCAACTACCTCAAGGCTCCGGTCGGCACCTGGGACGGCAAGACCTACCGCATCACCATCGATGGCGACTGCCACACCTTCGCCTATCGCAAGGACTATTTCGGCGACGGCTCGATCTCGGGCATGGCAGAGGTGCCGCGGCATTGGGAGGATTTCCCGGCGCTGGCGCAGGCGCTGGCAGGAAAGACCGACCCGCTCACCGGCGGCCCCGCCTACGGCTTCCTCGACCCGCTCAAATACCAGTGGGGCGGCTTCGGCTTCTACTTCTTCGCCGACCGCGCGGCCGCCTATGCAAAGCACCCGGGCGATCCCGCCTGGCTGTTCGACCCCGACACGATGAAGCCCCGCATCAACAATCCCGCCTGGGTGCAGGCGATCCAGGACGTGCTCGACCTCGTCAAGGCCAACGCCTATCCGCCGGACCAGATAAACGCCGATCCAAACGCCACCGCCTTCTCGCAATTCCTCGGCGGCACCGGCGGCGCGCTGACCTGGTGGGGCGATGTCGGATCGAACGCACGGACCTCGGACACGTCAGTCGTCGGCGATGTCGTCGGGTTCTCGATCAACCCCGGCGCGCGGCGCGTGTACAACGCGAAGTCGGCGGCCTGGGAAGAGACGGAAAATTTCGCGCCCAACATGGCCTATCTCGGATGGGGCGTATATGTGTCGAACCGCGTTTCGGGGGACGAGAAGAAGCGAAAGGCAGCATGGTCGGCGGCCGCGCATCTCGGCGGCAAGGACCTGTCGCTCTGGATGGCAGCCTATCCCTCCGGCTTCCAGCCTTACAGAAACTCGCACTTCCAGTACGACGAGTGGGAGGCGGCTGGCTACGATCGCGCCTTCATCGAGAACTATCTCGGCTCCAACGCGGACAGCTACAACCACCCGAACGCGGCGATCGAGCCGCGCATTCCCGGCATCTTCCAGTACTACTCGATCGCCGAGGACGAATTGGTGAAAGGCATGTCGGGCCAGCACAAGTCGGCGCAGGAGACGGCGGATGCGATCGCCGCCGCCTGGGAGAAGATCACCGACCAGATCGGCCGCGAGGGGCAGATCAAGCTCTACAAGGCCTCGCTGGGCATGTAGCGCCATTCAGGGGGTGCGCGTCCGCGCGCACCCTCGTCCCCCGCATGCAGGAAACGCAGGATCGCCTGCCGGCAACCCAGCAAACCGACCAAGTGCAGACATGAGCCAGGGCGATCTCCTTCACGTCGTCACCGCCGACGACATATCGGACCGCAGGCGGCGCTTCGGCAGCGCCATCGTCTGGGGATCCGCAGCACTTCTCGCCGTGGTCGCGATCGCGCAGGTCCTGGACAGGACCGAAGTCGCGGATTTCGGCTTCCGGACATGGCGGCCGACGCTCTACGCCTACATCCTCTGGGCCATCTGCCTGTGCTGGAGCCAGGTGCTGATCCGCGGAGAACACGGCAAGCGCACGCTCTTCGTGCTGCCGGCGGCGCTCTTCGTCATATCGCTGACGGTGTTCCCGCTTCTCTTCGGTCTCGTCATCGCCTTCTCCGACTGGAACCTGTCCTCGCAAGCAGGACGGCAATTCAACGGCCTCGATAACATCAGGCAGATGTGGAGCGATCCGTTCTACTGGAACGCGCTCGGCAACATGGTCTGGTATTGCCTGGCCATCCTCGTCGAATACGCAATCGCCTTCGGCCTCGCGCTGCTGCTCAATGCCGATATCCGCGCTCGCAAGTTCTTCCGCGTGGCATTCCTCTTGCCGCTGATGCTGTCGCCCGTCGCGGTCAGCTGGTGATCGGCAAGTCGATGCTGGAGTTGCGCTTCGGCCCGATCGCCCGCTTCGCCCGCTGGCTGGGCTGGGAGAACCCGTCCTTCTTCGGCTCGCCGGAAAGCGCGAAACTCACCATCATGCTGCTCGACGCGTGGACGTTCATCCCCTTCATGATGATCATGATCCTCGCCGGCCTGCAGGCCATCCCGAAGGAACTGACGGAAGCCGCCCGCGTCGATGGCGCGAGCCCGTGGAAAAGTTTCTGGGAGGTGACGTTCCCGTTGATGCTGCCGGTGTCGGTCACGGCGATCCTCATCCGCCTGATCTTCAAACTGAAGCTCGCCGACATCATCATCACGATCACCTCGGGCGGTCCCGGCGGCGCGACGGATTCCGTCACCTCCTTCATCTACCGTGAATATCGCGACCGCTCGAATGTCGGCTACGGCACGCTGCTTGCGATGGTCTACCTCGTCATCATCATCGTCGTGATGACCATCCTGATGAAGCTCGCCGAGCGTTTCGCGAGGCCGCGCACATGAGCGAACAGATTTTTCGCGACGGCGACAGCGACCTGTCCTTCA
This sequence comes from Rhizobiaceae bacterium, assembly GCA_036520515.1. Lineage (GTDB taxonomy): Bacteria > Pseudomonadota > Alphaproteobacteria > Rhizobiales > Rhizobiaceae > Mesorhizobium_K. Next base: position 16,601 of record DATDJN010000061.1, read on the forward strand.
AGGCCAGGCGGTTTGGCGGCAAGGCGCTGATCTACGTGCTTTTGATCGCATGGGCGATCGTGTGCCTGTTCCCGATCTACTGGACCATAACGACGAGCTTCAAGATCGCGCCGAACGTCATGAAGGGCGCCCTCATCCCCTGGATCGACTACACGCCGGCCTGGCTGGGCTGGCGCTCGCTCGGCCTCTCGCCGGACACGATCGGCGCGGGCAGCACCGTGCGCGACGAATTCCTGAAGCGCTTCTTCAATTCGGCGATCTCGGCGATCTCGTCCTCGGCGATCGCGGTCGTCATCGGCTCGCTCGCCGCCTACGGCCTGTCGCGCTTCTCCTACCGATTCACCTTCATGAAGAATGCCGACATCTCGTTCTTCTTCCTCTCCCAGCTCATCCTGCCGCCGGTGGTGCTGGCCCTGCCATTCCTCGTCCTCTACCGCGAGCTTGCGCTGCTCGACACCAGGATCGGGCTGATCCTGCTCTACACCCTCACCGTCCTGCCGATCGTCATCTGGATCATGCGCGACCAGTTCGAGTCGATCCCGACGGAGCTCGAGGAGGCAGCGCTTGTCGACGGCCTGTCGATCTGGGGCGCGTTCTTCCAGATCATCCTGCCGATCGCGCTGCCGGGCATGATGGCGGCCTTCATCCTGAGCCTCGTGCTGACCTGGAACGAATATTTCTTCGCCGCGCTGCTCACCTCGACCCATGCCAACACCCTGCCCGTCATGGTCGCCTCGCAGACCGGCAGCCAGGGCATCAACTGGTGGGCGATGGCGGCGCTCTCCTTCGCCGCCATCCTGCCGCTGATCGTCATCGGCGTGATTCTCGAGCGCTACCTGATCAAGGGCATGACCGCGGGCGCGGTGAAGTAGGAGCTTCCCTGCGTGCCGTCATTCCGGGTCCGCTTTGCGTCCCGGAATGACGATGACCTGAAATGAAGTGCTCAGCCCTTCAGCAGTCCGCGCAGCCTTTCGACGATCAGGCTCACACCCCTGGCGCCCAGTTCAACCGACGCGTCCTTCGCCGTCGCCGTGTACCAGCCCGTATTGTCGCCGAGCCTCGCCATGTCGACCGCCTCGGGGCACAGCGCCATCATCAGCGAGGTCTCGCCCTGTCCGGCGTGGTCGAAGGGGTATTCGGCCATGGTCTCGGCGCTCATCAGCGGATGGACGCGGATCCAGTTGAACGGATTCCGCCCGGCCTCGTGCTCGGCGTAGTATGCCGCCATCTTCTCGTCGCCCCACCAGCCCTCGTCGCTCGTCTCCTCCAGGAAGCGGAAGGTCGCCTGCCGCCCGGCCGACTTGAACGCCAGGTCGGTCGGCATGCCGGCGGCGAAATTCTCGGTCTGGTGATGGATGATCGCGTGCATATTGCGGAAGCCGACGCGCAGCAGGCTGTGAAACAGCGCCTCGCCGAACGGCGCCAGCACGTTGCCGCCGACCTGCACGGAGCCGGTCCCCTCCGGCGGCGCCACCGCATAGCTCGCCGCGCCGTAATAGAAGGGCGGCAGGATGACGAGGTCCATCTCCGTCTCGAGCAGCTCGACCGTCCTGACGACGGCCAGCGTGTCCATGCCGACACCCATGTGCTCGCCGTGATATTCGAGCACGCCGAGCGGCAGCACCACGGGCCAGTGCTCCTCGATCGCACGGCGGATCTGGTGCGGCAGCATGAGCTCGTAGCGCATCGCTATTCCATGTTGGTGTGCCGCGCCCGCATCGCCTCCGGCGACACGCCGAGCATGTCCTTCAGCTTCAGCACCATGATCTCGAACAGCAGGAACAGCGCGCCCTCGAACACCGAGCCCATGGGAAGCACCGACGTCCGCCGCTGGCCCTGATCGTCGGCCATGGTCTGGGCGGGGACGACCAGCATGAAGTCGGCGAGGTCGGCCGCACTCGACTTCGGCTGCGCGGTGACCAGGAGGTTCTTCGCGCGCGCCGCATGCGCGACCTTCATCAGCGCCAGCACCGTCGCCGTCTCGCCCGGTCCGGAGCTGGCGAAGAGCACGTCCCCCTGCCCCATTGCGGGCGCCGTCATGTCGCCGACCACGAAGACGGGCAGGCCGAGATGGAAGAGCCGCATGGCGAGGCCCTTCATCTGCAGGGCCTCGCGGCCGCAGCCGTAAACGGCGATCCGCCGCGCGTCGGCCAGCATCCGGCAGGCCTGGTCGATCGCGCCCTGGTCCACCTGCGCCAGCACGGAGCCCAGTTCCCCGAGCGCCTCGCTAAAGAGATCTTCCCCTCTCCCCGTCATGAGGATTGCGCCATCAGGCGGCGACGTGCCTTGCCGGGAATACGCCCGCACTTCTGCATCACTGGCCTCCCCACATGTCTCCATTGATGCTAGCAACCGCGGGAATCCATGTCCAATGGTTCACCTCACCGGCCAGCGATTTGCCGACGGGCGAATTTGCTGGACCGGCATCGATCGAATTTGCATCATCCGGCGCAAAACGGCGCCGAGGCGTCCAGAGGGAGGGAGACTGCATGAAGACCAAGCATTGGGACCGCATCGGCAATGGCGGGCTGACTTTCACAGAGCTCGGCTTCGGAACGGCCCCGCTTGGCAATCTCTACCGCGCCGTCTCCGACGAGGACGCCCAGGCCACGCTGGAAGCCGCATGGCAGTCGGGCGTCCGCTACTACGACACGGCGCCGCTCTACGGGCTCGGCCTGTCGGAAACCCGCCTCAACCAGTTCCTGCGCGGCAAGAAGCGCGAGGAATATGTGCTCTCCACCAAGGCCGGGCGCCTGCTCCGGGTCTGCCCGCCCGACCAGCGCACGGGCATCGGCAAGTTCTTCGACACGCCGTCCCGCCGCGAGGTCTACGACTACAGCTACGATGGCGTCATGCGCTCCCTCGAAGCGTCCTTCGAGCGGCTCGGCGTCGACAGCATCGACATCCTCTTCGCGCATGATCTCGACATCTTCACGCACGGCTCGAAGGAGGCGTCCGACGCGCGCGTCGACGAATTCATGCGCTCCGGCTACTACGCCATGCTGGCGCTGCGCGACCAGGGCGTGATCAAGGCCTTCGGCGGCGGCATCAACGAATGGCAGGTCGCCCAGACGCTCGCCGAGCGCGGCGACTTCGACCTCTTCCTGCTCGCCGGCCGCTATACGCTGCTCGAGCAGGAAGCGCTCGAATCCTTCCTGCCGCTCTGCCAGAAGCGCGGCATCGGCATCGTGCTCGGAGGCCCCTACAATTCCGGCATCCTGGCGACCGGTCCGAAGCCCGGCGCCTTCTACAACTACGACCCCGCACCGCAGGATATCCTCGACCGCGTTGCCAGGATCGAGGCCGTCTGCAAGCGCCACGGCGTCGCGCTGATCGAGGCTGCCTTGCAGTTCCCGTCGCTCCACCCGTCGGTCGTGTCGCTCATCCCCGGCGGCCAGCGGCCGCAGGAGGTCGAGAGCAACCGCAAGATCCTCGACGCGACGATTCCGCCCGAGCTCTGGCGCGACCTCAAGGCCGAGGGCTTGATGCGCGAGGATGCGCCCACCACCTGAATGATGGTCTCCCGCCCCGCCCCGGCAAACGACTGGTAGCGCTGTCAGGCCCGCTGCTGTAAATGATCAGGCCCAACTTGGAACGATCTGAAATGTTAGAGAAAGTAGCCAGGACCCTCCGTCTCAGCGACGACGACAACATCGTCGTGGCGACCGAGAGGACCGAGCCGGGTGCGACGGTCGCCAGCGGCATCGCCGCGCGCCAGCGCATCCCCTTCGGCCACAAGGTCGCCATCCGGCCGATCGCGCAGGGCGAGCCGGTCGTCAAGTTCGGCCAGATCATCGGCTTCGCCAGCCAGCCGATCGTTCCCGGCGACTGGGTGCACGAGCACAATTGCGACATGGGTCCCGAGCACGGCGCCTTCGAGCGCGACTACCAGATCGCCGAGGGCGCCCGCCCCGAGAACATCCTGCCCGTCGAGGAGCAGGCCACCTTCCAGGGCTTCCGCCGCGCCAACGGCAAGGCCGGCACCCGCAACTATGTCGGCATCCTCACCTCGGTGAACTGCTCGACCACCGTCGCCGGCTTCATCGCCAGGGAGATCGAGCGTTCGGGCATCCTCGACGACTATCCCAACATCGACGGCATCGTCGCGCTGAAGCAGGCCAACGGCTGCGTCATCGACTATCGCGGCGTCATCTTCGACACGCTGAAGAAGACCACCTGGGGCTACGCCACCAATCCCAACATGGGCGGCGTCATCATGGTCGGCCTCGGCTGCGAGGGCTTCCAGATCCCCCGCTTCAAGGAAGCCTATGGCGTCCAGGAAAGCGAGACCTTCCGCACCATGACCATCCAGGAGGTGGGCGGAACCAGGAAGACGGTCGCCGCCGGCGTCGAGGCGGTGAAGGCCATGCTGCCCACCGTCAATGCTGCGAAGCGCGAGACGCTGCCGGCTTCGGAACTGATGCTGGCGCTGCAATGCGGCGGCTCGGACGGCTATTCGGGCATCACCGCCAATCCGGCGCTCGGCGTCGCAGCCGACATCCTGGTCCGCAACGGCGGCACGGCAATCCTGTCCGAGACGCCCGAGATATACGGCGCGGAGCATCTCCTCACACGCCGCGCCAAGAACAAGGACGTGGGCGAGAAGCTCATCGAGATCATCCATTGGTGGGAGGACTATGCCGCCCGCAACAAGATGGAGATGAACAACAACCCCTCGCCCGGCAACAAGCTCGGCGGGCTGACGACCATCCTGGAGAAGTCGCTGGGTGCGGCGGCCAAGGGCGGCTCGACGACGATGAACGCCGTCTACCACTATGCCGACCAGGTCACCGAGAAGGGCTTCGTCTTCATGGACACGCCCGGCTACGATCCGGTCGCGGCGACAGGCCAGGTTGCCGGCGGCGCCAACATCCTCGCCTTCACCACCGGACGCGGCTCGGCCTATGGCTGCAAGCCGACGCCCTCGATCAAGCTCGCCACCAACACGCCGATGTACGAGCGCATGATGGACGACATGGACATCAACTGCGGCGACGTCCTCGACGGCGTGACGCTGCAGGAGAAGGGCGAGGAGATCTTCAGGGAGATCCTCGCTGTCGCCTCCGGCAAGCAGACCAAGTCCGAAGAACTCGGCTACGGCGACAACGAGTTCGTACCCTGGCAGATCGGCGCGACGATGTAGCCGCGGCGCTCGCGCTCCGGGCCACGAAGGAAGTGGGGCCACGTCATTCCGGGGCCGCGAAGCGGAAGAGTATTGTTCGTCATTCCGGGGCCGCGAAGCGGAACCCGGAATCCAGAGTTGCAGCCTTGGTCGTTATCCGAATCTCCGGATGCGCCCCGCAGCGCGCCCTATTCTTCGACCCCGCCACCCCTGGATTCCGGGTTCCGCTGCGCGGCCCCGGAATGACGGAAGTCATGGGTCTGTCAGGAGCTGTCAGGAATATCTTCAGCATATTATACTTGACGTACCCAAACGGATCGATTAGGTTGATTCCATAAGGAGTTAGACCGATGTCCGTCCTGTCCGACCGCCACTTCCACGATGAAGCCGCCGCCTACAAGTTTGTAGAGGCCAGGATTTGGCCGAACGGCCCGGTTTGCCCGCATTGCGGCGGTGTCGAGCGCATTTCAAAGATGGCTGGCAAAAGCACCCGAATCGGTGCCTACAAGTGCTACCAGTGCCGCGCACCTTTTACCGTGAAGATCGGCACCGTCTTTGAAGCCAGCCACGTCAAGTTGAACCTGTGGCTACAGGCGATCTTCCTGATTGCATCGAGCAAGAAGGGCATTTCCAGCAATCAGCTGCACCGCACCCTTGGCGTCACCCTGAAAACCGCTTGGTTCATGTCTCACCGCATCCGCGAGGCTATGCGCGATGGCGTGCTTGGCCCGCTTGGTGGTGAAGGCCAGATTGTCGAGGCCGATGAAACCTATTTCGGTTCGCGAGCCGAGAAGCGGACCACTCGCACCCGTGGCGGTTCGTTCCTTAAGAGCGGCCGCCACGGCCCGTCGAACAAGCGCGCGGTGCTTGGCCTAGTCGAGCGCGGTGGCAAGGTTCGCACCTTCCATGTCGAGCAGGCGACCAAGATCAACGTCGCGCAATTGGTCACTCAGAACGTCGCTCACGAGAGCAAGCTCTACACCGATGAGAGCAACCTCTATCGCGGCATGGATCAGGTGTTTGCCGAGCATGACAGCGTGAAGCACTCCCGCAAGGAGTACGTTCGCGGTGAGGTCCATTCCAACACCATCGAAAGCTACTTCTCGATTTTCAAGCGCGGCATGCGCGGCACCTACCAGCATTGCGCCGAGAAGCATCTGCATCGCTACCTTGCGGAATTCGACTTCCGCCACAATTCCCGCGTAGCCCTTGGCGTGAACGATGAAGCCCGCGCTGGCCGCATCCTTGACGGTGTCGTTGGCAAGCGCCTGACCTATGAAACGACTAGTGCAAGGTGAGAAGCCCCATGGCGTCTGGCGACCCTCCAAATACCGCCCGAAAGCCGACCGGAAAAAAGGCGGTAAAGCTTAGTCAGAGAGAGCAGTCGGAGCGGTTCAAACAAGCCGCTCGCGAACTGGAGGCTGACGAAACCGGGGAAGCCTTTGAGAAAGCGATGAAGAAGGTTTTGCCGGGCAGAAAGTCGGTCTAGCACAACGGAACTCAAATTTGATTCGGAGTGGTTCCGTTTTGTTCACGTTACTGCTGCCGTCGCGCAGTAACGTGTTGATTTTGATTCGTCAATCCCCTATATTGGGTGTGGGCCTTCGCAGCCCGAATACGCTGGCTTGACCAGCCGTGCTCTAGAGCTAGGGCTGCGAGGGACCCGACTTCCCCTTAAAGTGCCACACCGTTAAAATGCGGGCCTCTTTGGGCGTTTCTTCGCCCCACGACGGCAAGCCAGAGCGTTCCAGCACATAATCCGCAAGTTCCCCCTTCGGAGATGTGTGGACAACTTGATTTTGCTTGGCCGCAATACCACCCAGGATCACGTCTGCCATCTGAATGATGCCGGACTTCTCCGAACTCAACGGCTCGATGCTTCGTATGCAGTTAGGGCGAGTCTTGTGCTTCCGGTAGGCGTCCGCACATAGCTGCTCCCGCATCGAGCAGATGTCCGATGAGTCTTTTCCGTCGTCTAACCGGATGTGGATCGCGCGCCGCTTTCCGTAAAACTGAGCTAGCCTATGCAGGCCGACTTGATAGTACATGCGGTTTACGCTGGTATCTCGGTTTTCACCTTTCTTGGCCTTGTGATTGTAATCCTTGAACGGCGCAATAATCACGTGAAGAGCGGCCTTACGTGCCTCGACCAGTTCAAAGCCGTAATTAACCAAGGCTCTATAGCCGTCGCGTCTCGCCCCGCCGCGATAGTCGCTCCAATGGAATTCGGACCTAATCCCGCAACCCATCCGCAACTCCGCTACACGGTTCTCTACCTCCTGAATTCTGGTACCGGCCACGGCAAAGCCACCGGCCACCATGAAGTCGCAATCGCGACTACTTGAGTCACCAAAAAAGGTCAGGTGTGGCAGTTCGCCCGGAGGCGGCGGAAGAAGCACGGCTGACGACGACTCGCAGAGATATCGCCGTCATTCTTATCAACGGGTACGCGAAGTACAATATGCTGAATATCTTCCTGCTTTCTCCACACCCCCAAAACCTCCCGCATACTCCCCGTCAGCAGCTTGCTTGTGGGAACGGGTGGCCACAACCTCCATTCAGGCAAGTGTGGCGCTGGAGTGCGTCCGCTGGGTTGCGCGGGACATCTCCGGTCGTCTGTCGCCCTGTGCGCCCGCGTTGTTGTCCG
>DATDJN010000062.1:0-8800 GCA_036520515.1 Rhizobiaceae bacterium
GGCGGCCTTGTTGAACCAGCCGATCGAGTTCTGGACGACATGCTCGGCAAGTGCGGGACCGGCGTAGGTCTGGAGGCGCCACTTGATCGGAGCCTGGGCTTTCACATAGGGCGCGGCCAGCATCGTGGCACCGGCAGCACCAGCGCCGGTGAGTACGGTCTTGCGCAGGAACTCGCGCTTGCTGATGGTCGTCTTGTCAGTCATCACTACGTTCTCCTCTTTTTCGTTGTGGTTCACTGTCGATCGTTGCGGCGCGGCGTCCGTTGAACCGGACGTCCAATGTCCCTCTGGGCTGCGATGCTCCCCCTTTCCTGGTCATACTCCCCGATACAGCGATGGCAGCCACAGGGAAATCTGCGGGAAGACCATCAGGATGATGATCGTCAGCACCATCAGCAGGAAGAACGGCACAATGGACCGGTAGATGTCTACCAGCGTCACCTCGGGAGGCGCCATCGCGCGCATCAGGAACAGATTGTAGCCGAAGGGCGGCGTTATGTACGCGATCTGGCAGGTGATGGTGTAGAGGATGCCGAACCAGACGAGATCGAAGCCGAGCGCCTTCACCAGCGGGATGTAGAGCGGCGCCACGATGACCAGCATGGCGGTGTCGTCGAGGAACATGCCCATGACGATGAAGGACAACAGCATAAGGGCCAGGATGGTCCACGGGCTGAAGTCCCAGGTGTCGACGAGAAGGTTCTTCACGGCCTTGACCGCCCCCAGCCCGTCATAGACCGAGCTGAAGCACAGCGCGCCGAGGATGATCCACATGAACATGCACGAGATGGTGAGCGTGTTGCGGGTCGAATCCTCGAACACGCGGCGGTCGAGGTTGCCCGACCACCATGCGGCGCCAACGGACAGCAGCGCGCCGACGGCCGAGCTTTCCACGAGGCTGGTGACGCCGGTGAGGAACAGGCCCATCATGACGAAGAAGATCGCCAGCGGCAGAAGACCGGCGCGCAGCAACGCGAATTTCTCGGCGCTGGTGATCTGCGCGCGCTCCTCGGCCGGCAGCGCCGGCCCGATCGAGGGCTGCAACAGGCAGCGGACATAGACATAGATCGCGAAGATGACAGCCATCAGCAGGCCCGGTCCGATGCCGGCAAGCCACAGGTCGATGACCGGCGCCCGCGCGATCATGGCGTAAAGCACCAGCACGACGCTCGGCGGAATGAGGATGCCGAGCGAGGAGCCCGCCTGGATGACGCCCGTCACCATCACCTTGTCGTAGCCGTGGCGCAGGAGCTGCGGCAGCGCGATGGTGGCGCCGATCGCCATGCCGGCCACCGACAGGCCGTTGAGCGCCGCGATCAGGACCATCAGGCCGATGGTGCCGAGCGCCAGGCCGCCACGCACCGGGCCGAACCAGACGTGGAACATGCGGTAGAGGCCGGAGGCCATGCCCGATTCCGACAGCATGTAGCCCATGAAGACGAAGAACGGCACGGTGATCAGCGGATACCAGTTCAACACCTGGAAGGTGGCGTTGAACGGCATCTCGAACGAGCCCTGTCCCCACAGCCACAACGCCGCCGCCGAGCCGACGAAGCCGATGACGCCGAAGACGCGCTGGCCCGTGAACAGAAGCACCAGCATGGTGCCGAACATGAACAGCGTGATCAGTTCGGAACTCATGCGATGGGCTTTCCGCGCGCGATGGCGACATCCTTGAAGAAGGTGCTGATGCACTGCAGGAGCATCATGAAGATGGCGAACGTCATGATGGTCTTGATCGGCCAGAGCGGCGGGCCCCAGGCGCTGTAGTTCTGCTGGCCGTAGACGATGGCATAGTTGGTGCTCGACAGGCCGCCGCCGAAGAGGACGGCAAGGTAGAAGATGACAAAGAGGATGGTGATCGCGTCGGTGATCGCGCGGTTGCGCGCCGACAGCCTGTCGTAGATCAGGTCCATGCGGACATGCTGGCCAAGCTGGAGCGTATAGGCGCCGCCGAGCAGGTAGTAGGCCGACAGAATGAACTGCGACATCTCCAGCGCCCAGTTTATCGGCACGCCGAGGAAGATGCGCGAGGCCGTGGAGGCGAGCAGGATCGCGCCCAGCACATAGAGCAGGTACATGGCGAAACGGCCAATCCGGTGGTTCAGGCCGTCCACGACGCGAACGAAGGTGCGAATTGCGTTGGGCAAGGAGCTTCCTGTCGGTCTATGGGATGGATCGGGGCTGCAGGGCGGGTCGGCGGGCCGTCGCTGCCGGCCCGGCAAGGCGGATTTCGCCGAACAGTCCTGCGAGCAACCGGGCCCATTTCGCCTGCCCGGCGGCGTCCGCGATCCCGTCGTTGCGGATCTCGATCATCACGCAGGGGAGGCCGCGCGAACGCGCATGCCGCTCCAGCGTGAAATAGACGCGGTCGGCAGGCGAGTAGGGCTGGTTGACGCCGACGTTGAAGCGGCCCGAGGACCGAAGCGCGGCGATCAGCGGCACGGAGAGGCGCTCGTCGTCGTCATGGATGATGCCGATCTCCCACGGACGGGCGGCGCCCCTGTAGACGGGCGTGAAGGAATGGATCGAAACCAGCCACGTCTCGCGTCCGGCGGCGAGGCGCTCCTCGACCAGCGCCTCGATCGTGTCGTGGAACGGCTGCCAGGAGAGGGCGATGCGCGCCGCGCGGTCGCCCTCGGCCAGTGCCGCGTTGCCGGGGATGAGCGTCGTCTCGCTGATCTCGGGGATGAGGTCGGGAGCGTCGAGCGGCCGGTTGCAGTCGATGGCGAGCCTGGAGATGCCGGCCTCGACCAGCCCTGCATCGAGCGCGTCGGCCAACTTCAGCGCGACCGGCAGCGCGCCGGGGTCCCAGGCGATGTGGCGCAGCAGGTCGGCGTCCCGGAGGCCGAGCGTGCCGAGATCGGGTGGCAGATAGTTGGAAGCGTGGTCGCAGACGAAGAGGTAAGGCGACTTGCCGGCGGGGTTCGTGACGCGAACCATGCCCTTCTCGACCACGCCTTCGCCGGCGCGCGCCGCCTGCGGTACATGCTGCATGTCTGCCCCTCGCAGCGCTGTATCGAATGTTACGATTTTTGTTTCATTGCGCTCGCATGAATGATTTCATACAGCTTTGCCGATTTTGTCAAATGCGTTCTGAAAAAGGCGCAAGGGCATTCGGGGGAGGGCCGGCCGAGGCCGGGCAGGGCAGCATGAAGAACGGCGTTGCCGAGCTTATCTCCGATCGCATGGACACCATGCCCGCCGGCGAGCGGCGCGCGGCGCATGCGCTCATCGCCAGCTATCCGGTGATCGGCCTGAAGACGGTCGCCGAATTCTCGCAGGCGGCCGGCGTCAGCTCGCCGACCATCCTGCGCTTCGTGGCGCGGCTGGGCTTCCAGAACTATGCGGAATTCCAGGCCGCGCTCCAGGACGAACTCGCCGCGCAGCTGCAATCGCCGGCCTCACGCGCCGGCCTGCCGCAACCCTCGAGCCGCGGCCCCGCGCCGGCGACGGTGGAGCCGACGCTGGAAAACATCCGCGAGACGTTCCGTCACGTGTCCGAGAGGCAAATCGCCGACATGGTGGCGCTGCTCGCCAATCCGAAGGCGGCGGTGTTCCTGATCGGCGGGCGCTTCACCGATCCGCTGGCGCGCTACATGGCGGCGCACCTCACGATCATCCGGCCGAACGTGCTGCATCTTGCCGGGCAGGAGAGCAACTGGCGCGACCGGCTGATCGACATGGGCAAGCGCGACGTGCTCCTGATCTTCGACATCCGCCGCTACCAGGAGAGTCTCGCCCTCTTCGCCGAGAAGGCGCACCATCGCGGCGTCCACATCGTGCTCTTCACCGACCAGTGGTTGTCGCCGATCGCGCGTTTCGCGCGCCACGTCGTGGCGGGGCGCACCGCGGTGCCTTCGCCCTGGGATTCGTCGGCGGCGCTCTTCGTCGTCGCCGAGACCCTCATCGGGGAACTCACCAGGCGGCTCGAGACCGACAGCGCGCGACGCATCGGCGAGATGGAGAAGCTTCGCTGAAGAGGCTTTATCAACAAGCGTTTACCGCAGAGCAAACGCCTCAACCTTACGGAGATTTAATGATAAATAGGGGTGCGCCGGAGCCGTGAAATGGTCATATGGCTCCGGTAGGGACTACCCTTGGGCAGGTGCGAACGGGGTCTTGGACGTCCTGGTCCGAATTTAACACGGGCTTTGCGCCCGACGGAATCCGGAGTGTGGATGGCTGTCTGGAAACAATTGCTGCTTGGGCTGGTCGTTCTTGTCGTGGCCGCCGCCGCGTGGGTGAAGTTCGTTCCGGGCGCGCCTGAAATTCTCGCCCGGTGGGGCGTGGACTTGGGACCGGTGGCGGTCGATGCGAAGCCACAGGGGCAGGAGCCGCGCCGCAACAGCGGCCCGCAGACCGCCGTGGTCACCGCGCCGGTCGTCGAGGCCGTCATCAACGACAGGCTGGCGGCGATCGGCACCGGCCGGGCCAACAATTCGGTCACCGTCAAGCCCTACACGTCGGGGCGGGTGACCAGCATCGAGGTCGAATCGGGCACCGAGGTCGAAGCCGGCACGGTGATCGCGCGGCTCGATTCGGAGGTCGAGGAGATCGCGCTCGACCGCGCCAGGATCGCGCTGGCCGACGCGCAGGCGAAGCTCGAGCGCGTGCAGTCGCTCCGGAAGGCCAACACCGCGACGCAGGTCCAGGTGACCGACGCCGAGCTCGGGGTGGCCAACGCCAGGCTCGCGCTGCGCGATGCGCAGCTCAACCTCGACCGCCGGGCCGTCACGTCGCCGATCGCAGGCATCATCGGCATCCTGCCGGTCGAGGCGGGCAACTATGTCACCACCGACACGGTCGTCGCCACCATTGACGACCGCTCGCGCATCAAGATCGACTTCTACGTGCCGGAACGCTTCGCCGCCAACATGGCGGTCGGCGGCCATCTGACCGCCTCTCCGATCGCGCGGCCCAACGAGGTGTTCGACGGCACGGTCACCGCGGTCGACAACCGCGTCGACGACAAGAGCCGCACGCTGCTGGTGCAGGCTTCGGTTCCCAACGACGGCGACACGCTGCGCGCCGGCATGTCGTTTCGCATCGAGGTGAAGTTCCCCGGCGATGCGTTCCCGTCCGTCGATCCGCTGGCCATCCAGTGGGGCACGGACGGCGCCTTCGTCTGGGCGATCCGCGACGGCAAGGCCAAGCGCACGCCCGTGCGCGTCGTCCAGCGCAACACGGAAAGCGTGCTCGTCGCGGCCGAGGGCCTGGCTCCCGGCGATACGGTGGTGACGGAAGGCGTGCATGCGGTGCGCGACGGCGCGAACGTGCTGGTCGCCAAGAGCGATCCGACGCCGGCGGTCACGGGTACGACGCCGACGGTCGTCGGCAGCGGCTCGTAGGGGCGGCGCGCGATGGCCGAGGCAAGCAACGCCCACCCCGAGACCGGCATGACGGCGCTCTTCGTGCGCCGCCCGATCCTCGCGCTCGTGCTCAACATGCTGATCGTCGTCGCCGGGCTCGCCGCCTTCTTCGGCGTCGAGGTGCGCGAGCTTCCGGACGTCGACCGCCCGGTCATCACCATAACCGCCGACTACCAGGGCGCCGCCGCCGAAACCATCGACCGTGAACTGACCGATCCGCTGGAAGGCGCCGTGGCCCGCGTCTCCGGCGTCAAGTCGATCTCGTCGTCCTCCTCCTACGGGCGCAGCCGGGTCACGGTGGAATTCAACGACGGCGTCGATCTGGACGTCGCCGCATCCGACATGCGCGACGCGGTCGGCCGCGTGGCCAACCAGCTGCCGGACGACGCCGATCCGCCGCGCATCGTCAAGGCCGATGCCAACGCCGATGCGGTCATGCGCCTGGCCGTGACCTCGGACACGCTGTCGGTCGAGGACATGACGATGCTGGTGGAAGACCAGATCGTCGACACGCTGTCGGCGGTGCCCGGCGTCGCCGACGTTCAGGCCTATGGCGACCGCGAGAAGATTTTCCGCATCGACATAGACCAGGGCAAGCTCGCCAGTCTCGGCCTGACCATCGCCGACATCCGCAGGTCGCTCTCCTCGATCGCGATGGATACGCCGGCCGGCGCGCTGACCACCAACGACCAGAACATCATCGTGCGGGCCAGCGCCGACGTCACGACGCCCGAGGCCTTCGAGGCGCTGATGATCGGCGACGAGAACCGGCTGGGCGACGTGGCGACGGTGACGCTCGGCCCCGACATCGCGCAGTCGTCGCTGCGCTCCGACGGCAAGGCCGGCATCGGGCTCGGCATCATCCGCCAGGCCGAATCGAACACGCTCGACATCTCGGAGGGCGTGCGCGCGGCGGTCGCCAACATCCAGAACAACCTGCCGGAAGGCATGAGCATCCGCGTCACCAGCGACGACGCGGTGTTCGTGAGGGGTGCGGTCCACGAGGTCGAGATCGCGCTGATGATCTCGGTCTCGATCGTGCTGCTGGTGATCTATCTCTTCCTGCTCGACCTGCGCGCCACGCTCATCCCCGGCCTGGCGCTTCCGGTGGCGCTGATCGGCACCATCGCGGCGATCTACCTGGTCGGCTTCTCGATCAACATACTGACGCTGCTGGCGCTCGTGCTCGCCACCGGCCTCGTCGTCGACGACGCGATCGTCGTGCTGGAAAACATCGTGCGACGACGCAACGAGGGCATGGGGCCGCGCGCCGCCGCCGTGCTTGGCACCCAGGAAGTGTTCTTCGCGGTTGTCGCGACGACGGCGACGCTGGTCGCGGTCTTCGTGCCGCTTTCCTTCCTGCCCGGCCAGACCGGCGGCCTGTTCCGCGAATTCGGCTTCGTGCTGGCCATTGCCGTCATCCTGTCCAGCGTGGTCGCGCTGTCGCTTTGCCCGATGCTCGCCTCGCGCATGCTGAGGGCGCATGCGGGGGAGCATGGCGGCGTGATGGGCACCATCGGCGGCAAGCTGGCCGGCCTCTACCGGCGCTGCCTGCATGCCTGCCTCGGCGCACCGCTGATCGTGGTCATGGCCTCGGCCCTGTTCGCGGCCGCCGCCTTCGGCGCGTTCGGGCTCATCCGCCAGGAGCTGACGCCACCGGAAGACCGCTCGATGGCGATGCTGCGCATCAACGCGCCGCAGGGCGTCAGCCTCGACTACACAACCCAGCAGCTCCGGCGGATCGAGCAGCTGATCCAGCCGCTGCGCGATTCCGGCGAGATCCAGGCGACGTTTGCGAATGCCGGCATGGGCGGCAGCGTCAACAGCGCCTTCATGGTGATGGCGCTGGCGCCGTGGGACCAGCGCGAGCGCACGCAGCAGGAGATCATGGCCGATGTCGTCAGGCTGGTCGCCGAGGTGCCGGGCGTGCGCGCCTTCCCCGTGTCGCCCAACAGCCTGGGCATCCGCGGCGCCGGCAACGGGCTGCAGTTCGCCGTCATCGGCTCGAACAGCTATGCCGAGCTCGGCGACGCGGCCAACAGGATCATCGCCGAGATGGAGAAGGACCCGCGCTTCCAGCAGCCGCGCCTCTCCACCGACGCCACGCAGCCGCAGCTTTCGGTGTCGATCAACCGTGACCGCGCCTCCGACCTTGGCATCGACATCACCGGCCTCTCGGAGGCGATCCAGGCGATGCTCGACGGCAACAAGGTCGACGAGGTGTTCCTCAACGACCGCTCCTTCGCGGTGAAGCTGGTCTCCACCTCCAATCCGATCAACGACCCGACGGATATGGAGAACATCTTCCTGAAGACAATGGATGGGCGTTTCGTGCCGCTGGCCTCGATCGCCACGCTGACGGAGAAGGCGGTGCCGCCCGCGCTGGCGCGCGAGCAGCAGTTGCGGTCGGTCGCCATCACTACCAACCTGGCGCCGGACTTCGCGCTCGGCGACGCCTTCGAGCGCGCCCAGGAGATCGCGGCGCCGATCATGCCGGCGGGCAGCCGCATCCTGCCGCTTGCCGAGGCCGCCACGCTCGGCGAGACGAATGCCGGCATGCTGATGGTGTTCGGCTTCGCGCTGGTCATCATCCTGCTGGTGCTGGCGGCGCAGTTCGAGAGCTTCATGAGCGCCGTCATCATCATGGCGACCGTGCCGCTCGGGCTTGCCTGCGCGGTTTTCGCGCTGCTTCTCACCGGCACCAGCCTCAACGCCTACAGCCAGATCGGCCTCGTCATGCTGGTCGGCATCATGGCCAAGAACGGCATCCTGATCGTCGAGTTCGCCAACCAGCTGCGCGACCGCGGCATGGACGTGCGCCAGGCGATCGAGGAAGCCTCGAACATCCGGCTGAGGCCAGTGATGATGACGATGATCTGCACCGTGCTCGGCGGCCTGCCGCTGGTGCTGGCGTCGGGCGCGGGCGCCGAGGCGCGCATCGCGCTCGGCTGGGTGATCGTCGGCGGGCTCGGCATGGCGACGCTGTCGACGCTCTTCCTGACGCCGGTCGCCTACCTTCTGCTCGGCCGCTTCATCACGCCGCGGGTGCATGAGGAGGCGCGGCTGAAGCGCGAGCTGGAAGAAGCCGCCCATGCCCGGATGGAGCCGGCCGAATAGCACCTGGTCACGGCTCGGGCCGCCCCCCGCGCCGGAACCTTCCCGCCTGCCTTGCGGTTATGCGCGGAGCCGATGTCCGCTCGGGCGGCCGGCCACGCCAACCCGGAGGGATCAGCCATGAACACCGCGAACCTGCAACTCCAGGGCCTACTCGTCGCCGTCGCCTCCATCAACAACGCGATGGTGCACAAAGGCCTGCTTTCCATTGACGACATAGACCTCGCGCTGCGAAAAGCCGAGGCGAGCCTGACCGGCGAAGAGAGGCTGTTCGAGGACATGTCGCCCGCCAACCGAGACGCGATCTGCTTTCC